>CAZZBA010000282.1:0-5588 GCA_964652765.1 uncultured Victivallales bacterium | reverse complement strand
CCGGATGTGCCGCCGGCAGACGGTGATTCAATCACGGGGTGAGAGGTCCAGGAGGTTGAAGATGGGTAAGCATATCGTGCTTATGGGCTGGATAGGTGTTCTGGCGTTTGGTGTGGTGGTGGCCCGGGGTGAGTCGGCACCGGATTGGTTCCTGTCGCTCCCGGCGGGGGATCCGGCGGTACTGGTTGGGCGGGGGATGGCCGAGCGCACGGCAACGCCGACCGATGCCCTGGCACAGGCCAGGCGCGAGGCGCTGCGGGATCTTGCGATGTCGCTGGTCTGTCGGATTTGTGCGCAGATCGAGGATGTGAAGTCGGACGCGCCCGGCGCGGAAAGCCGCTATACCAGCCGCACCCGCGTGGATGCGATGCTCGACCTGGTGAATGTCAAGGTTCTGGAATCGGTGACCACCCGCGAGGCCGCATTTGTGCTGGTGGCGGCGGATCGTGCAGAAATGGCTGCCGCCTATCGACTGCGCGTGTCGCAGGCTCTCGCGTCGGCAACCGCCACGTTCGAGCGCGCGGATAAGCTGGAGCCGGACGATCCGGCGTCGGCCCTGAAGGCCTACGAGGAGACGCTGGCGACGCTGCGCGAGTCCGAGGCGGCGCTCCAGGTGTATCTGGCGCTGAATACGCAGCGGGACGATATTCCGCGCGACCAGGTGCCGTCCGTGGATGCTGTGCGTTTGCGACTTCAGCGTCTGGCGGCATCCACCCCGCGTTCAATGTCGCAGATTGCCGACACGCTGGCGGCGGAGCTGGCGGCTCCGGCACCGGCGGTAAGCGGCGATTGGTTCGTGCTGCCGGTGGAGTTCGGGACGACGGGCTTTGTCTCCGAGTTCGGACATGCCCTGACGACCGCGCTCGGCGCGAGTCTGGCCCGGCAGCCGGGAGTGCGACTGGCCAAGGATCCGGCGAGCGCGGCGGTGCGGGTGCAGGGGCGCATGCTGCGCGAGGGCGACGGCATGCTGCTGGTGCTGCAGGCGGGGGATCGCGTGGTGCGGCACTTTGTCGAGCCGCTGAGCTGCGAGGCGTTCGGCCGCGACCGGCTGGCCCCGCCGGATCTGGATCGACTGCTGAGCGACAAGCTGGCGTTGCACAAGGCGCTTGCCGAAGGCTCCGGATTACGGGTGGAGCTGCGTACCGACCGGCTGGAGGACGGTCCGGTGGTCTACCGCTTCGGCGACAAGCCGCGTCTGGCCGTGCGGGTGACCCAGGCCTGTACGCTGCGGCTGATCTACACGATGGCGGATGGCGGGAAATTGCTGCTGCTGGATAAGCATCCGATCGGGGAACACCAGGTCAACCGCTGGGTACCGCTGCCGCTGGAACTGGAAGTGTGCGCCCCGGCCGGGGTGGAGCAGTTGCTGGTGCAGGCGGTCACTGATGCGGGTGATACGCGACTGCCGCCGCTGGATGTCGAGAAGCGCGACATGGGCGGCGGGTATGTCATGCCGGTCATCGCGGAGCCGCTGGACAAGGCGCTTGTCCGTACACGGGGGATCATGGTCAAGACGCCGCGGCTTTTCGCCGAAACCGTCAGCCAGTGGACTGTGTTTGAGTAGTGGCGCGCGATTGACGGTCAGCTCAGGCGTCCGTCGGCGGCGTCCGATAGGTTTACCAGTGTGTGGTAGTAGCCGTTGCGGGCGATCAGCTCGTCGTGCGTGCCCGACTCGATTATCTGCCCGTGGCGGATGGCCAGGATGCGGTCGGCATGGCGGACGGTTGACATGCGGTGTGCGATCAGGATCGTGGTCCGGTTGCGGATCAGACCCCTGATGGCCTGCTGGATGATCGCCTCGGTGTGGATATCGAGGGATGAAGTCGGTTCGTCCAGGATCAGGATTGCCGGATCCGCCAGCAGTGCCCGCGTAATGGCGATCACCTGCCGCTGTCCCAGCGAGAGGGATTCGCCGCCTTCGAGGATGACGGTGTCGTAGCCATCCGAAAGCGCCATGATGGCCTCGTGGGTGCCGAGCGACTTGGCGTGTTCAATCACCTCGTCCGCGGGCATCTCCTGCCGCCGGAAACGGAGGTTGTCCATCACTGTACCGGAGAACAGGTAGCCCTGCTGGAGGACGATCCCCATGCGGGCATGCAGGTCGCGCTGGCGGTACTGCCGGATGTCGGTGCCGTCGATGGTGATGCAGCCCTCCTGCAGGTCGTAGAAACGCGCGATCAACGAGGCCATGGTGGTCTTGCCGGCACCGGTCTCGCCGACCAGCGCGATGGTCTCGCCCGGTTTGATATGAAGGTTGAGATCCCGCAGGATCCAGTCGCTTCCCGGCTGATAGCGGAACCCGGCGTTTTCGAACGCGATCTCGCCGCGCAATACCGTGAGCGGCACGGGCGTGGCGGGATCGGTGATGGAGAGGGGCATGTCGATGATCTCGAAGATCCTCTCGGCGGCGGCCATCGCGCGGATCGACATGCCATAGAGTTCCACCAGCATGCGCGTGGGCCAGATGATCACATTCATGTAGAGCACGTAGGCGATGATATCGCCAGTCGTCAGGGGCTTGCCAAGCAAGGGGAATCCGGGGTTCTCTAGCAGCCAGGCCGCGAAGGCGATCACGATCACGGTGTTCAGGACGCCGATGAAATCCAGCGCTGGCATGAACAGCGCATCGAGCCGCGCCACGCGTACCTCGATATCGTGGCTCTTCAGGTTCAGGGTGTTGAAATCCTCGAGGTTGCGTTCCTGCCGGGCGAAGGCGTGCACGACGCGCACCCCGC
Source organism: uncultured Victivallales bacterium (assembly GCA_964652765.1). GTDB lineage: Bacteria > Verrucomicrobiota > Kiritimatiellia > UBA8416 > UBA8416 > UBA8416. Next base: position 2,853 of record CAZZBA010000282.1, on the reverse strand, counting down.
GGACCGCTTCCGACATGTTGGCCACCAGGCGGCTGTTCTGCTCGCGCGCGGACCGCTGCAGGCTGCTCATGCGGCGCTTGTAGAAGATGGTCATGAGCAGGATCAGCGGCATCATCCCGATCGCCGGCAGCAGCAGGACGGGGGCGATCTGCGAGATCCGGTGCCAGGCCGAGACGGTGATCGTGCCGAACACGCCAAGCATCATCAGGGCATAGGTCATGAAATCCTGCAGCACTTCAAGGTCACCCGTGCTGCGGGCGGTCAGCCAGCCGGACTTATGGGTATCGAAGAATGTTTTCGGCAGGACCAGCAGCTTGCTGAAGAATGCCTTGCGCAGGCGGGCCACGGCACGATTCGTGGCGAAAATGGTGGCGATCCACTGCAGCCAGCCGAAAAGACGGTTCAGGAAACAGGCGACAAGCAGCGGGATGAACGCCTGGAGCAGGCCGGTGTCCCGCCAGCTATCGACCTTGATGATGAGCGTGGCCTCGTGGATGATCTGCATGTCCGCCCAGGCGCAGATGCAGACCATCGCGCAGCCGGCGAACACCAGCCATTTGTAGCCGCCGAGCGTGGCGAACATCCGCCCGATCAGGCGCGGCGACAGCGCCTTCTGATCCTCATCCTTGCGTAATTCGCTGGTTTGTCCGCTACTCATGGCTGCAGCACACTCCTGAAGCGGGTTCCGGGACGGTTCAGCTCTGCCGGGGTGCCGATCTCGACCACGCGGCCGTCCTCCATCACCGCGACACGGTCGGCGTGCTCGATACTGGAGAATCGATGGGCGATCACGACACAGGTGGTGGAGGCCCGCAGCTTCTGGAGGCCGTCCTGGATCGCCTTTTCCGTCGCGCTGTCAAGGGCGGATGTGCAGGCATCGAGAATCAGGAACCGCGGCTTTCGCAGGATGGCGCGGGCGATGCTGATACGCTGGCGCTGGCCACCCGAGAGCGTGACGCCGCGCTCGCCGACTTCGGTGTCGTACTTCTGTGGCATGCTCATGATGAAATCATGGATGCAGGCGGTGCTGGCCGCGTGGATGATGTCCTCGAAGCAGGCGTCCGGGCAGCCGTAGGCGATGTTGTCACGGATAGAGGCGGAAAACAGGAATGTGTCCTGGAACACGAGCGAGAAGCCGTTGCGCAGTTCCTGGACCGGGAAGGCACGGATATCCGTCCCGTGCAGCAGGATGCGGCCGCTGGTCGGGTCATAGAAGCGGCACAGCAGCAGCGCGAGCGTGCTCTTGCCTGCGCCGGTGCGTCCCACGAGCCCGATCGTCTCGCCCTCGCGGATATGGAGCGAGACCTCGCGCACCGAGTGACCTCGGTCGCCGTAAGCGAATGAGACGTTCTCGACGACCAGTCCGTCACCGTGCTCCGGGAGGGTGGCGGTCCCCGCGTCTTCCAGGTAATCGTCGGCGTGCAGCAGCCGGCCGATGCGTTCGGCGGTGACGGTAAAGCGTATGGTCTGGTCAACGGCGCGGCTGATTCCCCAGGTTCGCATGCGGATACCCGATTGCAGGTAGAAGAGCACGAACAGCTTACCGGCGGTCAACTCCCAGCGGCCCGCCTGCGACTCGAAGATGGCGATAGCCAGCACAACGGGAATGCCGGCGACCGAGGTCCAGTGCAGGCACTGGCTGAGGACGGACTCGAACAGGTTCTCCTTGAGCGCCGCGTCGTGCTGCGCGTCCACGTTCAGGTTGTAGCGGGCTTCCTGGCGGGCTTCCGTTCCGAACCCCTTGACCACCAGGTAGCCTTCCATGGTCTCCGAGAACGCCTGGACGGTCTCGGCATACCGGACCTTGGTCCTGGCGAACACGCCGTAGCTGTAGCGGGCCATCAGGGCGATGGCGGCAAGGCCGCCGACCAGCAGCAGGAACGAGACTGCCGCCGCTTTCGGGCAGACGGTGGCCATGTAGATATAGCTGATGGTGATGAAAGCGGCGGATTCAAGCAGCAGCATCAGGCCGCGCTGCAGGAACATGTTGGCGTAGTTGACGTCCTCGACCACGTTCGAGATCAGCGTGCCGCTGTGGGCCGCGTCGTGATAGGCGAACGAGAGGCTCTGCATCGTATTGAAGATGCGGCTGCGCAGATCGAAGAGCGCGCCCTGGCCTAGGCGGGTCTGATAGACCGAGCGGAAGAAGGTGGCGATCCAGCGAGCGCCCGCCAAGGCCAGCAGGGCGGCGGGCAGCAGCACGAACCGCCCTCGGTGGGTGATGAACCCTTCCAGCGGCAAGGTCCAGAGGCGCAGGGGATTGCCGGCCACCGAATCGACGTAGAGCTGCAGGATCTTGGGAGCCAGCAGCTCCAGGATATTGAAGACGACGACCGCCCCGGTCGTGATCACCAGCATACGGCGGCGCGGCCGCATGCAGAGGTGCAGCAGTTCTAACGCATAGCGAATGGGTGCCATGGAGTGATCCGCCGCCTTTCCGGATGCCCGTGCGGCGGCAGCCTCAGGCGACCTGCTCGACGGTGATACCCTCGTCAAGCTGCTCGCGCAGGATGCGCTCGATGCCTTGCTTGATCGTCATCGTGGCGTGCGGACAGCCCCCGCAGGCACCCTTGAGCCGCAGGCGCACATTGAGCCCCACGATGGAAACCACCTCCATGTCGCCTCCATCAGCCTGTAAGAAGCTCCTCATCTCCTCAAGCTTGCTACGAATCTGCTCATCCATGATTATATCATCCTTCCTTGAATTTGAAAAAGCCGAAACGGCTTCGTTTACCGAGGAATCCTGTAGCATGGCAGGCCTCCGCGTACAAGCACAATATGCAGCGTTGCCCTGTAATGGCGCATCCCTGTTTCCTTGACTTGGTTCAGGCAGCGGATGCCAGCCAGAGGGAG
>CAZZBA010000281.1:0-5605 GCA_964652765.1 uncultured Victivallales bacterium | reverse complement strand
ACCCACTCCACCGACAGCAAAGGCCGACGTCAGACGCACCATCACCACTTCTCGTTCTTCATCCTGATGTTCCCCAACACGTTTCCTGAATTGAAGATCGGTCCCGAAGGCTTTTTCTCCAAGATCGCCCAGGCGATCGGGTTTGATGACATTGACTTTGAGTCGCACGAGTTCTCACGGCAGTTCTGCGTGCGATCAAAAGACAAGAAATTCGCTTACGATTTCTGCAATGCACGCATGATCGAATATCTGCTGGACCACCCGCGCCTTACCGTTGAAGTCGAGCATCACGCGATGGCCGTTTGTGCATCCGGCAAGATCGAACCGGAAAAAATCCGGCCCGGCCTGGAGCAACTGGTCGAACTGCGCTCCCGGATGCCGGCTTACCTTTTTACGGAGAATACCTGATCATGCCCTATGCACTCATCGCCGTTTTACTGCTGCCCCTGCTTTTTGTCGTGGTCATGTACAACGCGCTCGTGGCCTTGCGCAACCATATCCGGGATGCCTGGGCCAACATCGACACCGAACTGAAACGGCGTTATGAGCTGATCCCGAACCTAGTCGCCACCGTCAAGGGTTACGCCAGGCACGAGCAGGCCGTGCTGGAACGGGTTGTCCAGTTGCGCAATCAATGCCAGGGCAACACCGGATCCACGACCTCGCAGGCGGCGGATGAGCGCGAGCTGGTCGGGGCGATGCGACAGCTCTTTGCCGTGGTTGAGCGCTATCCTGACCTGAAAGCGGATGGCCACTACCTTCAATTGCAACGCGAGCTCATCAACACCGAGGACCGCATCCAGGCTGCCCGGCGGTTCTTCAACGGCAACGTGCGGGATTACCGCAACAAGCGCGAGAGCTTTCCCAGCAACCTGGTAGCTGGCCTTTTCAACTTTCCACCGGCGGAATTCTTCGAGGTGGAGTCCTCGGTCCGGGAAGCACCGGCGATTGCGCTTACCGAATAACGTCGGAGCAATAATATCCACCGGTTCAGCGGTTGAGGTCGTGGATGACGCCGATGCCGCAGAGGGTGAGGTCGGGATCGACGCGGTCAACCGCTGAACCGCCTTTCCTCTTGGGCTCCTCCGTAGAATCTGTGGGTAGATGAAGTGTTGGAATGGTGCTTATGCGGCGGCAACTTTTATGTGCGGGACAAGGTGCATTTCGGAATGGATTGCGCTGGTGATCTTCCCCAGCGTTCGCGCCGTGGGGTTCCCTCGCCGGGATAACATCCGGTGCAGGCTCTTTTCGTCGAATCCGGTTTGTTCGGCCAGTTCCTTAAAACTGATTTGCGCGTGTACCAAGTCCCGAAGCATGGAAAGCCCTTCCGCCGTCTCCCCGATCAGCAGCGCGTCAAGGGCTTCGTCATAGAGTGCCTTTGCAAACTTGGAATCGCTTTTGATCCGTTCCAGAACCGTCGTCTTGTATTCCCGTGTCAGTGCCATGCTTTACCGTCCTTCCCGATAGCGTTCCCACCGTTTGACAGCGGCGGCTATGTCTGCCGATTGTTTGCTCTTGTCCCCGCCCCCCAGCAGGATAACCAGCGTTTTCCCCTCAATCCCGTAATACACGCGGTAGCCGGGGCCGAAGAACAGCCGGAGTTCATGGATACCGCCTTTCAATGCCTTGGAATCCCCGAAATTCCCGGCTTCCATGCGTCGAATGCAACGATCAACCCTTGCGGCGGTCACGGCATCCAGCCGATTGAACCAGTCGGCAAAGGGTGAACGGTTACCTTCCTCGTATTCCCGCAGCGTGTATGTCATGGTCATAATAGTAACCTATGAGTTCCCATTGTCAACTGATATATTGCTATTCTCCAGCCATGTTTCGCACCCTTCCGGCGATTTGTCTCCAAAAAGACCTCAGATTCGCCATCTACCTTTATCCATTTACCCACAGATTCTGCGGCACCCAAAAAATATATAATGAAATTGGGAGGGGGCTCGCCGGTCGGGGACAGCGGCGGGCCGCCGGGGTTGACGGATGGGGAGAGATGGAGGGGCTGATGAACGGCGCAGGACTGGATGGGGGTTTGCTGTAACGGCGTCATGGTGGCGAGCTTGCGAGCCTACCATGCACGCCGTTGGGATTCTCTTCGTCTGTGTTCGGGTGAACCCAGAGTTTCAGTTCCGCCAACGGCGGGAACCTCGTCGGCAGCAGGGTTACATCGAACGGTATGTCAGCCTCCGTACTTTGGGACAGTTCCATATCCATGTGCCTGTTCTCCTCGCAAAACCGGGCGACAATTTTCAGGTACCTGCGCAAGAGCAGGACGGAAGGAAAGAAGCCCTTTGAGGTGGCCCAAGCCAGCATGTCCCGCCCCTGCTTGGAACTGTTGCAGGCACGGCACGCCCAAATGAGGTTGTCTGCTTCGTCTGGTCCGCCCTGAATCCTCGGTATCAAATGATCCACGGCTAGGGTGCCCTTGGCACCGCAGTAGTAGCACGCCTGCGGCATAGTCATCTTCAGCCGTTCATCATCGAACAGTGAACGCATCGACAATTTCCCGGACAGCAGGCCGTGGTATAGTCTATTGCGGATGACGTGATGAACCACCCTGTACTCGGTGACACCATCACTCAAGGCCGCGTGGGCTCTTGCAAGATTCGCGTAGGACCACGCTATCTGCTCACGCACTGTCTTTGGAATCGGTATAGCCATTTGTCTTCTTCATCCAAACGTCAGCCGTCATGCTGAGGCGCGCCAGCGCCGATAGCATGCCCTCCATCAAGAACATGTATCAACTCGATCCTGAATGCGCGCTGATGATTGGCCATCCACCGGAGTTGGGCACCAGAGAGACTGTCGGTACTCTTGACTTCTGCAAAGACCAAGGTGTGCGTACTCCAAGCAACGAGGTCCGGCCAGCCAGCGTTGCGCCCTTTTGTGCCTGTCAGGATGATCTCGCGAACCAAGGCCTCTTGCCCGTGATCAACAGACATTACCACGAAGTCACGAAGGGCAGAATCGTTCCGTATCAGCCAAGCTCCGCTATGCGGCGCAATTCTGCTCTGCGGGTCGCAGAAGAACGGATGATTGCGGAAACGCTGCATTTGCCGCGTGAACACGCCGCCTCGATCAGCTTTGTATTCATCCAGCCGAGATTCAATCATGTCCCGATGTCTTTCGTAGAAACGCTGCGGGGTGTGAAGATACAGCGAACACAGTGGCTGTTGGCTGTTCAGATTATCGTGGAAGAGGATGTCATGGAGGAGAAGCCACGCCAGGCCCCCGTATACACAGGCCGTGTCTATGAGACAGTCATTGAACCCTCGCGTCGTCACATAGTATTCGCGAGCAACCTCTTCGACGGTGCCGATCTGCCCGCTGGGACACATCCATGCCTTGCGGGTACGTCCGCTTTTCCGAACCGCATATATCATGTGCTCTTCAATCATCGCATCGCATTTCCGGGCGAACATCAACCTTGAGGTTCGGCGAGCTTGCGAGCCGTAACCTCCGAGGCTTCGACTCATCTAAGTCCTTCTGCCGAATCGCTGCGCAATCCCGCTTCCTCGATTCTGTCCGCCGCCGTCCGAATCCATGTCAGCAGGGAGTCCGTGTCTTTGTCGGTCAGGATACGATTGATCGGGCACTTCAACTCGTTCCCGGCAGGCGTGAAAAGCCCTGTGGTTTTCGCCTTCTCCGCAAGTTCACGGGCGATGGCTTCTCCGGTGTTTACTCTGGCGAGGAAAGCGGAGTCAAACAGCCGGGTGTAGATAGACTGACCGTAAACCGAGTGGGGAGGATAACCGTAGCAGAACTTGAAATGCGTGCCGTTGGGATTCACGTTCACGGAAAACCCACGAGAACCCCAATGGATCGGGAGTCGTCTTTCCTCGGCGAGTGCAAGGACTTTCGAGAACACGGGCGTTCCGTTGGCGTCGAGCGACTTCATGAACTGCTCGCGCGTTGTCTTCGCCCGCGAATCCGAAATGACCGGTTTGTCGCTCCGGGAGTGGTCGGCAACAACGGTATCGCCTGACAGCAGGCGTTTGCCGTCTTCCGTTCGGAAGAAGGAGAACTCCAGACATGTGACGCGAAGTCCCTTGTCGTTGAGGAATCCGGCAGTCTCCCGGATTTCCGGCGTGATCGTCTCCCCCACAATCACGATGCGCTGACTCTTGTTGAAGGATACACCTTCTTCCGGCCCCAGTGCGAAGTAGTCGCGATGAGCATCGGCGAGGTTCAGGCCGTCATCGTCCTGATATTGCCGCGCAAGCGCCTCGATCTGCGCGTAATCGAGTTGCGCGGCATAGGCCGCGTACTCAAGGGCTTGGGCAACAGTCTCCCGCGGAGTCCTGCCCCGCTTCAGTTCAAGAACGACAAGGTCGCCCCACCGGTCCAGTGCAAGAAGATCAATGACGCCACCGAGGGTCGTCTGTACCTGCCGTCCGATGATCAGGAGCTTGCTGTCCCCAACAATCCCATCCGGATTGTTCTCAAGCCATTCCTCAAGTATCGCTTCCTGATGTTCGTCTCCGAACCCGGCCTTCACGTACTCGGCGAAGTCACCGTCTTTGGATACCCCGAATAGTCGCATGTATTTCCTCTGTCTCTCCGGTCGAACCAAGTGGTCGCCGGACCCGTGGCGCGTTTGCGCACTTCACGAAGTACAGGACACCTGCTGGTTCCTCATTCTGGTTCGGTGTTCACCCTAGGTGTATGCTCCTGCCACCTTGGCAATCAGCAACACGATGAAGCCTGCGAACAAACAACGATTCCTCCAGTCACAACACAACCGAGCCTTCTTGTTGGCCACATCCAAGGCTTTCTGAAACGCAGAAGCCTTGCTGCCATGCGCTTGAATCAGCTTCAACACCGTATCAGGGAGGTAGACATCGCCTGTGCCTTCGTTCACCAGTGGACCGCCCTGGAAGTTCACGGTCAAATCCCCCTTCTTTTCAAGGGAATCAAGCCTGAACGCGTTTAGTTGCTTGACGACGATTCCCCACTGAATACGCTTGAATCCAAGCCAGAAAGACACGATTAGGATAAGAATTGCGACGAGCTCAAGAGTGGAATCGTTGAGCCCGACCTTGGTTGCCGCATAGCCCTCAGCAATGTACCCGCATAGGGCACCGGTGAGTCCAGTTACGAAATAATCAAACTTCTGCTCCGCTTCGTGGACCTGGCCGAACACGATCAGGCTTCGCTTATCCGTCATCATGATCTCCCGTCGAACATCTTATACGTCAAACATAGCGGGGACTCTCGTTTGGCTTGCGTCACCAGTTTTGCTGTTTCTTTAGGATTTATGGGGGACTTCTGACGCATGGCGGGGGAAACAGGGGGGCTGATACGCGTCAAAGAGCGAGAGTTTGCAACACCTTCATGCTGGACGGTAGCGCAAGAGGGAAGGTTGTGCAACTGGAAAATCTTATTTTCCTGCTCTTTCGCCTTTCCGCCGTAACACCTGCACCACCCGCTACGATTGAGGCACTGAGGCTCTGGGAAAGCCCTTCGGTATTTCGCATTTCTGCCAGAACGTCGCCTTTATCCTTGCCGTTTCCTGCCTTTCGTGGCATTACATTGCACATGTCCGCTTGTCCTGGTTTTGCCACCCTGTTGTCGGCATTATCATTCAGCGGGTTGGTCTTGC
>CAZZBA010000280.1:0-5625 GCA_964652765.1 uncultured Victivallales bacterium | reverse complement strand
AGGGCGCTTAATCGACACCTCAATGTGATCACCTTATCGAACGGCAAGAAAATCATCGAGGAATTCGCGGCCACCGGGCATACGCTTGTCAGTAACCACTATCTTAAACTGATCAAGGTGCCGAGTCCGGGGCTCGCCAAGCTGTGCCTGGCCAAGGTGGATGGCTGGGGGCGGCTCCCGGTCATCACGCGCCTTTTGGCCGGGGGCGATGCACTGCACCGCGAACATCCGCTTTTCAACTGCCTTGTCCACGACGGGGCGAGATACTACGTGGATACGTCAACGGACAGCGCTGTTGAACAGGGTTCCCGTCACTGGGAAACCTGGCAGATACGCGATGAGATTGCCCGTCTGGCGAATGCCGGGCACTACTGGCTGGAGTACCTGATGCTACTGCCCTTGTCCATGGCGGCCAAGGCCGTGCAGGCTCAGCACCTATCCGTGTTGATTTCCGCATGGGTCCTCATGGAGTGGTGTGCCGACTGGCAGGTTGTCCACCGGTCCTGGTATGAAGCGGAGAACGACATGAATAAACTTGGCAGCCCCACCCAGACGGCGCTGGAGCGCCTGCTGCAAGGCTACCCGATCGGGATTCGCGCGGATATCCGCTGGCGTCCGTCAGCGGGTTGCCGCGAGTCTGTCATCGAGGCGATCAGGACCGCCCTGGCTCCGGCCATGGATCTGTTGACCACGCGCTGCCAGGCCCAGGGCGGAGCGCTGCCTGCTCGTGCGGCAGGTAACATGACCATCGCGCTGGGCTGGGATGTTCCCCGTGAACTGGCCGCTGAGCTGCTTGCACGGGACCGCGAATCGGCCACGGTTGCTCGTAAGGTAGTACGGGCACTGCGACGGTCCATGGCCGCGCCCGTGCGCGAGGGTGCTTCGTCGTCGGAACGGATTCACGACCGCCGTCCGGTGGAGCCTGCAGACTTGCTGGCCATGGAACCGGTGCGCAACCTCGCCGCGATGGAACTCGTCCAGACTCGGTACTGGAGCCCGTTCGTGCAGGGGTTCAGTCATCTCTATGAAAGCGAGACGGAGTACCCCGGCGCCCCCATGCCGCATGTCGGCGTCCTGCCGCTCTCGCTACGCCTGGCGGCTGCGGCGGGTTCCACGCTGCTTTCCAGGACACTGGCCGGCAAGGTCCAGCTGCCCGATGCCATTTTCGCCGCTGACACGTTCCTTGCGGAAGGCCCGGATCTGGATGCGCGCAAGCAGATCCATGCGCATGTCAAGAGCAACTTCATCCGTTACATGGCCTTCCGGGAAGTGGTTGCCATCGCTGAAGGCTCGGCCACTCCCGATGCCTGGTTGACGTGGATCGAACATGACTTCCTATATGCCGGCGGTTGTGGCGTGGACAGCGTGAGTTCCCTCGTCTTCCCGGCATTCTTCTTTTCCGACAGGAAGTTCGAACGGCTGGTTTGCCACGAGGCGGACCTCTTCAAACGGGCCTGGCGGGATATTCGAAGCGAGATCGCGTCCCTGTATCCCCTGTACCAGAAGCGCGACATGATCGGCCTGCGGCAGCGGTTTGCCAGGCTGTTCGAGGACGTGAGCGAGTTGAACCTGCGTAATGCCGACGGCATCGATCCGGCTGGCGACGGCGGCACCCCGCCGTCCTTCCTGGTCCCACCGTCGGTTGATCCCTTCGCCCCGCCGTCGAATGTCTTCACCCGCGAGCATCTGATACTGGAGGAGGCCAATGCTCCGATCGAGTTCGAGCGGCTGGGTGGAGGCAATCCAGCCGCGCTTCATCATATGATCCAGCGGCTTGCTCCGTATTCCGCCCTTCTGAGGCGTCTGCACGCCCAGCCATTTGTCGCCATGCCGCGCCTGCGCGGCCGTTTCGCCAACGGGCTGGATTTCGACATGGAGCGGCTGGACGCCGTCATGATCGGTGAGACCGAGGCCCCGTTCATATCAGTCGACTACCGTCCCGCCCCGCGTCCCGATGTGCGCTACACCGTCCGCATCCTGGTGGACTTCTCGGGCAGTATGGGAACGGCACGCGTCGGCCTGGCCAAGGATTTCGCGCTTGCGCTAGCCCTCGGTCTCAAGAACTTCGACGTGGTGCTCTACTTCTACTCCACCAACGGCAGCTTCTACCAGTTGATCGAGGTGTTCGACAGCCGCCGCCGCAAACTCGGCGGACTTGGGGCTCTGGCCTCGATCTGCGACAAGAAATACGATTCCGGCTGGGGCTGGAATCCGGATGCGGCATGCCTGCTGGCCATCCGCGCGATCATGGGCCGCGAGCCGGGGATCACGGGACGGCGTAATATCCTGGTTTATCTGGGCGACATGGAGTTCTGCGGGTCGCTGAAGGCCGGGATTGCCGGTGATGCTTCCAGCGAGGTCGCGTATGCCGTGCGCAAGCTGCTGGCGGACGGACACGGTATGATAATCGGCCGTTGCGGAACCGACCACGACCCGTTCCCTGCGGATGAAATCCCCCACGGTTACTTCCACCTGCCCGAGACCGGCATCAGCCACGCACCGGTCAGGCTGCTTTACCGGTTGATCCAGGCGCAAATTTCGGGTATTGAACGGTGACGGGCAGCAGGCTCGTTCTGCCGTCGCCTTCGGCAATGGCAGACAAGAGCGCCTGCTGCACAGAGAGACGGGTGTATGAGAAAAGAAAAGAAGGAGGTGCAGGATGAGAGGTAAGCAACTGATATTGAGGAGTGCGAGTGTGTTGGCGGTGCTGGGCGCGGCTTCATGTGGCCCCACTATGCCAAACAAGGCACGCATCCAGGAACTCCGCCATCGGTATAAACTGCAGGAGGCGTATGTCCAGGAGCATGGCGCCAAGGAGGGATCTGCTCAGGTGATCCACTTCTTCGCGGGCGAGGAACCGGGTTTCTTAATCGCCAGCACCGATGCCGGCGAGGCCGATGAGAACCCCGTCGTGGACGACACTCCGGGCAGCGGGCTTTGGTTGACCCGTGACAACGGGGCCACCTGGCATGCGGTGACCAACGGTTTCGGCACATCGAGCCGCGTGGCGGCACTTGTCAGCGATGACGCGAGGCGTCAGCTGTACGTTGCGTCGCTGGGCGACGGTGTCTTTTGCAGCCGAGATGGCGGGTTATCCTGGGAGGATTATTCGACCGGGCTTGGAGCAGGCACCATAGTCTATGGTCTCACCCTGGAGCCACAGAGCGGGACGCTGGCCGCCACCGTCGCGCGGAACGATATCGGTGCCTATCTCCGGGAACGGGATGCCGATGGCTGGCGGGCGATCGGCGATGGCATCCCGGCGGCAGGTGCCGTCGTGAAGGAACTGCTGCCGACGGAGGAAGGCGTGATTGCACTGACCGGGACGGGACCGGTGATCATCATCACGGGGTACAAACCATACGAATTCGGGATCTTTCGGGGAACGCCCGAGGGCGAGGCTTATCAATGGGCAAGGATGCGTCACCCGTATCGGAGCAAATCGTTCGAAGCGGTGTCCGTGATCCGGTTGAGTGCGACGGGATCTCTACTGGCGGGTGGCGCGGCCGGAGTCTGGGAGCGCGGGGGCAAAGGCTGGAAATGTCTTCTCGACGCGGACTTCGTCAGTGACATTGTCGTCGAACAAGGAGGGCGGCAACGGATGCTCGTCCGCACGGCCGACAAATTGCTTGTTCAGGAGGCCGGCGTATGGAAGCCTCTTGAGGGAACACCGTGGAATCCACTCGCATTCGTGCTGCAGATGCAGTTTGCCCGCGGAATGGTATATGTACTCACGAGTGATGGGCTTTTCTTTTCGGGTGAAGATGGCGTGTGGGTAAAGGTTCCGGCACCGGGAAGTGCTGTACTGGGAGGATATGGAGGTTGATGTGAGTGAGAAGCAAGAGGTTGTGAAAACGTCGGTTTTGGGGTGGGCAATTCTGGGTTGCACGGCATGTCTGCTGGGCGTGTCGGTCTGGGTGATGACCGTGGCGTATCCGCGACCGTATCCGCTTGAAGGGTTGATGAATCGCCCGGAGCTGGCGGTGCGTCAAGGACTGTTCGGCTTGATGGCCTTGGCGCTGGCTTTTGGCATCGGGCGCTTTGTGCCGTCTCGGAAGGTGTTGCACTTTTGGTGGATGCCACTGCCGCTTTTCGCGTTGCTGCTGGTGGCCATTCCCGTTACCTCTTGGGCAGGATGGGCGTCGATAATCAAAGGAACGGCATGGTGGCATCGGTCTCCGGGGTGGATTACCTCAATGCTGGTCACAATCAGTGGCTTGATGTTCGCTCTGCCACGTTTGGTCCGCCCGGCGGCGAAAACCGGGGCAGGGGACTGCCCACGTGCATCGGAGGCCCCTGGCATGGCCGCCTTTGCGGGAACGTTACTGTTCGCGGCGGCATGGCCGTATTCGTTAGCGATGTTGTTCGTGCTGTTCGGGATCATCGGGCTATCCGTCTTTACCGTCCTGCAAGGGTGGCGGCGGTGGGCCGGCCTGTTTGCAACGGCCTCAGTCTGGAGCCTTGTACTGACCGCATTGACCCTGATGAATCACCGTTTGATCACGCGGCTGTATTCCCGCCATGTGAACGACTATTTCCAGGGATATCAGGCGCAAGCGGCCATCCATGCAGGGGGCTTGGCAGGGTCGCCGCTGCATCCGCCATATGTACCGGAGTGGAACACCGACTTCATCTTCTCCCGGGTTTGCAATGTGGGTGGGTTGATGACCGGAATTGCCATGCTAGTCTTGACGGGGCTGCTGCTGACGCTGGTCTGGCGGATCGTGGCGAGGCAGGCCAGACCGGAATCCCGCGTGCTGGCGGCGGGCTGTGCCGCCGTGCTGACGGTGCGTGCGCTGCTGCATGGTGCCATCAATACCGGTCTTTGGCCCCTCATGCCGATGCCCAGTCCATTCCTTTCGTACGGTCTTTTGTTCGTGCTGTTCGATGGTGTGCTGCTGGGGATTCTGCTGGCACTGGATCGGTCGGCCATGTGTAACCAGCGGCTCACCACAGGTTCGCCCTCCAGTGAAGCCGAGAGAGGAAAGGGGAACAACGGTGTGTTTCTTTCCCGCTGGCCGGTCGCGTTGATTCAGGTTGGCATCGTGGCATTTCTGGCGCTCGTTGCGGTGCGACTAAACTGGCTCGTTAATGGTGATCATTACATCCGGCAACGACGGCAGGCTGAGTTGGAGCGGATCGAGGCGCGTTTGCAGGAGAAAAACAAACCGGTGCGCGGGCGCATCCTGGACATTCATGGACGGGTTCTCGCGCAGCATGGCGAGCGGTATTACGTCTGTGCGGACCCGCAGGTACTGGCCGACTCGCCGGACCGGCACCTCCATGCGGACCTGCTTCGGCTGATCGGGCTGTATGCGGAGGAGTTCACGCGCCGTACCAGGGACACAGATCGCCGTTATGCGCGTCTCGCGACCGTGCCAAAGACCACGGCCGAGGCGGTAAGACGCATGAATCTCCGTGGTATCTTCATTGATACACAACCTTCGCGGGACTATCCGCTCGAGACGCCGCTTACGCATATTGCCGGATTCGTAACCACGGAGGGAACGGGCGGCAGTGGTGTGGAGCAGGCGCGGCACCGTCAATTGGAGAGCGGACAGGATGTGCGCTTGACGATCGACGCCGACTTGCAGGCGTCAATCCAGGCAATTGCTGCAGAGACTC
>CAZZBA010000279.1:0-5630 GCA_964652765.1 uncultured Victivallales bacterium | reverse complement strand
AGAACAGCAGGTTGCCGACCGCCGCGCCGAACGCGTATCCCCTGCGCCACTCGGGGGGCACATTGTGGTATACCTCCACCCGAGCCAACCGGCGCTGCAGGTCAACGACCGGTCGCACCCGGATGATTTGCGCCACGGTCGAAAGCCGCCGCGTCGCCTTGTAAATGCGGAACAGGGGGACGTCTGACTCATAGGACCGGCGATCGACCTGCCGCCGGAACGCCCCCTCGAGGAAGTAGGCCTCCGGGTTGTTCATCAACAAATCAGCCCCTCTTTTCAGCCGCACCGCGAATTCATCCGTGCTGATGGGGGTCGTCCTCCAGTCCGGGATGCTGGCCTCGACGGCATGGCTCGAGCATTCCATCCGTTCGGGATGGATGCCGAACAGCTTTTCGAATGTCTCGTTAAAGTGCTTCTTGAGCAACTCGCCAGTGAGCACCTCCCCGGTCCGGGGATCCTTGGCGGGAAGCTCCTTGCCGGTCAGCGGATCAACAACCCTGGAGAGATGAAACGTCTGGTCTATGTCCGACTGTGCGTTCGGCGCGGTCGAGAAATCGTTCACGCGCACCTCGCCGAAGAGCCCGGACATGACCGCCAGCGTCTCATGCACCATGGCATTGCGGACTTCGGCGATCACCTGTGAGTGGGGTACGTCGGCAGTAGCCTTGATCGTCCCTTCTTTCGCCATGGCCTTGACGGTTTCGAATCCGCCTTTCTGGTAGAGCTTTACGACGGCCTTCCGGAGCTCCTGGTGTTGCCCCATGATGTCGAGCGGTTTCTTCGGATCGATGCCGTCGAGTGCCTTGACCACATCGTCGGCATAGAGCGTCTTGGTATCGCGGAAATCCCGCGCCCGCATGGTCTCGAGGAACTGGTTGAGTCCGGTGCCGGTGATCCGCAGGCCGGGAATCGGGTTCTCCTCGTCGACTGGCGGGGGGGGCACGGTGGCGCCGCGCGCCGCGGCCGTGGCCAGCAGCATCGCCGCCCAGATGGACCGTCCGAGGGTACCGCGCAGGAATGGTGCTGTATACCGCTTTTGCATCATGGCGCTCCAAAGGCTGTCAAAGCCCCCTCCGACGTCGCGACGTAAAGGATCCCGTCAACGACCAGCGGCGCCGTCGCCACGCCACCGTCCACGGCTATTCGGAAACGCTCGGATCCATCGGCCAAGGCCAGAGCGCGCACCGTGCCGTCCCACAGCGGCACGAGAACGAGCTCGCCGCAGACAACCGCCGTCGCCGTGCATTGGTCCGGAAGCGTCTGGCGCCAGCGCTCCGCCCCGGTGACCTTGTCGCGGGCCGTCGCGAGCCCTTCGCGGCCGACGATAAGCACCATGTCGCCGGCGACGACCGGTGCCGTTTCGACCGGCAGGCCCAGCGCAACCGACCAGCTCCGGGTGCCGTCCGCCTGCGCCAGGCGCGCCAGGAGCCCCTGCTCGGTCACGACCAGCACACCGTCGCCGTCGGCCACCGGCGCGCCGATCACGGCATTCCCGATGCTCGTACGCCAGATGCCCCGGCCCGTGCGCGCATCGAGTCCGTGCACGTCGCCTGCCAGGTCCGCGGCGACAAGGAGGTCTCCCGCCAGCAGGAGCGGCGCTGCCACCGAGGCCCCGAGGTTCGTCGCACAACGCACGGACAGGTCCGCCAGAGCCAGCGCATTCAGGGTACCGTCCAGCGTCGCGACCCAGAGCAGATCGCCCGCCACCACGGGTGTCGCCTCGATCGGCGCCTCGAATGTCACGCGCCCCAGGATGCTGCCGTTCGCCAGGGACAGGTGCAGGAGCTGCCGGTCGTAGGTCACGGCATAGACGTCTTCACCATGCAGCAACGGCACCGCGCGGACCGGCTTCGTCAGGCTGAATGTCCACCGGGTTGCACCATCGTTCCGGTTGAGGCTGATGACACGCGCCCCCACCCCGAGGATGAGTTCATCCGCGCTGGCGGCCAACGCGAGGCCGGGGCTCGACGGCAGGCGACACTGCCAGCGCCGGGGCGGCGCGTTCGTCCACGCCGGTATGGTGCCGAAACAGCCGTTGCGCCCGGCATCGCCTTGGTACTGGGGCCAGCCTTCGGGCAGTGGATGGGGGGAACGACCGGACCCCGCTGGCAAATTGGGTGCATCCGTCGGGGAGGAAAGCACCTGGCCGGGCCGCGCAGGGGTCGTCGGCTTGCGGCCATCGCGGAATTCGCGGAACGCATCCTGGTCACGCCGGAGCCAGTCCTGGAATGCATTTTCCTCGGCCGCGATGGCGCCCATCGCCACCAGGAGGACCGCCCCCCCGCCAAGAACCGCGATCCACGCTCCACGCACGAACCTAGTCGCGCCAACGGCTACAGAATCATGTTCAGAATCATGCCCGTTATTCATGACGCCATCATTAGACACACCGCACCGACCAGCAGTCAATATTATTTTCATGAAAACGTTCTTTGCACACGTCTGCCCTGCAAGTCAACAGGGTGCCAAGCCCCGGGCGATACTCCTTGCGGACATCAGGTGCTGCCCCTTGTGCAAGGTGACGTCAGAAGACGAATTCGGCCATCTTGACACCATGACCCCGCATCCGCTACAGTTTCCTGCATGAAAGGGCTCCTTCAGAACGGTTCCAGCGGACGCGTGCCCGTGCCGCCTGAAAAGCGACTTCCTATCAGTCCCGTTTCAGGAGGAGCATGATAACACGTTCGCTTGATCAGGCAAAAAAAGCATACAAGAGCAAGAGCGCCAAGGACACCGTGGCAGCGCATAATACGAAGTCCACGCAGGAGAATCATTCCGCCCAGGGCCAGTACATCAAGAGCGCCGTCTATGGCGGGCTTGACGGCATTATCACTACGTTCGCGGTTGTCGCAGGTGTAGCTGGAGCAGAGCTCGCCGCTGGCGTAGTCCTGATACTGGGCTTTGCCAATCTCATCGCCGACGGGCTCTCCATGGCCATTGGGGATTTCCTTTCGACTAAATCGGAGAATGAATATCACAAGGCGGAACGCGAGAGGGAGTCTTGGGAAATTGAAAACTATCCTGAAGGGGAGAAGAAAGAGCTTGTCGAGCTCTACACTGGAAAGGGTATGGCAAAGAAGGATGCGGAAACGATTGTCAACTTGATATCCAAGAACAAGAAAACATGGGTTGACATCATGATGGTCGAGGAGTTAGGCATTATCGAGTCGACTGAATCCCCGCTGAAGAATGCGGTGGTGACTTTCATCTCATTCGCCGTGTTCGGACTGATCCCTATCCTTGCCTATGTGCTGGCGTATCCAATCGCCTTCTTCAGGGAGAACACATTCGCTGTGGCAATTGCGCTTACACTCCTCACGCTCTTCACGCTGGGTGCTGTAAAAGTCAAGGTGACTGGAAAGAACTTCTTCAAGTCCGGCCTGGAGACGGTGTCGGTGGGAGGGCTTGCGGCTTTTGCGGCATATCTGGTAGGCCATCTCCTTCGAGGACTGGCAGGAGCATGAAGCCTCACGGGGACCATTCTCTAGTCCCGTTCATCATTATGCCAGAGCCCGACCGGAATGGCGCTTAGCTAAAAAACAGTTTTCACGGCCTAATCGTATTCGCCGCCACCATCGTAGAAGGTCCCTAGCCACTTATCGAGTGGCACTGTAGCCTCACCAAAATTACAATTTACATGCCGATGGTGAAGATAGTGAAAATACGAGCCTGTCGGGACTTTACCCTCGAAGAGAGGCCCATCGAATCCGTGGTGGCCATAGGCAGGGGTCAAAGCAGTCAACTGTGCATTGAAAAAGAAATGGATCGGGTGCGATGGCAGGAGCCAGTGGATCAGAACCACACTGAAATAGAGCAGAAGCTCAACCCAATGCATAGCCAAACCAGCCCATGGTCCGGGGTTATAGTTCAAGTGATGAATCCGATGTACCCGCCGAAACAACGGACGCCAGTGAATGGCACGATGAATCACGTAGAAATGTACTTCACGCCACAACGGAATGATAAGAAATAATGCCACAAACCAGACTGGGTTTTGAGAGGCGGCTACATAAGGAATCTTACCATTAGCCAGCGCCCACATATACAACACCTCGTACCCCGTCCAGAAAAGACTACCAAGAACCAGACTGCGGAAGACATTGTCGAAGACCTGATTTGCAAACAGAAAACGATTGCTGTTTGTTTCCTGCCACTGACTGCGGTATTTGCGACGTTTGCCGTGTAGTTTCCAGCGATAGAGCACAAGATGATGTCCGCCATATATGATCAAGATCATCAGTGCATTCCGCAATAGCATCAAACCGATCCATCCGGGTTCGAGCGTTGCACACGTACCGACATCCGGTTGCAACCATGCCCATGTCAAGACGGCCACCGCCAGATGGAATGTGTTATAAGGCCACAGAAAGCCAGGCCAACCAAAAAGCCACTTTAGCAACCGCGAAAGCTGAAGCGGCCACGTGAATAATGGCGCAAACCTACATGCCGATTCCGGGTGCCATTCCCCCTTGGCATCACGAGACTCCTCATCCCAATCAACATTCTTCGTTCTCTTCATTATTGACTCATCCTCTCGCCATCATCAGGGTCACGCCGTCAACATTCAACATTGCATTCCCCATGCAGGCTTCCGCGTCATCATCGAGGAGTAACCACGTAGAGGCTTGAAACCCGGTTCTTGACCGCGTCACCCGTGGTGGATATCAGTTTCTTGTTGCGGTCAACACTGTACTCCCGGGCTTTGCCACCGCTGCATTGCTGACTGGTCAGATAGGTGCCGGCGGCTGTCTTTCGCACCTGCCGAAAGGAACTGTGCTTGCTGACCTGTCCCTCGACCTCGATCACTTTGTGCTCCTTGCCTTTCGAGTCGACTTCGGCGAGGAAGGACCGGGTCCTGGAGGAGCAGCCAACCAGGTAGCGATCCTCGCCGATGGGTTGGCATGCATGACACTCACTGCCCGTTAACAGATATGGGTAATGCTGACGAATCGATATACGATGACCTAAACTCCGTCGTAGCTCCCGATGGGCCGGTACCAGATATTGCGGAAGCGAACCAGGTCGCCATGATCCTGTAGCTTCAACGGGCCTGTTGGCGCGTGAGCCTTGTACGAGTAAACGTCACGATGCCCAGTGGGGCTCATCACCTCCACGTGATTGTGTACCACCACACCGTTGTGGATAAGGGTCAGGTAGGCAGGCGACACCAAGTTGACGCCGTCGAAGCGTGGAGCGGTCCAGAGAATGTCGTAGGTGTGCCAGTCACCGGGGATTGAGCAGGCGTTCACCAACGGCGGGTATTCCCCGTAAAGGCTGGCGGTAATACCGTCGGCGTAGGTGGGGTTGTTATACCCGTCGAGAACCTGGACTTCGTACAAGCCCATCAGGAACACACCGCTATTGCCGCGGCCCTGGCCCTCGCCCTTGATCTCGGCAGGACAGGCGAACTCTATGTGGAGTTGACAGTCCCCGAAGCGGGTCCTGGTGCGGATGTCGCCCGTGCCGGGCTTGACACGCATGGTGCCGCCAATGATTTCCCATTCCGCGTCGCCGCCCTTGACCGATTGCCAGCCAGCAAGATCGCTACCGTCAAACAGAATCACCGCATCGCTCGGCGCGCCGCCTGGTGCGGCAGCGGGAGTGACGACGCGCGGTAGCGGTCGGTTGCC
>CAZZBA010000278.1:4132-5719 GCA_964652765.1 uncultured Victivallales bacterium | reverse complement strand
CCAGATGCGTCATCAGGGTCGGGGCCAGACCGTCATCCTGCCGCTCCGCCGCCAGCTTCCAGCCGTCCTTGACGATCATGCACCAATCGCCCCGCTCTGAGAAAATGGCATCAACGGTCTCGTCCGTCTCGCCGCGCAGGAAGGGGGCGATACTCTTTCCATCAACACTCGCCACCGGATCCAAACCCGCCAGTTCGAGGCAGGTCGGCATCAGGTCAATCCCCGAGACCAAGCCATCCGTTGCGGGGGCTGAATATGTGTCGGCTGGTTTCGATGCTGGAGACGGGCGGGCGAGGGTTGCGCGGGGAACGGGCGGTGGTGGGGTGACAGGAACATCACGCCTGAAAGTGCGAGCTTTGCGAGCTAGTTTCCAGGCGGTGGTTCCGACTTCTGCGTCTCTTTCGTCTCCGTCTTCATCAGATGATGAATCTTCTTCTTGAACTCAGCGAGGGTATACTCCTTGCGAAGGCCGTCGGAAGTGGAACCATACACAACCTTCCCGTCTTTCACAGGGAACGCCGTGCTGTGCGAGATCATGGGGCCTTCGTCCGGTTGATTGTGCCGGGTGAAGAAGAAGACGATCTCCTGACCATTGGTTACGTCAATCCCGTGATGCCCTTGGAACTCGATGAAGCGGCCGTCTGGCGTGGTGTTCTTCAGGAGTTCTGGACGGTATTGGCCCTTCCACGATTCCAGAACTTGGAACGTCAGAGGTTTTTCAACGCCATCAGACACGGTCTTCGCCTTAACGATAAGAACGCATTTGTCCACGTAGTTCTCGAACGTGGGCCACATCTCGGCAAATGCGGCGTTGCTTACGAGAACAGCGATTGCCGCCGCTAGGAGCTTCTCTCTGTGTTTGTTCATGTCGTGTTGTCCGAACGATGCAAGTCAGCCTGAGCCGGGCTTCCCGGCGATAGGCTGAACTTGCTGGTTCGGGCCGATCATTGTTTTTGGTCCGTCGGGCTTTTCTCGATCGTCATAGTACCTGATCCGAAACACCCGAGCATCATCAGTGAAGTCAACGTAGAGACTTACCGGATAGACACGCCAGTGCCAGAAGGTAATCCGAGGATGGAGCATGCCGCCCCCGTCGTCCGGGGAGGAATAGGCGGCCTCGACAAGCCCCTCATCTGTTCGCCACCCAAGGTAGCACACGACCTCATTACGACTGTCGCCGATATGGATGTGCTTGGCGGCTTTCAGAAGAGCATCACCATCTGAAAAGGTGATCGGCTCGCATTCTTTGCCCGAACGTCGAGAATGACCTTCATTTCAAAGCCGCGGCTTTGAAATGTAACGGTCAATTCTTTGGTTCGGTTATCGTCCTTTCTAGTGTGATATCAAATGGCACTTCGACGAAGTAGTGTCGCTCGTCATCGGGGAAGAAATATTCCATCAGGATGATGTGATGGACCGGACCTGACTCGGTTCCCGCCAAATCGAAATTGTTCCGGCATCCAACCATACTCTCACTACTGTGGCAACCCGGATCAGGCTTCGTGAAGTTGGTGCCGCGAAGGAGCCAGAAAGGTACTTCCCGTGGATCTGCGATTGAGTGCATTTGGCGTGAGGCGACACGCGGAC
>CAZZBA010000278.1:0-4122 GCA_964652765.1 uncultured Victivallales bacterium | reverse complement strand
TTTCGGTTCGCCAGACTTCGCCTCTGAACCAGATGTCACGAGGAAAAGCATTCACGACTTCGACACCTAGACGAGCGGAGCCAACGTCTGCGGGAAGGCGAACTGCCTGACCGGGGAGAACACGCTTCCCGTTGAGCGAAGGAAAGATGCAGATTCCTCGGTAGCCCCGCTCCGGCAGGACTCTGGCGTGTTGCTTTGCCTCGGGCGCGAGTGTGGTGCACCCGACCAGTAGCAGACACGCGAACGTTGCCATGATCATTCTATTCATTCTGAAACCGAACAGTTTTATTAGACGGATCGAATCTGCCTAATTCGTTTTTCTTGCCGCCCGTTCAGGGCGGTTATTTGCGATTTGTCTTCCCGTTATCCA
The DNA here is from genome assembly GCA_964652765.1 of uncultured Victivallales bacterium. Classification (GTDB taxonomy): domain Bacteria; phylum Verrucomicrobiota; class Kiritimatiellia; order UBA8416; family UBA8416; genus UBA8416. Next base: position 3,752 of record CAZZBA010000278.1, on the reverse strand, counting down.
TTTAGATACTATCAGAACCATGAAACCAATCAAGCCTCAATCGGCAGATGACGGAAAAAGAACGCGTTTTCTGGTGCAAATACGCTGATTTTATCCTTTCAAGGAACGTCAGCGGCCGGGCGGCCGAAGCGTGTATCCGGCACGCCCAGCGATTTGCATACAATCTGGGAGGTGTCCATCTGCGGGATGTGGACAAGGCTTTTCTGACGGCTCATTTCGATGAATTAGGCAGATGCGACAATATTATGGTTTCTGGCATTGTTCATTTTGCCGGACTCGCACGTCCCGGTCCCAGCCTGACAGTTCGTCAAGCAGAGCAGCACGGCGATCGGCGCATCCCAAATCCTCTACCCGGTTTGTGAGTTCATAAGGATCTTCATCCAGATGCGTCATCAGGGTCGGGGCCAGACCGTCATCCTGCCGCTCCGCCGCCAGTTTCCAGCCGTCCTTGACGATCATGCACCAGTCGCCGCGCTCGGAGAATACGGCGTCAACGGTCGAAGCCGTTTTTCCCCGAAGGAAGGGGGCAATACTGGAGCCATCGACGCTGTGGACCGGATCAAGCCCCGCTAATTCGAGGCAGGTCGGCATCAGGTCAATCCCCGACACCAGGCCATCCGTCACCCGTCCGCACGGCAATCCCGGCGCATATACAATCAGCGGGATACCCGCCGACTCCTCGTGCGGCAGGCATTTGTTCTTGAGGCCATGGCTGCCCTGCATATCGCCGTGATCCGAAGTGAATACGACAATCGTGTCATCCGCCACACCCAGCCGTTCCAGCGTCGCCAGCAGCCGCCCGACATTGGCGTCGATCTGCGTACACATGGCATTGTAGAGACGGATATACTCATCAAGATTGTTGCCGTACCGCTGGAAGTCCGGATCATTCTCCACCGGACGCGGACTCCGCGGCGAGACCGTCGGCGTGAAGGGATTTATATCCTGGCAATTCGGACGGCGAATGATCTTCCGTCCTTTATACAGCGCCTCGTACTCTGGCGCAGGCTGTTCCGGGTAATGCGGGGCCTGATACGACATCATCAGCATGAACGGCTTACCCTTGCCCGCCAGCAGTTCAAGTTCCGAGATGGCAATATCGGTCGTCACATCAGTACGGTGATAATCGTACCGGTGCTCCCTGTCCAGCTCATCATAGAAGCAGACATCCTTGTAGAAACCGTTATAGCACTGATACCCCTTGAAACGCTGGAAGCCCCCGCGTAATCCGACGGGAATCGGGCAGTTCCCATTGCCGCCGAGATGCCACTTCCCGACCCAGGAGGTCTGATACCCGGCCGCATTGAAAGCATCGGCAAAGGTCGTCGTGCCTTCCGGCAGCGGATCCCCATTGCCAAGAACCCGGCAACGGCTGGTGTATTGGCCGGTCAGCAGCGATCCCCGGAACGGCCCGCAGACCGGATCATTGGAATAGCATCGGCGGAACAGCACCCCACGTTCAGCCAGCCGATCCAGGTTCGGCGTCTCGACATTCGGATTATCCATGCAGCCCAGCGCATACCGATTCTGCTGGTCGGTGAAGATAAAAAGTATATTCGGCTTCTTCATGCCACTTCACTTCCGGACTATCAGCTCAAACTTCTTGCGTATATTAACACTCTCCTTAAACACTAAATCAATCAGTCCTCTTTCTCCGCTCCGCTTGCGAATCACGGCGCCCTTACAGTCTTCCACAACCCATCCGTTACAGGCAACGGTCAGCACAAAGTCTTCGCCGCCCACGACATCCACCCGGCCCGTCAGGGTTAGACTCTTATCATTCCACCTGATCCCGTGACACTCCATCATCCCCTGCAGAATATGACGGTTGGTTGATACAACTTGCGGATTCGGCTCTACCCTGCGGACCGAGACCATTGCGACTTCGCCCCCGCGAAGCTCAATCGCCAGATTGCCTGAGCCCCTGATGATGCCAAGATATTTCTGATTCCAGAAATCAAAGGCGTGGAAACGCGCTTTGCGTTCGAGTCCAAGCGACCCTGTCTCCGTCTGATCACCGGAGAGCGGTGCAGAGATGGTCTTCCGGCCGCTCTTGTTGTTATTGATGAGCAGCACCTGGTGCCAGTTGTCCGTCACGCTGTAGACATAGACTGATGGATGCGCTCCGCCCGTCAGCATGTCAGCCGGACGCGGCGATTTTTCTCCTCCGAGCATCGGGAAAACCCTCGTCATATCATGAAGCATAGCGTCCGTCATGGTTCCAACCGATGTGCCGATCTCAAGGCGTCCGGAGAGGAATGCTATAAGTGTAAGAAATGCGCGTCGCTCGTAGGCAGGCAGTTCCCTTCCATGCATTAGAAACGATTTCCCGTCAGGATAGTAGAGAAACACCTGTCGCGATTTAAACCATCGCAGCCCTATGCGGGACGCCATTTCAGGCTCGAAGTGGCTCGCATCACCCCAGACGCGCTGGAGATCAACTATGCCTGCCGTCGCGTCAAGACGCGGCACATCCCCCTCGCCCAGGTTACGCTCATGGATGTAAGCCTTTGACCCCAGCCCTTCACGGCAGAGACGGAATAGCTCACGGTAGGCGGATGTCGTTGTAAAACTCCTGTCGGAAAATCCGCCATTGTCAGCCCACGCCGTCTCCGGATAGTCGAACTTGATCCCCTTCAATCCCGCTTCACGGAGCCTGTTCCAGACTGCAAGACAGTGCTTCCTGAAGCCCGGACTGGTGAAATCATACCGCACTCGCGGGTGATGGTGAGAGTGGGTGTGGTGCAGGAGTGAAATATCACTGTTAAGCATCCATTCCGGATGTGCCTTGGCGAAATCGTTCGACGGCATGCTTGACTGAAAATAAGTGAACGGAATCCCGCCGAGTTGCGAGACCGCCCTGCAGAACTTACCGAAAGTGTCATACGGCTTCCTTAGTGATCCTTTGCCGTCGCCCTTTTCGTCGCCGTTACCAGGGCCATACTTGGTCCAGTGTCTATCATCCCACCAACCCTGCTGGGTGTTGCCGAAGTCGTGGTAGCAGTAGGTATCCGGCTCCAAGCGGACAGCCAGCGGCGTGTATTTCATAAGGCCGCGCTCCCTTGCCAGGCGAGTCTGCTCAACCAGGCCGGCCGAATTATTGATCGGCTTGCCTTCGCCAAGCCAGCTCGTAGACACCATCCATCCGCAGAGCGTCGGAAAGTCATACACATTCGGCTTGGCATTGTTCGCCGCGCGCATTTCTTCCCCATACGCCTCGAGAGCCTCGAATGGGTCTCCCGTTACAAAATCAAGGTATGCAGTATCATCTGACCAGTATGTCCGGCGGGGTCCGATAAGCTTGCCCTGCGGATCGGAAAACGTAAGCTTGATCCTTCGCTGAACCGGCCTACCTTCCAGTTTCGCCTTTCGCCAGCGCGCGTCGCTTAATGCGACGATCCGCGCATACTCTGAATATGCCAAGCCTCCTGCAACCATCGAACGGCGGATGCCCTTATCCATATACGTCAGGAGAACACCGTTGAACGATTTTACCTCCCAGCCCTTCTCAACCGGGTTCGGCTCGGCACCGGCTCCGCTCTTGAGCACACGCGGCTCATCGACCTGACGGCCGGGAAGCAGCTCCCCGGCATGCACTACATCCACATTCTTCACACATATCGCATAGTTGAACGGATTTGAAACGCCCCAGCCGATCTCGATAAACGGCTTGTCATTGTAAATGCGAATCTTGAGCATGCGGACCGGATAATATTCCCCGACCGGCTTGAAAGTCAGAACCACCTCCTTCC
>CAZZBA010000277.1:0-5722 GCA_964652765.1 uncultured Victivallales bacterium | reverse complement strand
AGCATGGCCATCCTGCGGCTGGAGGATCTCGACGGCAGCGTCGAGGTTGTCGTCTGGCCGGACACCTACCAGAAATACCAGTCCGTGATCGAACAGGATGCCGCGCTGCTGATTGGCGGGCACGTCTCGAGGAATGAGGAGATCCCCAACTTGCTGGCGCTGGAGATCTATCCGATGGAGGATGCCCCAAAGCTGTTTTCCAAGTCGGTCAGCATCCATATCACCGCCTCGCAGCTCGACACGAAGCTACAGAAGGTTAAGGCGATTGTGAGCATGAACCCCGGCAATACGCCATTGTCGGTCTGCCTGCTGCTGCCGGATGGGGAGAAGGTAATCATCAACGCGGAAAACGGCCTTTTCGTGACCCCGCATCCGGATATGATCCATAACCTCGAACATGAACTCGGCGAGAACACGGTATTCGTGCTTGCCAACCCGCAACCGCTCAAGAATCCGGAACCTCAGAGGCATTTCCAGCGAGGCAACCGTCCCCCTGCCGGAGACTGACGGAGGGGAAGACTGCAGACTGTAGACCGAAGACTTATGAGTCAATATCCACCCGTTTCAGGCGTGCCGACGTGCCTGTGCAGATGCGGACGCGCGACTTGCCCACGCCGTAGGTTCTCGCTAACAGTTCGATAAGTTCCGCGTTGGCCTTGCCATCGACCGGCGGCGATTTCAACCAGACAGTGGTGACACCGTCAGCCCCCGTCTCGATCTTCTGCTGCCGTGAGCCGGGCTTGACCTTGACAGAGAACCTCATCGGTGTTGCCCCCCACATACCCACTCACGCACACACAAGATCCACGGTCTCCGCGGCCGTGGCTACTGACAATCAGATCAAGACTGCTTATCCGTTTCGCTGTACATCGATTTACGGGCGGTGAATTTAAGGACGATGGGAGCCCCCTCCAGGCCGAAGCGGCGTCGCAGCGCTCGCTCGAGATAGACTTCGTAGGCAGGGCGCATAAGATCGGGTCGATTGACGAAGACGCGGAGACAAACCGGATCGGTGCCGATCTGCGTGGCATAGTAAAGCTTGAGCCGCCGCCCCTGGATCGACGGTGGAGCAACCTTCTCAACCGCCTCCTGCAGGGTCCGGTTCAGGACACCGGTCGGCAGCGTCCCGGTCACCTGCGCCGCCACGGTATCAATGGCCTCGATCGTTCGCCGGATGTTGTACCCGTCGAGGGCCGAGCTGAACACGATCGGGCAATGTCCCATGAACGGCATCGCCTTTTCCAGTGCCGGGCCATACTGGCGCTGGGTAACCTCGCCACTGGCCAGGTCCCACTTGTTGACAAGGATCACACAACCGCGTTTGTGCTCGCAGATCAGCGCCGCTATTTTCTTGTCGTGGGCGGTCGGCCCCTGCACCGCATCAAGCATGAACACCACGACGTTCGCCTCCTTGATGCTCTGCTCGGAGCGGTATAGACTGAACCGTTCAACCGTATTGTCGATCTTGCCTGCACGGCGGATGCCGGCCGTATCCACCAGCACGTAATGCCTTGCCTGGAGGCCCGTGCCCATGGAGAACGGCACATCGATGCTGTCACGCGTCGTTCCTGCCACATCCGATACAATCACCCGGTCGCTGCGCAACAGGCGGTTTACATAGGAGGACTTGCCGACATTCGGACGCCCGACGATCGCCACGCGCAGCGGCGTCTTAATGGTTTCATTCACGGCGGCAGGCAGCACGGAGAACACCTGCGCCATCAGATCATCCATGCCACGGTTCTGCAGCGCCGAAACCGGGAAAACCGGAAAGCCGAGCCGCGCGAAATCAGACGCGACGGCATCAAATCGTTCCCCGTCGGCCTTGTTTGCCGCCACAAATGCCGGACAGCCACTGCGATGGATCAGGTTTGCGACCTCCTCGTCCATCGGGTGCAAACCCGCCTGGATATCGGTCACCAGCAACACCGCGGCGGCATCTTCAAGCGCCGCCTCGGCCTGCTTGCGGATGCCGGCCTCGATCACGTCCAAACCGCTTGGACTGCTGACCCCTCCGGTATCGACCAGCTCAAACCGCTCGTTATTCCAGACCACCTCGCGCACCAGGCGGTCGCGCGTCACGCCGCTTTCCGCATGCACAATGGCGATACGCTTGCCCGCCAGCCGGTTGAACAGCGCCGACTTACCAACATTCGGGCGCCCCAGGATCGCCACTATCCGTTTTTTTTCCATTCTGTAGCCCCTTCCAATAACGTTTGAACTCTACCCGTTAAGATGCTATAAAGCGAGTTCATTTGATTTAGAAGGATTTTAAATGGCAGGCATATTCAAGGCATACGATATCCGCGGGATCTACGGCCGGGGACTGACGGACGAGAGTGCATTCCGGATCGGCCGGGCTTTCGCCACGCTGCTCAAACCAAGGACCGTCGCGGTCGGCCGCGACATGCGCCCGCATTCACACCCGCTTTTCGAGGCGCTCGCGCGCGGGCTCAACCTGCATGGCGCGGATGTGATCGACCTGGGGCTCTGCTCGACACCGATGACCTACTTCGGCATCGGCTCCTCCGGGGCCGACGCCGGGATCATGGTCACCGCCTCGCACAACCCCGGTGAGTACAACGGCATGAAACTCTGCCGGGCGGGCGCGGTCCCGATCAGCGGGGCCACCGGCATCGCCGACATCGAGCGCATCATCGACGACGAATCGTTTGATCCGCCCGCCAGCACCGCCGGCCGCATCATCCATCGCCCCATCGTTGAAAGCTACGCCGCCAGCATCCGTAGACATGCCGCCCTGAAGCATCCGGTCCGCCTGGCGATCGACATGGCCAACGGCATGGGCATCGTCGAATCGAAGGTGCTGGAAGGGATTCTCGAAGTCGATCCGCTGTTCGGTACGCTCGACGGCACCTTCCCAAACCACGAGGCCAATCCGCTGATCGAGGAGACCTACGCAGACCTGCAGGCGAAGGTTCGCGCCGGGCGTTATGATTTCGGGGTCGCCTTCGACGGCGATGCGGACCGGGCGGGGTTCGTGGACGAAAACGGTGGGATCATCCCGATGGACATGATCACGGCACTGATCGCACGCGATGTGCTCTCGCACGAGAAGGGTGTGATATTCTACGACCTTCGCAGCAGCTGGTCGGTGAAAGAGGTCATTGCCGAGGCGGGCGGCACCCCGATGATGTGCCGCGTCGGCCATGCCTTCATCAAGCAGCAGATGCGTGATGCGGGCGCGCTGTTCGCAGGCGAGCTTTCCGGGCACTACTATTTCCGCGACAATTACTACACTGAGAGCTCGGCACTGGCCGTGATCCGAGTCGCCAATATCGTCAGCGCCGCCGGACGTCCGCTCTCCGAACTGATCAAGCCGATCCGACGCTATTTCGCCAGCGGCGAGATCAACTCCGAGGTGGAAGAACCCGCGGCCTCGCTGGCACGGATCCGCGACCGCTACCGCGACGGACACCGGTTCGACCTGGATGGGATCAGCGTGGAATACGCCGACTGGTGGTTCAATGTCCGCACATCCAACACCGAACCGCTGGTCCGCCTGAATGTAGAGGCCAGGACCATTCAACAAATGCAACAGAAACGTGACGAGCTGCTCGCCGTCATCAGGGAGGAATCATGACCACAAACGAACTACTGGCCGTAACCGCGGGGAAATTCAGCACCTGGTACGGCAGACCGCACACCGTCGCCGCCTATGCGCCCGGGCGTATCGAGGTCATAGGCAACCATACCGACTACAACGAGGGCTATGTCCTTTCAGCCGCGATCAATATGGGCGTCTGTTTTCTCGCGGCCCCCTCACCTGACAGCACCTGCCGTCTCGTGGCAGGCGACCTGATGGAGGAAGTCGCCTTCGACATGCACCGCGTGCAGCGCGACCCCGACACCATGTGGGCCAACTACATCAAGGGCGTATTCGCCAAACTGATCCCGCACGTGAAGAACGGTAAGGGCTGGCACGGGCTTTTCTTCAGCACCGTACCGCTGGGAGCCGGGCTCTCCAGCTCCGCCGCTCTGGAGATGAGCGCGGCTCTGGGGCTTTGCGGACTGTACGGAATCGAGCGCCCGCCATTGGAACTGGCACTAATCGGACAGGCGGCGGAACATGAGTATGCCGGCACAAAATGCGGCGTGATGGACCAGATATCCAGCCTCTTCGGCAAGGAGGGGCACCTGGTCAAAAGCGATTTCCGCACCCTGAAGGTCGAGACCACCCCCATCGGCAGCGACTTCTGTTTCCTGGTGGTCGGCACCAACGCCAAGCATGCGCTGGTGGACGGGGCCTACAACGAACGGCGCGCGAGCTGCGAGACGGCGGCCGCCTGGTTTGCCGGAAAGCTGGATCATCCCGTGAAGGCTCTGCGCGATGTCAGCATGGATGAATGGCTACAGTACAAGGACCAGATGCCGACACTGGCGGCCAAGCGTGCCGCGCATGTGATCGGGGAGAACGAGCGCGTCCTGGCCGGTGCCGAGGCACTGCAACGCGGCGACATCAAGCATTTCGGCTTCCTGATGTTCGAATCGCACCACAGTTCTATCGTCAATTTCGAGAATTCCTGCCCGGAGCTGGATTTCGTGGTCGACCTGTCCCGCCGCATACCCGGCATCCTGGGTGCGCGACTATCGGGCGGCGGTTTCGGGGGCAGCGCCGTGCTGCTGGCGCACCCACGCGATGTGGCAGGCATTGCACAGGCGCTGAGTGGCCCCTACCTGAAGAAGTTCGGTCACCCCTGCACCGTACACACCATCATTCCATCAAACGGCGCACACCTGCTGTAAATCAGAAAGAGAGATTCCTATGGCGAACTACGAGACCCGCAGGCGGCGGCCCGGCTGCCTTTTCACCCTTGTCCTGCTGCTTATCGCAGGATTCCTCATGGCCTGGTTCCTTCCTCCCCCGCCTGAACATTCCATGCTGGCTTCCTGGTTCTCGGGCCCCGTCGCCACGGAGGGTGCCGATGAGTTCCCCGCTCTGGACGAGATCTGGTCAGAAGGCAACGGCACGAACAAGGTGGTCCGGATACCGCTTACCGGGATGATCATGCTTGACCAGTCCTCTTCCGGGCTCTTCGGCGGCATCAGTTCATCTGACATGGCACTGCAGGCCATTCGCCGCGCAACGGCCGATCCAGACGTCCAGGCCATCATCATGGAAATCGACAGCGGCGGCGGTGGCATCACCGCCAGCGACATCCTGTATCACGCGCTGCTGAACTTCAAGGCGAAGGATCCCCGTCGCCGCGTGGTTTCGATCTGCGGAGACATGGCGGCATCCGGTGCCTATTACATCGCGCTGGCATCCGACCGCATCATCGCCCGTCCCACGACCATCACCGGCTCGATCGGGGTGATCATCCAGAGCGTCAACCTGCGCCTGCTGGCCGAACGGTACGGCATCGCCGACGTGACCTTCAAGTCCGGCGAGAACAAGGATATGCTCAACCCCCTTGGCGATATCTCCGAGCAGGAACGCGAGATCGTGCAATCCGTCGTGGACGCCATGCACCAGCGTTTCGTCTCGCTGGTGGCGAAACACCGCTCGATACCCGCCGACAACCTGGCCGCACTGACGGACGGACGCATCTTCACGGCCCAGGCGGCACTGGAAAAAGGACTGATTGACGACATCGGCTACTGGGAGGACGCGATCAGCCAGACGCGAACCTTGCTTGATGTTCCCGATATCATCATCTACCGCTACGAGGAATCATTCTCCATTTCGGCATTGCTGAAAGCG
>CAZZBA010000276.1:3020-5734 GCA_964652765.1 uncultured Victivallales bacterium | reverse complement strand
TGCTGGGGGCGGACATCATGACGTCGGCCGCCTTTGGCGCGTTCCTTTCCGCCCGCGACCGTCGCGGACCGGGCGCGAAAGGGCGGACGGCAGTCGCTCACCAGGGGGATGATGCGCTGCCGCCCGACGAGGCCAAGGATATCACCGAATCATTGCGACGTTTGTGGGGAGGCTAGCGGGGATGGTCGAGCAGGACATGGCTTTCGATATCGAGGCGCTGGCGCTGATCGTGCTGCCGTCGAATCCGCGCACGGATGTCGCCTCGCTGGCGGCGCTGCTGGAGGTGGAGGCCACCGAGGCTGCCGTGCGCCAGGCCCTGTGCCGCCGTGCTGCCGCGTTGCCGCTGGTAGTGCTCCACGAGATCAGTGCCGTGCTGCAGGGGCGCCTGTGCCAGCCGCTGAAAGCGTTTTTCGATGACCTGCTGCTGCGTCGCGAGATGGAACCCGAGTGCGAGGGGGCGCGCACGATCCTGGAGGTCATCCCGCCGGATCCGCAGCCGGCCGTGCCGCGCGCACCGGCACCGGAGGAATCGCAGCCGCTGTCGCCGGAAACGATCGAGGACCTGCTGGGAGCGGGCGGGGCGTTCGCGAAGGCGTTTCCGAACTACGAATGCCGCGAGGGACAGTTGCGCATGGCGAACGCCGTGGTGGACGCCTTCAACCGCCAGTCGCACCTGCTGGTCGAGGCGGGGACCGGCACGGGCAAGAGCCTGGCCTATCTGGTGCCCGCCGTGCAGTGGGCGCTGCTGAACAAGACCCCTGTGGTGGTCAGCACCAACACCAAGAACCTCCAATCCCAGCTATTCGAGAAGGACCTGCCGCTGATCCGGTCGGTGACGGGCCTCGACTTCAAGGCAGCCTTGATCAAGGGGCGCTCGAACTACCTGTGCCTGCGCAAGCTGATCTACCTGCTCGATCACGTCTCGTTCGAGCTGCGCGCCGGGCAGCACGAACTGGCGGCTTCGGTACTGGTCTGGCTGACGCAGACGCAGACCGGCGATCTGTCGGGGATTGCCGGCCTGGAAGCCCGTGGCAGTGGCGGGTTCGCCGCGTTGCTTTCCTCAAGTGCCGAGGAATGCGCGGGGCGTGGCTGCCGCCATTTCCGCCAGTGTTTCCTGCGACGTGCCCGCGCGAAATCGATGGCCGCCGATGTGGTGGTGGCCAATCATGCGCTGGTCTTCGCCGAGATGCAGGACAAGGGGCAGGCGATCCCGCCGCACGGTCATCTGATCCTGGACGAGGCACACAACATCGAGGATGCCGCCACCCGATTCTTTTCCGTCGAGGCTTCACGTGCGCGGGTGCGCTTTCTGCTGCGGCGTGTCGGCCGCATCCGGCTGAATGGCAGCAGCGGCCTGCTGGCGGCGTTCCTGCACCAGATGGCCAGCGGGGCGATCACCGGCGACAGCGAGAAGCGCACCGTGATCGAGAAAATCTGCCAGAAGCTCAACCGTGCCTCGGAGCAGGTCGAGCAGGCGCTGGAGCCTTTCTTTGGCGCCTGCGCGGTATTGCTCGTGGCGGGGGGCGGGATGCGGCGGCTATTGCCCGATATCAAGGACACGCAGGAATGGCGTGCAGTGGTCGAGGCGGAGCAGGGCCTGCGGCAGGCGATGGCCGGTATGGTCGAGGCACTCAATGTACTGATCGAGCAGATGGAGGAACTGGATGCCGGGATGCTCGGTTTCAATGCCGCGTTCATCCAGGATTTCAGCGGGTTGCGGGCGGGGCTGGTGGAGCTGCGCGAGGACATCGCCTTCATGATGCAGCTGGACGTGCCCGGCATGGTTTTCTGGGTCGAGGCCGACGACCGCTCCCTGAAGGCGGCACGCCTGACAGCTGCGCCAATCGACGTCGGCGAGCGCCTGCACGAGACGCTCTACCAGCAGAAGCAGTCAATCATCTTCACCTCGGCCACGCTCTCCGTGCGCGGCAGCTACAACTTCCTGATGCGGCGGCTGGGGCTGGACCGGATCGAGCCGGAACGGCTGACGACCCTGGATGTCGGCACGCCCTTCGATTACGCCCGCCAGTCGCTGCTGATCGTGCCGATGTTCCTGCCCGAGCCGACCGCCTCCGACCAGGCGTACGATGAAGCCCTGGGCGCATTCCTGGCCAGCCTGTTCCGGCGGACCCGCGGACGCGGCTTGTCGCTGTTCACCAGCTACACCATGCTGCAGCGCACCACCGCCGCGCTGCGGGAGGCGATGCACGACGACGGTATAGACGTCCTGGCGCAGGGGGAATCCGCCTCGCGCGAGGAGCTGACCGCGCAGTTCCGCTACGATGTCAGCTCGGTCCTGATGGGCACGCACTCGTTCTGGGAAGGGGTGGATGTCGTCGGCGAGGCGTTGTCGTGCGTCGTGCTGGCGCGTCTGCCGTTCGCGGTTTTTACCGATCCGGTGGTGGCGGCGCGCTGCGAGGCGCTCGAGGCGTCGGGGCAGAGCGCGTTTACCGGCTTCTCGCTGCCTAACGCAGTGATCCGCTTCCGGCAGGGATTCGGACGGCTGATCCGCCATCGGACCGACCGCGGCGTCGTGATCGTGGCCGACCGGCGCATGATGACCAAGCGTTATGGCCACTGGTTTCGCAGCAGCGTACCGGTGCCGGCCGTCAAATGCTTCGACGAGGAATCGCTGCTCGACGCCGTCGAGGCGTTCCTCGCTGGTGATTAACCGTTGCCATACCCCCGCGGTTTGTGGCAGTCTGTGCGCCATT
>CAZZBA010000276.1:0-3010 GCA_964652765.1 uncultured Victivallales bacterium | reverse complement strand
TTGGAGGGTTACGCAATGATACACGCATCTCGACTCTTGTCCGCCCGTTCTGTCAATCTCGCTGCCATCGGTCTGCTGCTTTCGGCGGCGGCCTTCGCCCAGGAGGAGGATCCGCGCGGGATGAAGGTGCTTTACCGCGAGCCGCGTTCGGCGCTGGTGATCGGCAACAGCGCCTATGCGTCATCCCCGCTGGCCAATCCGGTCAACGATGCCGACGCCATGGCGCGACTGCTGGAACAGCGCAATTTCAAGGTCACACTGCTCACGAATGCGGACCTGGCGAAAATGGAAGCCGCCGTCGATCTATTCGGTCAATCGCTGGGCAAGGGCGGCGTGGGACTCTTCTTCTATGCCGGGCACGGGATGCAGATTGAGGGACGCAACTATCTCATTCCCGTGGGCGCGCGGATCGAGAACGAGCGCGACGTGAAATTCAACGCGCTGGATGTGGGCAGGATACTGGGCAAGATGGAGGATGCCGGCAACCGCCTCAACATCGTCTTCCTCGACGCCTGCCGCGACAATCCTTTCGCCCGCAGCTTCCGCACGGCGGCCACGGGCCTGGCGCAGTTGGATGCCCCCAGCGGGACGCTGATCGCCTATGCCACCGCGCCGGGCAAGCTGGCGTCCGACGGGGTGGACAGCAGCAACGGCATTTACACCCGCTACCTGATCGAGCAGCTTGGCGTGCCGGGGCAGGAAATCAATCCGGCCTTGCAGGCCGTACGGCGCCAAGTGATCGAGACCACCGGGAAAAAACAGGTGCCGTGGGAGAATACCAGCCTGACCGGCGCGTTCTATCTCACGCCCATCGATATGCTCGACGAGAATCTCGCGCTTTCGCGGGCGCAGCTCGAAAGCCTGAAGAAGCTGCAATCCGAACAGGCGCAGGCGGCGGCGAACCTGAAGAAGCTGGAGACGGAGAAGAATGCCGAGATGGCCAAACTGGACGCCGAGATCGCGCGTCTGCGCCAGCAGGCACAGCAGCCGGGGCAGTCGGGCAGCTCGCTGGATCAGCTTATTGCGCTGGGCGACAAGCGGGCGGTGGCGGCAGCGGAACTGGCGGCGGCGCAGCGCAAGGCCGAGGAAGAGCGGCAGAAGCGCGAGGCGGAGATCGCGCAGGTCAAGGCGGCGGCGCGTGCCAAGCGGAAAGCCGAATTCGAGGCGGCCTACGCCAAATACCAGCGGGTCTGCGAACACGTGGATAAAGGCCACCTCGGCGCGGGCGAACACCAGGCCGCCTGGCAGACGATCTGCGGCGACTTCGGCGTGAAGAACCCCGGCGACAAACCTGCCGCGCTCGCCTGGAACGACATCGACGGCACCGTCCAGCTCGCCTCCCTGCGCGTCAATGGGTTGGGCGGGCCGGGGCGACCGGGGTCACCGACCCCGGCTACAGTGGGCGGCGTTGTAGCCGGGGTCGGTGACCCCGGACAGGGCGCGCCAACTGCCGGCCGCAACTGGACATCGCCCGCGACCGGCATGGAATTCGTGTGGATCGAAGCTCTGAAGATCTGGGTCGGCAAGTACGAGGTCACTAACGGGGAATACCGCAAGAAAGAGTCGGGGCACGATTCCAAAAAATATTTCAAAGGGAACAGTCTAAACGGCGACCGCCAGCCGGTGGTGTATGTGAACTTCGATGATGCCAAGGCGTATGCCGCCTGGCTGACCGAGCGTGACAAGGCGCAGCTTGGCGAGATGCGCTACCGGGTGCCCAGCGAACAGGAATTCATGACCTATGTCCAATGCGGCGACGGACGCGAATACCCTTGGGGCAATAACTGGCCGCCGCGCAGTGGGCAGGCGGGAAATTATGACAGACAAGTGGGGGCTGGTAGCTGGTACAGATTTACGGACTACAACGATGGACATCCTGTAAGCTGCGATGTTGAGAGAAGCTGGGCGAATCCGTGGGGGCTTTATGGGGTTGGGGGAAATGTATGGGAAGTGTGTGCGAGTGATGCGTCTGGCGGGGCGTTTTGCGCGCGGCTCGGCGCGTCATGGTCCAGCACCTCGAAGGATGACTTGCGTTGCTCGGCCCGCGACGTTTCCGATTCAGTTTTTCGCCTTCTCGAATGCGATGGGTTTCGGTTGGTGTTGTCTCGGTGATCCCCCGTTGCCAATGCTACGGCGGGACATTGGGTTTTCGCTGGTCTTGCCCACCGTGTCGCATCGCGCAAAGGAGCAGAAAACTGGAGCTTTTTTTCAGGTAAACATGTTCTGTCTTCACACAAAATAGGCTCAACGTAGACGATAGCAAAAAATGTGTTCACACTGTGTGGCGTGTTTGCGAAATCAAGAGAGCCAAATATATAGTTGTTTGGTTAATAGAAAGAAATAAACATGAATATTGAAGTGTTTGCTTATAACATTGCGGTTCTTCATACTAACAAGAATCAAAAAATGGGAACCCACAGGCAGATGTTCGATACAGTTAATAACGCTATCATGCACGCGAAAGCAATCCGGGATGAGTGGTGTTTTGTAAAACTGTATCAAGGCCAGTGTCTCGACGAGGTACTTACCTTTCGAGGCAATGACATATACTGCCGAAATTTCCGTTTTATCAAGGGGAGAACATATAGACTGCAGGATGGATCTTCCTTCGCATGGGATGGAAACGAGACGCCTGATAACATTATGTGTTACCGCGACAGTCTTTGCACTTACGTGAAGGAACTGTTTGGAGACTGACAGAGATCTAGCAGGATCGGTTGAGCGTACAGCAGCGCAGCTCACCGACGGCGTTAGCCTTTGGGGAACACCATGGAACACTATGAGTATTTCGCCACGAGACACGATCCCGCGGTTGAGTACCTCACGTGTTTATTAGGGACAGGCTTCTGATTCTTCTGGGTCAAGGAAATCGGCGACGTTCTAGGTAAAGATTATGGTATAGATCGTTACAATGAAATTGAAACGCTAATGTTGTTGTCACATTGCAGGGGCGAATTGATTAGGGACAGGCTTCTAATTCTTCCGGGGTGTGCCTGTTTGTAGCGCCGTC
>CAZZBA010000275.1:0-5743 GCA_964652765.1 uncultured Victivallales bacterium | reverse complement strand
CGACATCGGTCTGGGATATGAGATCGATACCAGTGTCGCGGCCTCGGGCGCGGCGCGTCACGAACACCTTTGTGTAATCGGGGTGAGCGAGCGGTTCGGCAACGCGTCCGTTCTCGACAACCGCTGTCGGTCCAAACTCAAAGAATATTTCAGGCTTCGTGTCCTCGCGCCGGAGAGTCACGCACCACTCCCACTGTCCCACAAACCGCGCCTCAACCGAAGTGATTTCATTGGTGTCCAAAGCGCTATTCACCTGCTCTGTTAGTGTCCTCTCCGAAAACCATTTCAGTATTTTCTTCACCCGACTGAGCATCTTACGCCCCTCTTCGAACTGCCGCTGGGCGTGCAGGGCAAGGAGTTCAGCAAACTGCCGTGATGCCATTTCTTGCGGTCGCTGACCGTAACGAGTAGATTCACCGGTATCACACATGGCCTTGATAAATTCGATTTGCTCTTCTTCGCTCATGTTTCCGGTAACCTCCATGAAATGTTCGAACAATTGAGAGATGAAAAAATGCTGTTGTGGATGTACACTCTGCCAGGCTTCATCCCCGACCACAATAGACTTGAGAGGAGCCAGCAAATCGGCGTAGGTGAGAACAATGGCCTCTTCCCAGCCATCAGCTTGAAGGTGAGCCTCGAGCCTGCCGCAAAGCAACACCACCACGCTCTGCCTCCCCCCCGTAGTTCCGTATTTGAGGTATTGATTATAGTTGTGTCCGTGGCCATCCGATGATTCATAATTCTCAACGACAATGGAAGCCAGAGGACAGGAAAGAACGATGTCTGCGATGTCTTTCCCAAGCGCTTCGCGTCCTGATGTATCTACTTCTTGGGAAATGCTATAGCCCGTTGTCGGAAGTTGCGCGTGCGCAGGAAGCGAGCAATTCACCTGGTCAACAAATATGTGCTGGAACGCATCCCCGAGGCTGTGCGTTCCATCTGCTCGCAAGAGCCAAGCGAAGACATTGGATATCTGCTTCTCGTGAGTGCCGTGATGCATGACCCTGAACACATTGAATCTCTCGGCCAAGCTCTTCGAAAGCAGAGGAACCAGTGAGGTTACAAGCCGTTCGAGTGAACGGTCTGGTTGTAAAGCAGGTGTCGGCATTCGGTTACTGCTCCCCGCTGATACGGATGGCATGATTCACCCCCCCCTACTACCCCATTCAATTATTGTTTTTGCATGCGGAAGCCAATGCCCCAGACATCATGCAAGACATTGACGTAGTTGCTGGAATGCCCGTGACGTTGGGCTGCTGCATTCTTGAAATTGTCGTAATCTAAATCGTTGACCAGTGCCGCCATGACCTGCGCCCAAACTGGCTTATCGACAAATACCCGGTAGCGATAATCAGTGCTGGGGGTTTGGACGATCTCTACACCAGCCAGTTCCTCTGGAAATGCCGCCACCAGCGATTCCAGATGCTCGCGCAACCGCGCTCTGACCATGATTCGCCCGGGATCAACCGGATTACCGTGGCTACCACCCCCCTGGCGAGCGCACACAGCGCTAAAGAATCCGTACTTGCAAAAGACCCACATCGAATCGCTCCTTGTTCTGCTGCGCCCCAAAAGAGAAGCTCCAAGCATATTCCATCTCGAAAACCGGCACCGATCGAATCAGGAAACGCAAGCGAATGCAAACGAAACCAATCCGGCATCTGTGATATCCGCTTCCTGAACCCTCTCATCATTAACGGTAGTTTTACCCCACCTGCTTCCGCGAGGGACCCGTCACAATTTCCTTCTGGCGCACGCGGCCCTTCTCGCCTTTCTCGACAAAAACCGGTTTACCCGTGAAGGGATCGCGCTCCGTCCAGTACATCAGCGTGGAATAGGTGGAAGGCGTGGGCGTGAAGATCTGCACCTGCTCCGGCGAGACCTCCAGCTCCTGCGCAGCAAAGGTCTTGAGCTTGCGCATGTCCCCATCCGTGCAGCCCGGGTGCGCCGCCATCAGGTAATAGGTCAGGAACTGCGGCTTCCCCGCCCGGCGGGTGGACGCGTTGAACGCCTCGCGGAACGCCTTGAGCGAGGCCGGTCCCGGCTTGCCCATTGCCGCCAGCACACCCGGTTCGGTGTGCTCGGGCGCCAGTTTCATCTGACCGGAAACGTGATCGCGCACGACGGCGTCGAGATAACGCTTGCCGTTCCTCAGGTCCGCCATCACCAGGTCGTGCCGGACGCCCGAGGCCACGATGACCCGTTTGACCCCCGGCACCTGCTGCAGGGTCTTGAGCAGGTTCAACTGCCGCCCATGATCGAGCGGCAGCTCGCGGCAGATCGCCGGATACAGGCAGCGCTTGCCGCGGCAGGCACCCGACTCCGCCTTGCGCGTGCACTCGATCCCATACATGTTGGCCGTCGGACCGCCGACATCCAGGATCGTGCCACGGAAGGCCGGATGAGCCGCCAGCGCTTGCGCCTCGCGCAGGATCGACGCCTCGCTGCGCATGCAGACGCGCCGTCCCTGATGCACGGCAATCGCGCAGAACCCGCATTCGCCGTAGCAGCCGCGATGGGTCGTGATCGAGAAGCGGATCGTGTCCAGCGCCCGCACCTCGCCCCCGGCGGCATAGTACGGATGCACATCGCGCTCGTAATCCAGCTCGTAGACCGCGTCGAGCGCCGCCCCCTCCAGCGGCGGGGGCGGCGGTTGCTGCACGTAGTAGCGCGTATCCTGGCGTTGCGCCAGCGGACGCGCCGTCAGCGGGTCGTTGTTGGCATAGAAGGCATGGAACATCCGCGTGAACGCCTCCTTGTCCGCAGCGACTTCCTCGTAGGCCGGCAGTTCCACCGCCCCCTCGGGCACTGTTGCGGCAACAAAGCCGACGCCGCGGACCGCGGTCGGATCACCGCCGTCGCGCAAGGCGGCGGCCAGGGCGACCACGCTGGATTCGGCCATGCCATAGAGCAGGTAGTCGGCCTTGGCATCGAACAGGATCGAGCGGCGGATGCGGTTCGACCAGAAATCGTAATGCGCCACCCGCCGCAGGCTCGCCTCGATACCGCCGAGCACGATCGGAGCCGTCTGCTTGAAACAGCGGCGGATCGCGTTGCTGTAGACCGTTACCGCCCGGTCCGGACGGCGGTTGTTCTCGCCCCCCGGCGTGAAGTCATCCCGGCGGCGGCGGCGGCCGGAGGCCGTGCGGTTGGCGACCATCGAATCCACGCAGCCGCTCGTCACCCCCCAGAACAACGCCGGTTCCCCCAGCCGGGTGAACTCGGCATCCGTCTGCGGCTGCGCCAGGATGCCGACCCGGTAGCCGGCGCGGACCAGGCACTTGCCGATCACGGCGACCCCGGCAAACGGCGAATCGATGTAGGTGTCCCCCGTCACCAGGATCACATCCAGTCCCGCCCAGCCCCGCCGCGCCACCTCATCCCTTGTCGTCGGTAAAAACATGCCACCAGCTAACCGCTTGTACGCACCCTTGTCAACCAGCATCCTGTGGTGCCACGAACTTCCTGCATCCGCCACTAGGGCTTGCCCGCTGCGGACGGCGTTGAATCCGTCCCTACATGGAATGCGGAATGACGAACTCGGAAACCGGAATAATCCAATCGCAACCCACATGATTCGGAACAACAGCGGTTTTAATCCCCTTCTGTGTTTTAAAAGGGTTGAACGTTCGGGTTCACCAGGCTTTGGGATTTGGGGTCACGTATCGCCATTCTTCATATCCTTTGTGCATAGCTCGGTCATCCTTTGCAATTCGAGGTCCGTTTCAAGCCGGACCTTGAAACGCTGTATGCGCGTGTATACCGTCTTGTAGCCCATGCCGCCAGTCAATTCGCCGATCTTATCAAGCGTCAATCCGCTATGCATCCGCGCCAGATACAACACCATCGGCAAGCCCCAGTCACCGTGCCGGACCGCGAAACGGGCCATTGGTTCCCCTCTCAGCGCCTCAACAACCGCGACGATCTTCTCAAAGGGCTCTCGGCGGGTCAGGAAGGAGCGATCCGGCTGTTCCGATGAGACGGACTGCACCCACGAGCGGGCTCGATCCAGGAACTCCCGGCTACCGAGCGCAACCCGTTCTGAAAACCCCGTGAATTCTGCCGGATCCATGCCGCGCGTCACGTAAGACTGCACCAAGCGCCGATACCGCTCCCTGCCCCCTGCCCGGTCGAGCAGTTCGCGGGTCACCAGCCACTCTGGAGAAGCCGTGTAATTACCATAGGCCCGGTACGAGGACCAGCGGTACTCGCGCAATGCACGCAACCGTTCGCGCACCTGCTCAACATCGGGCTTTACCAGCCCCAGCGACTCGGCCTTGTTGGCGGCCTTACCAAGCCCCAGTGCCGAGACTCTTACCGGATTCAAATGCACATACGCGCTAAGGCCAAGCAACCAAGCCCCATCACCATCGATCAGCGTGCTGCGAAACCTCCCTTGGAAGACATGGCCGACTCGCTGCCGTTTCGCGTTGGACCAGGCGCTGAAGCTGACATTCAGCCATTGCATCGCCTGGCTTGCATTCGCTCCGGGGGTGCGCATGACCAGGTGATAGTGATTGTCCATCAGTACATACGCATGCACCTCCACGCCGAAGCGATCCGTCATCTCTCCGAGCAGATCGAGGAAATGCAGGCGGAAGGTATCATCCAGGAAGATCGTGCGTTTTTCGATCCCGCGCGACATCACGTGATACCAGCCACACTCCACATCTATGCGTAAAGGCCTTGCCATGATCAAAGACAAACACAACCAATCCCCACTGTCAACTCAAATGAAGAATGGCGAGACGTGACCCCAATGCCTGCAAATGAAGAATGGCGAGACGTGACCCCAATGCCTGCAATGCCCTGCATGCAGATGCCAGGCATGGACGGCATGGCACTGGCCCGCGTGGTGCAGGCGGATCCCGCGTATGCAGGTGTGAAGCTGATCCTGCTGACGTCCATCGGTTACCAGGGCAGCGCGGAGCAGGTTCGTCAGGCGGGGTTCTGCGCGTGGCTGACGAAACCGGCCCGCCAGTCTGACCTGTACAACAGCCTGGCCGAGGCTCTCACCCCGGATGCGGCGGACGCCGGCACCCCGGTACCGGAAATGCCAGCCACTCCGGTTGCATTGCAGACAGGTGGCGGGCGCGTCCTGCTGGTGGAGGACAACCCGGTCAACCGCATGGTGGCGGAAACGATGCTTGATCGTCTCGGGATCGGCCATGTCACGGCGTCGGACGGCGCGGAAGCACTTGCCGAACTGGCCCGCACCCCCTGCGACCTGGTGCTGATGGATGTGCAGATGCCAGTCATGGACGGGCTCGAGGCGACACGCAGGATCAGGAGTCAGGAGTCGGCGGCCAGAGGTCGGAAGTCAGACGACCGAGAGGATGGGGAACCGGCGACCACCGACATCCTGACTCCAGTCTCCGGGCACATACCCATTATCGCCATGACGGCGCACGCCTTCGCGGAAGACCGCGAACAGTGCATCGCGGCCGGGATGGACGATTACATGACCAAACCGGTTTCCTTCCACGCGCTGGCGGCAATGCTGGCGAAGTGGCTGCCCGGCAGCGCGTCCTAACATCCCCACCCTTTAATCTTGATTCTTAAGGGCACCACGCTCCTGGACGAGATCAAACTGTAGCGGGATGTATGCTGTGATGAATCTCTGGCCCGATCTCGACAAACGCATCAAGCACATCCGGGTCGAAATGGCTGCCGCGATCTTCGAGCATCATTTTCAGAGCCTCGTCAGGCGGGAAGGACGATGGAACCCGGTAACACCGTG
>CAZZBA010000274.1:0-5757 GCA_964652765.1 uncultured Victivallales bacterium | reverse complement strand
GTTTGACTCCCTCGACTGACAGCATTGCTATCTGAAGCGGTTCCGCCGGGACGTATCCAACGTCCAATGTATCATTGCTCATGGTCTTCTCCTTGTGTTGTGGGTTTGTGACTACAGTTTGAGATAGGCGGCCGTGGTCTTCAGCGCCCGTGCGATCCGGTAGGCCAAAGCCGGAGACGGCTGGAATCGGCTGTTGATGATCTTGGAGAGGTGGCCGCCAGTTATTCCGACAATGCCGGCCAGTGTGGCGGCGGTCATGTCGTACTCTGCAAGGCGTGCCCGGATGCGGTTACGGCGAAGGTCTTTGTTGCTCATTGGCTACCCTTTCAATCGAACTGGAGATAGATTCGCACAGTCTTTTCCGAGAGTCAACACCTAAATGCAAGATTTTTGCATTTATTTTTTGCGGGGTGTCCGGGCGCGATAGATTGAGCTTTTACTGCCGTCTGACTGGCGGCATTCTCGGCGGCGGCATTGGTCGCCGTGGCGGTGGAGCTATCTGCCGCATCGGCGGGGCCATCCGGTTCTGATACTGGAAAGCATCGCGTGCGGCTGGTATGCGTCTGGCACTGCCTGTGGTCGCTCCTGCGTCGTAGGTCTGGACGCTCTGCCCGAGCCATGCGGCTCCGCTTGCAGCGATACCAGGCACCAGCGCGGCCCAGTTCTCGTCCGTCTTCTTGTACTGGTCCATGAACACGTCATACCCGTCCTGAATCCACAACGGCGCCGGGTTCAGTTCCTCGATCCAGTCCTTTGCGGTTTTGAGTTTCTTTCCGGCCCATCCTTCTTGCAGGACGGCCGCTTTCAGCAGCCCAACGATGGGGGCCTGCTTCCCGGCGACAAACAGCCGGAGAACCGTGCCGCGGTCAATGTCCTGGAGTTCGCCAGTTTTCGAGTTGATCGTTTTCCCGAAGACGAACCGGGAGAGAAACCGGATCCACTGCGATTCGCCGCTCAATAGGTCCATGCGGGTGTTGCCCGTGCGTGCCTTCATGAAATCGGCAGAGAACGGGTTAAAGCTGACCTTCAGCTTGTCATCGTCGTCATCATCCCCACCGATGGCAGCATTGATGGCCTCCATGACTGCCAGCGCCCCGGCAATGCCTACGACGGTCCCGATCATCGTCCGGTAGCCTTCCTGACGCTGCGCCTTGCTCTTGCTCAGGATTCCGTACAGGGTTGCCATGCTTCGGCCCCTGGCCAGTGCGAACCGGGCGGAAAATGCGAAGTCGCTCATGGTCTGGATAAGGTGCCGTCCGGTGACAGAGCGTGGCATGACGGCCCGGCCCATGTAATCCCCGATCAGTTTGGCCAGCCTGCGCTCGTCGGCCTCCGTGTTCAGTTCCCCGGCGGCCCTGTATGCCGGCGCAAGGTTCTCGTACATGCCGACGGCCATCAGGTTTGAAATCGTGGTGGCGGACCGGTTGCCGGCCCGGTAGATCCAGCCAATTCCCCAAGGTAGACGCTCCACGACATCACTCAGCCCGGATTCGACGCGCCTTGAAATTGGCGTGTTCTCGTCCAGTTCGGTGTAAAGCCCGTACTTCGACAAGAACTTGACCGAATCGCGGTGGTTCGCGTCCAGGTCTTTCATCGTCTGGTCAAACGCCACTTCCGAGAAGTAGTTGATCAGCCCGGCTTTCGACGCTCCCGGCATGATGGCCCTGCGATTGCCTTTCAAAATCAGGCCGATAGACCCCAGGTCGTTGGCGAACATGATCCGGCCCTGCCGCATGATGTAGGAGGCGTCCGCGCCGGCCTTGATGCTCCGGTAAAACCGCCCGGCTTCGTGCAGGTAATGCAGGATCCTATCCATCGGGGGCATCCGCTCAAGTTTCAGCTTCCGGCGCAATTTGGCAAGTTCCAGAGCCTTTTCCGTGGCTTCCGCGTCCAGCAGTCGGCGCTGTTCCAGCGTTTCCTTGCGCGGGGGCCTTGACCAGTCGCCGGTCGCCTCGCCTTTTGCAATGGCTTCCTGCGCCTTCTCAATCTCCCTGGCAACCCGTTTCTTGAACATCAGCAATTCGCGCTCTTCCGGGCTGAGCCGGGGCTTTGCAGCTTCTTTCAGTTCGGCAATCTCGTCCTGAAGCTCCTCGATCTTGGATTGCAGGGAATCAAGCTCCGCGTTCGGCGGAAGCGGCATCGACTCTTTACGGCTCGGGAATACGCCCCGGCGAGCCTGTGCGGCCTTTGACTCGTATTCCTCAAGCCTGCGCTGGGCTCCCTTGATCGCCGCGTTCAAACGCTGCTCCAGCGTCTGCGGGGCCTTCGGGAACCAAGCGTCATACTCCAGCCTTAGGGCGTCACGCTGCTTACGCAACTGAATGATTTCGAGTGTGTCCGGAAGGTTCCGGTCGCTGCGTTTGATCGGGGTCCGGGTCCGGATCGCCTTGGTCAGATCGTCGATCTGGTTACGCAAGGCGTTTTGCGTGGCCGTGATCGAAGATGCAAGCTGGTCCTCGAAGCTCCGGGTGGAGATGTCGTTGTCCTTCATGGCAACCCGCAGTTCGCGCATTTTTTCCCGGATCTCCTGCGTGATCGGGTCCCGCTGGGCTCCTGACTTCTTTGGGTTGATACCTTCGTTCGCGTCGGCAATGGCCTGCGCCAACTGTTCCAGCCGGCGAAGCTCGCGGATCCGCGTTTTTGTGGGGTCTGCGCTCGGGTACTTGACTGTCCCATAATCAGAGAATATCGCGCCGACTTCCTGCCGCGTTATGCCCGGTTGCATGATCTGTGCGCCTTCGGTGACGTTGTTCATCACCGATTCGTGCTCAATGACGCCGTTTTCAACCTGATTCCTGACCAGGCTCCGGATCAGCCCCTGAAGGGTGTCCGCCGGTTTAACCTGCGGGCCTTCCGGCTTGGGCGATTTGCCCTTGCCGATGGAAGCCTTCGCCTCGATGGTGGTCGCCAGCCGGTAGGAATAGGCAAGGATCGTGTCAAGCTCTCCCTCTATATCGGCCCCGAGTTTGGAAAGCATCTGCTTGCGCCATTCCTCCACGTTGGTAACGCCAGATTCCAGCACTCCAAATCCTACCCGTGCGTAATCGGCGGTATCTTCGTCAATTTCGTTCAAGAAGTCGGGGCTCGAATCATCAAGCATAAATGCAAAATTCGTGTTTCCTTTTGCGGCTTTGGCTGCGGCACGGCGTGCCGTAATTCTTGCCATTGCCTCATCTTCAATGCGCTGTCCGATTTTGGCACCCTCGGCGGTTCCCTTAAATCCCGCTACCGCTCCATATAGCATCTTTTTGATGTTGTCCGCTTCCGCCTGAATCTGGGCCGACGTGGCCCTTTCCCCAGCCATTGCAGTTTTAAGGCGATCCATGTCTGCCTCAAGCTGCGCAATGCGATCAATATCCTTTTTCAGCGACTCCGCTTCTTTAGTGGTCAGCGGCCGTCCCTTGGCAACGGCCAGCAGCCGGGTCTGCTCGGCAAGGCTGTAATCTTCCTTCAGCAGTATCGCCCTGGCTGCTAAAGCCTGCCCAAGCGGGGTCCCTGCCAGCGTCCACGCTTCCATAGCGGCGTTGTATTTGTCCTGCGCCTCGCGCTGCCGCTGCGGATCCTCGGACTCCTGCGCTTTCTTCACTTCGATCTTCAGCCGGACCGCCTCACGGGCCAACACGGCGTTGTCGAGGTCGGACACAATGCGGGGATTATCACGGAGGCTCTTGGTGAGCCGTTCGCCATATCCGGGGTCATCCTGCGCTATGCGTTCCGCTTCCGGCATGACGGTCTTGCTCCAGGCCCTACGGTCGCCATGCTCCGGCACGTCAAGCCCCTGACGCCGGAATTCTCGATCAACGATGCTGTTCCGGATCCCGGCAAACCATTTTTCCGGCGTGTCCGTGGCGGAAGGTGCCGCCATCGCCGGCAGATCAACCGGCGGCTCTCCCGCGAGAGGCTGCGCCTGTGGCGTTCGCGGCTTCGGCATCCGGGCGGATCCTTGCGGAGCTGGCTGTGCGCTCCCGGCATTTTTGGCAACTGCGGCGGTAAAGAACGCATCCACGGCCTTGATTCTCTCGGCCTTGGTCTTGCCCTTCAACTCGGAGTCGTCCAGCATGAAGCGGATGTCGTCGCTGGCGGTGTTGAACCGTTCGGAAAGCGGGATCACGCGGCCCGAGTCGTCGCGGGTCACGGGGTCGGCGGATTTGATCTGTGCCGGATTAAACACGTTATACAAGGTTCCCGGCTTTACACCAGAAAGAAGTTCATCCCCGAAGGCGGCTCGTTTGCTTTTTACGATAATTCCGTCGTGTCCGCCGGCTGCGGCTTCGCGGTACAACACTTCTTTGTTCTGATCAAAGTATTCTGCGGCCGGCAATCGCCTCGCTGATGTCACGTCCTTAATCAGCGGATTTGACATTTTCAGGAATACGCCTACTTTTGGAGAACCGCGGCGGCCGTCTGAATACTCCTCGGCTTCGCTTATCGAGTCTGTGAAAAAAGCACCCTTGTCCATGGCTGACGTATATCCGCGGGCTTGAGATCCGGCCTTTGACATATCGAACCGGGTGAATTTTGCCATTGTGCCGTGGTACGCCTTGATTACGTACCCCGCTGCTTTCGCCGCCTTGTCCACCATGCGCTGCGCGGTATCCATATCGCCGGATTCCACCGCTGCCAAATAGGCGGCATCGCTGATTCCGGGCTTGGGCTTGATCAAATGCAGTTCCGGCTCTCCGAGCGTCCCGTCTCGGTAAACAATCGCGTCATGTCCGAGACCGGCGGCGTATGCTCTCGCAAGCGAGTCGAATCGCTGCGCCTTCGGGGTGTCTAGCGGTTCCGCCAGCGGATCCCCGTCATATCCAACATCTTCGGCAATGGACTCTTTAGAGTCAACCACCAGCGGATTTGATGGTATTTCCGCCGGGCTCATTTGCCTGACTTTTCCGAAGTCGGCGGCTACAAACTTGGATGCACTGAAAAACGCATCACCGATGGAGTTCTCCGCACGCTCACCGCGCATCCAGGTTACGGGCCGCCCGTCAAGTTCGGTGGCGGTCTTGCCATCGTCGGCCATGTACGCCGTGGCATTGGAAGCACTTCGCAACGGTCTGACAACACGACCGTTCTTATCCACAACCATGATGCGTTCCGCCGGAATGGTGTTCAGCGAATCGCCGGTTTCCTGGTCAACGCTCCAATCCGGCTCGATGGCTACCGCATTCCCGTACTGGTGCTCTTGCGGATTTGTGAGGTCAGATTTGCGCACAGCAAGCCATGTGTCGCCCTGCGTGAATCGGAATCCAGGCTTCGGAGTAAAACTTCCGCCTTGCATTCCTTCGCGCTCAATGATGGCAACGTCCGCTGGCTTGATGTGGTGAAATACCCATTCCGAATTCAGCTTCGTTCCTACTTTGGGCGCTGCGCTTTGTCCATCGGCCATGTACGCCGGGGCCACGTCTGCCGAAGCCCACACCCCGTCAATTCCGCGCACAAATTCAGCAGGAGCGTACCATTCCGAACCGGCGGCTGCGCTCTCCAGCGATCGTGCGTCAATCTTGAACTGCGCAACGGTTCCATTCGCTCCATGCTTGCGCTTGGCTACGTCAATCGGCGAATCTCCGTATTCCGTGCCTTTCTTGAACGGAGAGAAGTACGCTCCGGCCTTGATGATCCCGGATTTCTGGATTTCTGCCTCTGCCTGAAGCGAGGTGCCGTGAAATGCCGTTACGGAACCGTCAGGATTGACCGTCTTGCCTTTGATTCCGGCGGTCAGATCCGGTCCGCCAATTACCCGAGCATGAACTTCACCGG
>CAZZBA010000273.1:0-5763 GCA_964652765.1 uncultured Victivallales bacterium | reverse complement strand
GTTCCCACTCCGGCTCCAACCCCTCGATCAAGGTCACCTGCCGCTTGCCGGCACACAATGGACCGTTCGATCCCACCTGTCCACACCCGTCATAATAGTAGTAGATCAGCTTGTACTTGTGCGTCCGGATGCCGTAATGGGCGGAGACATTATGATCCGTCTTGTTCATCCAGTACCGATAGTACATCGCCTCGCGCCAGCCGGGCGGCGTGCTCCCCTGCAGGATCGAGCGGAAGCTTTGACCCTGCATATCGGACGGGATGGGAATCCCGGCAAGCTCCAGGAACAGCGGCGCGAAGTCGACATTCAACACGATGTCGTCGTTGACCGACTCCGGCTTGACTTCGCGCGGATACCGCAGGATAAACGGCATGCGCAGCGATTCCTCGTACATGAAGCGCTTGTCATACCAGCCATGATCACCGAGGAAGAACCCCTGATCCGACGTATAGATCACCAGCGTGTCCTCTTCCAGTCCGGCTTCCTTGAGGTAATCCAAGACACGACCGACATTGTCATCAACGCTCTGGATCACGCGCAGGTAATCCTTGATGTAGCGCTGGTACCCCCAGCGCCTGCGCTCCATCTCATCCATGTCATCGGGAAGCTCGCACTTCATATCGGAGATGTACATATCCACCCCGACGCGCATTGCCGCTGCCTCTGCCGCCCTGGCACGGTTGCTGTAATCATCAAACAGGTTATCCGGCTCCGGCACATCCTCATTCAGGAACATGGCAGCATGCTTCTCATCGGAATACCAGGGCCGATGAGGCGCTTTGTGATGATAGAGCACGCAGAAAGGTTTTTCCTCATCCCGGTTCTTGATGAAATCAAGCGTCATATCGGTTATGACATCCGTCGCATATCCCTGCACCGTCCGTTTCTCGCAGCCGTTTTCAGTGGGGAATATAAAGGTTGGATTGAAATAATACCCCTGCCCCGGCAGCACCGCCCAGTCATCAAATCCGGTCGGTACATGCATTACCCCCTCGCCCAGATGCCATTTGCCGTATATCGCCGTCTGATAACCGGCGGCCTGCAGCAGCTTGGGGAACGTCTGCAACCGGTTGTCCATCGGCGTATCCAGCGTGGTCACGCCATTGGTGTGGTTATAGGTACCCGTCAAGATCGCCGCGCGGCTGGGCGTGCAGATCGAATTGGTACAGAAGCAGTTATCAAACCGCATTCCCTCGTTCGCGATCCGGTCGAGATTCGGGGTCTTGTTGATCTTGCTACCGTAGCAGCTCATCGCATGCGATGCATGATCGTCGGACATGATAAACAGGATGTTGGGTCTCTTCTTCATTCGGGTTTCCGTTCTCCAGTCTGCTGTTCCTCGGTAAACATACACAAGCGCCCAGGCAATCTCGTTCGGATATTAGGACACGATTCAAGTAAGGCAAGACAAAAACAGACAAATAAAACGTTACAGGGCCGCCCCGCGATCAGGGCTCGGACCAGACGCCGCCTGCCTGCTTCACGGTTTCGTACAACGCTTTGGATTGCTGGCGAGCCTCAACGGCCATCCCGACGACGGCTGAAGGCGAATCGCCTGCCTCGATGGCGTTGAGTATGCCGGCATAAACGCCCGCCAATTCACGATACCGAACCGGACGTCCCTGGGCAAGCATCTCGATGCGATAGCGTTTCTCACGAACAGCTCCCTTGAACCATGGCTGGTCACGATACGACAGCAGCGCCGTGCAATCCGCCGCCGATGGGAATGCGATATCCGACGGTATGCCGCCATCTCCGGAATGGATTCGCCACTCCGCCTGCAACGCATCCAGATGCTCAAGCGTCAGACGCCCCAGCGCCCGCACGACATGGCGTTGTGACAGCATCCAGCGATCCCACCACTCGTCCGAGCCTCCATTATCAGCGTGCTGCTCGCGCAACCAATCCCCATCCGCCTCGTCACCATTCGAAAGACGGTCGAACAAGCTTCTGGCACGGGAGGTTCCGACTTCCACATCGGTCAACCAGAGGACAAAAGCCCCGCAGGCAGTCGTCATCCTTGCATGATCATCCTCCACATCAAGGACCGCCGGATCCAAGACCATCCGCACAGGCGAGAGCAGCCGTCCTTCACGCCACAACCGGATCGCCTGTTCATACGTATCGCTGCGGCCCTGCTCTGTCAGTACCGGCAGGACGCCTCGGCGCAGCCAGGATGGCATCGCAAACGAAGCCGCGGAATTACCTCTCGGCTCGGCTGGATGAATATAGAGGGCGAGAAAAGCCTCGCACAAGGCCTCACGGCCGACTTCGGTACCGCCATGCGCGTAGTCCGGCAGCAACACCCGATGAATCCGGATTCCATCCGAATAGACGTGCTCAACACGAACGCCGCCAGCTGGATCAGCAGGTTGCATAACCAGCAGCCGGACACTGCGGGATTCAAAACTCAACGGAATTCCGACCAGTGACTCAACCTGTGCACGGATCTCGCCGGCCATCTTCAGCAGGAATGCATTCTTAAACGAATCCGGCCCCGACACAACCAGATGACCATCTGATGAACGCACACTGCGAATGCCGATTGACTCCATCCGCTCGCGGATTTCCTCTATCGTCGGGATCTCATCCGCACGACCATGGCAGGCAGACAGCAGCACGAGAAACCGGAGGAATCGTAAAAAGGGACGACGTATACCCATACAGCTAACCCGTTATGGAAACCGCATATTCAACCCTGTTAAACAGCAGCACACGCTTACACCGAACCCTTGGAGTCGGCATCCAGTGCCTGCCTGACCTTATGTGCAAGGCTGCTCATCGTGAACGGCTTCTGGAGATAGTGCAATCCAGGAGCAAGCACGCCATGGTGAGCAATCACGCTGGCCGTATAGCCCGACATGTAAAGCACCTTGATTCCCGGACAGTAGGATTCGACCGCCTTGGCCAGTTGCTTGCCGTTCATCCCCGGCATGACAACATCGCTTACCAGCAGATCAATCCGTCCGGCATGTGACTTCGCCAATTCAATGGCTGCATCCGGGGAGGCCGCAGACAGCACATGGTAACCCAGGCCCGATAGTCCCGTTTCGCTCAGTTTCAAGATCCCGGGCTCGTCCTCGGCAATCAGGACCGTAACCACGCCAGCAGGGGGACCGGAAACGGGATACTGCGAATCTGGTAACTCATCGACCGGAACATCCTGGCAACGGGGCAGGTAGATGTTGAAGGTGGTACCTGTTCCCGGTGTGCTGGACACATGGATGTAGCCATGATTCTGCTTGACGATCCCATAAACGGTGGCCAGTCCGAGTCCCGTCCCCTTGCCGGTGTCCTTGGTCGTGAAAAAGGGTTCAAACAAAGCATCCAGCAGTTCCCCGTCCATGCCGCTGCCATTGTCTTTCACTGTCAGCATCACATAGGACCCTGGATCCAGACCGACGAGACTGGCACAGTCCGCTTGATCCAGAGTCGCCATCTCCGTTTCAATCAGGATCCTCCCAGTGCCTGAAATGGCATCTCGCGCATTCAGGCATAAATTGGTCAGGATTTGCTCGACTTGCGAACGGTCCATCCGCACAGGCCATACATTCGCGGCGGAATTCCATACCAGGTCAATATGCTCGCCGATCAGGCGGCGAAGCATATTCAGGATCCCATCGACCGTCTTGTTCAGGTCGAGCACTTGTGGCATGATAGGCTGCTTCCGGGCGAAAGCCAGCAACTGACTGGTTATCTCGGCGGAACGACGCGCCGCATTCATGATCTCCTGCAGGTCGCCGCGCAGGGCATGCGATGGCTCAAGCTTGCTCAAGGCCAGATCCGCGTACCCCATGATCACACCCAGCATGTTATTGAAATCATGAGCAACTCCTCCCGCCAGTCGCCCGACCGACTCGATCTTGCGCGCTTGCATCAGTTGTGCCTGTAGGCGTTCGCGCTCGCGCTCATCATGTTTGCGGGCGGTTATGTCGCGGATAATCGAGTGGTAGCCGCCATCCGGCATTTGCTTGCTGTGCATTTCAAGATACAGATCCTGGCCATCCGGACGGATATACCGCCGTTCACGCACCACCGTCCCGCCTTGCGCCAGCTTCGCGAACTGCAGCGGGACTTCCTGTAGCTCCGTCTCCTCGAACAAGGTGCTGATGTGCAGCCCGCACAGGGCGTCCTTATCCTTGCCGAGCATCCGGAGTGCACTGGTGTTGGCATCGGCAATGCGCCCATCAGTCGTCCCCACCAGGATGCCGTCAACCGCGTGCTCAAACAGCTCAACATAACGGAATTCGCTATCCTGCCGTGCCGCTTCCGCCTGCTTGCGGTCGGTAATGTCATGAATGGTACCAATCACCCGATTGTGATCCGCATCATATTCGGCGATGGAATGGATATGGCGTACCGCGCCGTCCGTCCTGCGCCGGATCTGGAACTCGACATCGTAAGGCGTACCCTTCCTGATCAAATCGGTCAACGCTTTATCCAGCATCTCGCGATAGGTGACCAGCGGTATTTTCTGGACATCATCGATTCGCCATACGTCCCCATCAATACCGTAGATCCGCCGAGCCTCCTCGGACGCGGATACGCTTCCGCTATTCAGGTCAAAGCACCAGGACCCGATGTGCGCGAGCCGCTGGGCGCGCTTCAACTCACGATCGCTCTCGCGTAACGCCGCCCCTGCGGCCCGCTCGGCACTCTGGTCACGGAAAACCAGGACCATGCCGTTGACACGTCCCTCTTCATCGCGAATCGGCGCGGCGGAATCGGCAATCGGGCGTTCCGTGCCATCACGCGCAATCAGAAGTGTGTGATTGCCAAGCCCGATGACGACCCCGTCCTTGACGACGCGATCAAACAGATAGCCGACCGGTTCACGCCCATCCTCGCTGATAATCCGGAAGACCGACTCGAATGGCTGCCCGACAGCAGCCGTTGCCGTCCACCCGGTAAGTTGCTCGGCCACCGGATTGATCATCTCGATGCGCCCTTCGGCATCGGTTGATAAAACCGCATCACCGATGGCCTGGAGCGTTGTCAGGTGACGTCCATGATCCTCCCGAATCCACTGCTGATTCCGACGGATCTGGCGCGTAAAACGATCCAGGCAAAAGAAAAGCAACACCGCCGTCAGCGCCACATAAAACCACCCTTTGCCGGTCGACAGCATCAGCAACTGACTCGGATTCCTTGCGATCAGGAGCATGAACCTATCTGAAAAGAAAATCCACAGGCTCCCAGAGACGAGGTATAGCAGCGGCACACCCAGGGAGAAGGAAACTCCCGGGAGGCGAGGGATGTCATCGTCTGCCGCTGATTTGTTCACCCGTTTGGAAGTGTCTTGCATGCCGACCATTCGTCCTTTCGAAACAATTGAATACAAAACGTATCTCCAACTGTTTCACAAAGTATGGACGAACTCCAGCATTTATTCAGGTGTTACCGGCGCCGCGACTAAAATCCTCAAGCAGGATTGATATCGGCGGGGAGATATGGCAAAATGTTGTTTTCGTTAGAAACCGCAAGCAAGGAAAGAATCCAAATGGCATTTGAATCCGGTTCCATCAGTTACCGCACCTTCTATCTCGCCTCGCCCCTGCCGCCCGATTTTGTCGAACGGTTCGCCCGTAATGCGGTCCCCCCGATCGAGACCATGGGCACGGGCGAGATCTCGGGCTGGGTTACCGGACGTCATCTGCTCGACCGCCACATCACGGAGGAGAGCGCGATGGTCGCCGGCTACCTGCGCCTGACGCTGATGAAGGCGGAGCGGGTCATCCCGCCCGCGCTCCTCAAGGCCGAGTG
>CAZZBA010000272.1:2933-5773 GCA_964652765.1 uncultured Victivallales bacterium | reverse complement strand
CGCTTGATACCATTACGACCGGCACCGGATAGTTGAGTAAACGCCTGCGACATTCGATAACTGCCTTCAGAAACCATTGCGCTTCGCTGGGCATACGGGGTTTCCAGTCAGAGGCAAGAATGTCACGGAGTGGCACAAACTGCGTGTCCTGTGGTTTGCGGTAGGCAATCCGCGGCGGATCGTCCTGATCCGGGTCCGGTTTTACCACGAAACAGAGTCGGCCAAAGTCAAGGGTCCGCCCTGCGTCGTTCTCGCGGACTTGCCCTTCGAAGGCTTGGAAGATGACTGACAAGCGTTGCTGTCCATCGATCACAAACCAGATGTGGCTATTCGTAACGCTGAAGGATGGTAGTACTTCCCCAGACTGTCGAATCAGGTTAGCAGACTTGCGGTCCATCTCCCACAGAAAGAGCGACCCAATTGGCATTCCCCGATACACGGAGTCCAGAAGTTTCGCAGAGCGGTGCGCATCCCAAACAAAATTGCGCTGCAATTTTGGGACGGCAAACTTGCGTTGCAGGAGGTGCCGCCGCAGTTTGCGGATCGGCATGGTCACGGTCCGAGGCGGTTTCATCGTTCGCGTGCCCTTTGCTGTTCGGCTGAAGTGCCTGTACTCACATCAGGTCTTTGTCGTCCGATTCGTTATCCCTTGGGTATCCACATGGGCATCAGCAAGACTTCCTAGGATACGCTGGGCGTGTTGCGTTCATAGAATGGCACGATTGTTGTGCGTGCAAAAGGTCGGTAGTGGTCGTTGCGGAAGAAGCTCTCGAATTGCGGCAGGCCCTGCAACTCATCGGATATCTCCCGGTAGCCGGAATTGCCGACGAGAAGTTTGGCGACGCGGTCGGCATCCGAGGTTTCGGAGAGTTTGAGGGCGAGAAGGGATGCGGCGTTTGAGAAGACGAAGTCCTCAAAGTCCCTCGCCTCTTGACTGGAAAGGAAAACGCCAACACCATAAGCGCGTGCTTCCTTCACGAGTAACTTGACAGGTTCCAAGTTTGCGATCCTGTGCGCTTCATCGATGACGATGGCCAGACGGAGTCCCTGTTGGTGGCCCCGTTTGAGTAGAGCGTTGTAGACGGCGCGCAGGACAACACCGCCGGCCGCCCTCTTCACTTCCTCGCTTGGGAGTTGGGTGAACCGAATGACGCTGGTGTGGGCCAAGATGTCGTCGACCGTGACGGTCCCCTCCTGAAAGAGGCCAAGGTCAAAGATTGGCGCTAGTCTGTTATTGAGACTCACGTCTCCAATATCATCGAGGATCGCCTTTACGGTGTCGAACTGTGGGATCCTGACGTTCGGTCCGATTTCCCTGGTCAAGCGGGTGATCCCCGTTTGCTCGTACGTCCTGAAGATTGCCTCACGGAGGTGCGCCTCCTGAATATCACCAAGGCCGTAAACGGCCTTGAAGATCGCGCACATCGAGTAGACTTGCCCAACGACGTGTCGACAGGCAACGCCAGTGGGTTTATCGGCAAACTGTCGGTGGCGTCATGCAATGTGCCCCCGATCTCGTTCAAGAACTCTGCGTCGACATAATCGTCCTTAAAATCCAAGACGAGGGAAGGGATGCCCGCACGGTGCAATTCCAAGAGAAATGAACGAAGTGTTTGGGTCTTGCCGGATCCAGCGGAACCGAGGATGACGACGTGCGAATTTGTCAACCGCCCAGCAGGCGAGAGTGGATCCCACCATACACCGTCGGTGTGTTCCCGGGACGCTCCAAGAAGGACGCGGGGGCGTTGGATGGGTTGACTGGCGGGTGCAGTTCTCGGGACGGGTACCGCCTGTGGGGCTGCCTGAGTGGGAGACACGGGTTTGGGGGCGTCTGGATCCGCTGCCAGAGGTTCGACTGTAGGCGCCTGTACTGGTGAAACCGGTTGTGGTTGACAGGACGGAACAATGCATTTGACTGTAATGGTCGGCCCAATCTTCTGCCGAAGGGTCGTCGGTTCGCCGCCCCAGAGTTCGGTATCAAACCCGGCGGGATCAAGGAACACACATGTGGCGGAGGATCCGGGTGCATTGCAGATCCGGATAGCATCGGGTCCCGACGCCTTCTGGAACCACAGAAGTAGGCCCGAATCGTGATTGTAGGTGATGTCCCCCGATACGATGTTCCGGACGAGGTCGGACTCGAAGTGGGCGTCCACCTCGGCTTGAGGTTGGAGGGGCCGAAGGAGGAGTGCGGTCTCCACGATACTCATCATCGCGACGCGCTGGAGCGAGCGGTCGGGCGCACCGGGTGCCTGTTGCAGGGCGCTGATGACTGAAGCGAGACAAGTAGCCGTGTCCTTGAGTTGGGCGATCTTCTCGCCAACCTGAGTAGCCCCCGGTTGCGGAAAGGGGGAGTGTACGCCGCCCTGAGTATAACCGGTGCACTTGATCTCGATGGGTACGAGGGTCAAGTGCCACTTCGGGTTTGAAACCGTCGGCGAGTCGGCAACGAGGAGAAGGAGGTCCGCACGGCGGGAAGTCAGGTCGCCGTCGGCTGCGATTGCCGCGAGGAGTGTGTTGACCGCATCGAGAGGGACGACAAGTACCTTGCGAGTGGATGACTCAAGTTCGCTGCGGACTGCATCAGTGATCCTCAGCGAAAGGTAAAATCCGAGTGCTCCTTCGGCGTGGTTGTCCCCCATGGCCAAAAGGGACGCCAATCCGATGCCGCGGTATCCCAGGAAGAGGAGCATTTGATCGGCCCGTGCATTATCCAGACCAGCGAGTGTCGAAATGCGTTGACGGAACGGTTGGGGGATGCGGGCGATGGTCATATACGGGCGGCGGCCGAAGTCGATGCCGACGACCACCTCCTCCGGATCGCCGAACAGATACGGAAT
>CAZZBA010000272.1:0-2923 GCA_964652765.1 uncultured Victivallales bacterium | reverse complement strand
CATCCCGCAGGTACGCCGGGAAGCATCGGAAATCCGGCGCCATCTTCACGTCGCTGCGCATCTGGTGACTGCCGAGCCGCACCGGGTACCGCGCCGAGACGATGGCCGAGCGGCTCGGCGCGCAGACCCCGGCGACCGCGTACGCTTGATGGAAGCGGATCCCCTCGGCGGCAAGCTTGTCGATCACCGGCGTGTGCGCAAGCTTGTCGCCGTAGCAGCCGAAGTCGATGCCGACGTCCGATTTGCGGCGTGGCAAGAACGGGGGCCGCCACTCCCAAAGCATCGCAGGGGCCTGTCCCTGCGTTGCAAGTCGCGCAACGGCAGCCGGATCGACCAGGTTGTTGCCGGTGACAACCCAACGCGCCCGCGAGGACGTGCCAAGGAGGACGCTGTGGGGACGGACGCGGAGTGTGTCCATTGTCACAAACGGCGTCTTTTCGATAGAAAACAGGGCGGATGCAAATGCCTTCCAAGGGGCGTTGGCCACTTCGATGATGAAGTGCAGGAGGACGTCTTGTGCTTGCGTGCTGGACTCGCGCAGAACAAAACGGCGGATTGGCCAACGGCCGGTCACGCCGAGAGGGAGGCCCCGGCTGCTTGCCAGTGACACCCGTGCCTGTGCGTCTTCGACCAACCGCAGATCCGAGGCAATGTCCGTGGCTTGTTGTGCTGGATAGGAGCGCCACTCGAAAACCGGGAGTTGGCCGCCCGCTGACGAGAACGATTCAAAGGCATCGTCGCGTTCAGGGAGGGGCCCTTGTCGGTTTTCAGAATCAAGGATGCGGAGGGAATGCGGGAGTGGCACTGCATCGGTGTCGTCCGCCGCCACCTTGGCAAGTTCACGCATGACGGCGGTGTCCAGTTCGACCGATCGCGGGGTCGGGGCGCTGGCGAAAAGTTCTATGGTGATCGTGGGCAGGTGGGGATAAACGCGCATGAAATCGCGGATGGCGGCACCGACCCCGCCCTGATTGAGTCCTGAACTGCTGCCACCGGGCATCCGCCATCCGCCAGCATAGGAAGGCATAAGGAGTTGGCTCCCCGCCACGCCGTCGAAGGTGACGAGAGCCCCCCACCCCATAAACAACTGTTCCGGGCCAGCATCGATGGGAATTGCAACCAGAGACGCAAGTGTGTCGTAACCGGGCGCGGGGCCGACAAGGGGGTAATTCCATCCCTCAAGCACTTGCGCAAGCGTGCGCCACCGCGGGTCTTGGCCACAACCAGCGTCAATGAGTGCCCGCTCGGCGCCATATAGCCATGCAAGACGGACTGGATGCAACGGGGACAGTAGGACGGCAACGACCTTGGCGGCGTTGGCATCGTAGATGATCGCGGAAAAAGGGTAACTGGCCCAGAACAAAGATGCGGAACCCAGTTGTTGGCCGCGAGAAACAAGGGCGCTGTAGGCGTCAAGGTAGCGGTCCATTAAGGGTTCCGGGAGGTCCTTGAGTTGCCATCTTGATGGCCAGATATTGCGGCCTCCATTGCCCTGTCGTTCCAGTTCGCGAATAAGTTCGTCAAGCGCGCTGAGGAACGTGGCGAGTTCCGGCGAACCGGCAAGTTCCGGGTTTGGACCCGCACCGGCGTTCTCGATCTCCAGGAGGAAGCCCTGATCCGGTCGCGTGAGCCACTTCGTGAAGGCTCCCCCTTGCACGGGTGTGCCGCGTAGTGTTTCGGCGGTCGTGGTGGGCAAGATGCAGTAGAACATGGAATCCGCGCCGATCGTCGGCAATTTGCGGAGTTCATCAACCCAGAGCGTCTCGAGATGGCCTCGGAGACGGTCCGTCATTTCTTGAATGGGGACTCCGTCATGTGGTGTGGTCCCTAGCGCCGTGGCGGCGAGGGGAAGCCACGGATGGGGAATGTCTTCGTCAACCGCGATTGTGACAAGGACTCGGTCGTTCGAGTCTCTGACTTCCATGCCGTTTGTTATGCGGAGTTTGGGGATTTCGGAAAGTCCCTTGGTCGGTGTCGCGGGTTGCACAGCGGTGACACGGCCAATCGTGAACAATTCGTGGATGGGCGCCGGGGTTGGCGGCGCGTCAACCCTGCCGTCATAACAGGTGACTGCGCCTTCGACCTCGGACTTCAATGACAGTTCGTATGGTTCCTCATCCATTGGCGCAAAAGCACGGTTGGCGATCCTGAACTTCCCGCCCGACCCGACAAAGATCTTCGCCGAAGGACCATGTGCGATGAAAATCGACGGAGTCCAAGGGGCCGGCAAGACGAGTTTGGCTGAGGCGTCGGTGTTCAAATACCCAGCAAGCGAACCCGGGGTGTCGCAACGGATAACAATCGGTTTCGTCGGCCAAGTGCCGCCGGACCGGAAGGAATAGGATAGGCGGCCGGTGAGGCGAAGGCCCTAGCGGGTGCATGCCGGGATAACTTGGTCGAAGGACCAGCCGGCAGTCGGACGGAACACAATGCGGGGAATATCGGCGCCTTTCCGAGGCGTGGTGACACCATCGCGCCAAGGTACAACAAACGCAGTCCCATCGAAAGCGACTTCACATTCGCCACGTGTTGGGAGCGACCAGTCCGCATCGCGCGTGGGCAGAATGAAAACACTCTGTGAAGCGGAAACAATGGGTGCCGGGTTTGCTGCGAACAAGACTTTGATTTGTCCGCCCTGGTTGGCAAGTTTGAGGAGGCAGAGGAATCCATCCTCCGAGGTTTGTTCCCATGCCTGCATACGTGGTTGCGTGTCCATGCCAAGCATGAGGAACGCACTTCCCGGATGCCCTTCCTTGTTGAGGAGTGTGGGGAAGTCGGTCCATGGAAGTTGATGGAGTCCCGTGGGTGTCGATGAGACCCGCAACCATGCCAGCGTTTCCTCGGCGGCATCTTTCGAGGAGAATCTTTCCTCGACGATGCGGGCGTAATTTTCGGGATCTAAGCGCTCATACTCCGTCCGTCG
>CAZZBA010000271.1:405-5783 GCA_964652765.1 uncultured Victivallales bacterium | reverse complement strand
AGGGGTGGGCCCAGCAGGGCTCGAACCTGCGACCAAGAGATTATGAGTCTCCTGCTCTGACCAACTGAGCTATGGGCCCGTTTCGCCGGGATTTTTACGCCCCGAGCTGGTAGCGCTTGAAGCGCTTGATCGTGAAGGTCTCGCCCAACGGCTTGGCAACGGCTTCCAGCAGTTCGGTGATGGACTGCTTGGGCTCCTTGACGAAGCCCTGGTTGACCAGGCAGCACTCGCCATAGAACTTGCTCATCTTGCCATCGACGATCTTCTCGATCATGTTGGCGGGTTTGCCTTCGACCTGCTTGGCGTAGATGTCGCGTTCTGCCGCGCTGACGTCGGCCGGGATCTCGGCAGAGGTCAGGTAGGCCGGGCTGGCGGCGGCGATGTGCAGGGTCAGATCCTTGACCATGTCGTTGAAGCTGGCATCGTTCGCGGTTGCCGGCTTGGTGCAGGAAACCTCCACAAGTACGCCGACCTTGCCGCCCATGTGGATGTAGGAGGCCACCTTGCCGGTGCCGGTAAGCGTGTAGCGCACGTTGCGGCGGATCTTTAGGTTCTCGCCGGTGGCGGCGATCTTCTCCATCAGCAGGTCGTTGAGCAGCTCCGAAAGCGGCTTGTCGGTCTCGACCGATTTCCTGGCCACGCTGCTGACGAAGGCCTTGAAGTCGTCGTTACGGGCGACGAAATCGGTCTCGCAGTTGACCTCGACCATGCCGATGGTCTTGCCGTCGGCGGATTCCACGGCGGCGATGATGCCCTGGTTGGCGGCCTTCTCGGCACGCTTGGCGGCCACGGCGACGCCGCGCTCACGCAGCTTGGTTACGGCTTCTTCCATGTTGCCGTTGCACTCGACGAGGGCTTTCTTGCATTCCATCATGCTGACGCCGGTGGCGTCGCGCAGTTCTTTTACCAGTGTGGCGGTGATTTCCATTATAAATGTTCCTTATGTTTTTATGTGATGTGGTGGACGACCACCGTGATCACGGTTATGTTTTCATTAGAGCGCCGCCGGAACGGGCTGGGTAGTTAATCCAGCCGTCCCGGAATTGGCGCGGGATCATGCTACTCGGCGGAGGTTTCCGCCACGGTTTCGACGGCTTCCACGGTCGGTTCCGCTGCCGGTGCCGCCTCGGCCGGCGCTGCTTCGGCGGCCTTGGCGGCAGCCTCAGCCTTGGCGGCTTTCTTGACCTTGGCGGTTTCGACGGCCTTGGCGTCGGCTTCCGTCTTGGCCTTGGCCTTGGCTTCGGCGATCGCCTTGGTTTCAGCCGCCTTCTTCTTCTTGGCTTCCTCGGCGGCCTTGGCGCGTTCCGCGGCTATGCGTTTTTCCTCTTCGGCCTTCAGGCGGGCCTCCTCGGCGGCGATCTGCCTGTACTTGGCGTAGCCGCTGCCGAAGGCGCCGACCACTTCCTGCGTCACCAGTTGGATGGCGCGGATGGCGTCGTCGTTGCCGGGGATCGGGTAGTCGATCGTATCCGGGTCGCAGTTGGTGTCGACCATGGCTATGATCGGGATGCCTAGCCGGTTGGCTTCCTTGATGGCGATGGCTTCGCGGTTGATATCAACGACGAACATCACGGAAGGCCGTTTGCGCATCTCGGCGATACCGCTGAGGTTACGGCTCAGTTTCGCGAGTTCGGCACGGGCGCGGGCGGCTTCTTTCTTATGCATCTTATCCAACTCGCCGCTCTTCTCGGCCTGCTCCAGCTCCTTGAGGCGGACGATGCGGGCGCGGATGGTTTCGGCATTGGTGAGCATGCCGCCCATCCAGCGGTGCGAGACATAGGGCTGGCCGTTGGCAGTGGCGACATCGCTGACGATTTTCTGGGCCTGTTTCTTGGTGCCGACAATCAGCATTGTGCCACCAGCCTCGCCGATCCCGCGGGCGAATTTGGCCGATTCCTGAAGCATGAACATGCTCTTGTTCAGGTCGATGATATGGATGCCGTTGCGCTTGTCGAAGATGAATGGCTTCATCTTCGGGTTCCAGCGCTTGGTCTGGTGGCCGAAGTGCAGTCCCGCATCAAGCAGGTCGCGAATGGTCACAGGGGCGTCGGCAATGATCTCGTTCTCCACAGTTTTTCTCCTCGCATTACGGCGGTATTCCGCCTAATTAAATGAATCCGCTTTGGCGTCCTCCTGCGGGAAGAACGCACTCGCTTCTCTGGATCAGCACCTGCCGATCTAGAATTAAGCATCGAAACTACTTGCAAACAGCTCAAAAGGCAAGCTTTATCTTGTCTTTTGGTCTTCTGCTTGCCATGTGGCGTCATCCCGACTAGACTTCGCCTCCGTTGTCCTGTCATTTTTGTGAATAAGCTTTTGATGGAGGTAGGCATGACTATAGACGATTTGAAGGCTGCCGTGCGTGATGTTCCGGACTTTCCGAAACCGGGGATACTGTTCAAGGATATTACCCCCGTTTTGCAGAACCCCGCTTTGTTTTCCTACGCGATCGATTTGTTCCAGGCCCGCATCGCCGGCAAGGGCGTCACCAAGGTGGCGGCGATCGACGCGCGCGGCTTTATCTTCGGCAGTGTGTTGTGCGACCGTCTCGGGCTGGGTTTCGTACCCGTCCGCAAGGCAGGCAAGCTGCCCTACAAGACGTATTCGGAAAGCTATGCGCTCGAATACGGTGAAGCCACGCTATGCATCCACCAGGATGCCTTCCGGTCAGGCGACCGGGTGCTATTGATCGATGACTTGCTGGCGACTGGTGGCACGGCGGTCGCGTCGGCGAACCTGGTCGAGAAGGCCGGTGGCGAGGTGGTCCAGATCCAGTTCCTGATCGAGCTGGCCTTCCTGAATGGACGGGCGCGGCTTGGCGACCGCGATGTCTACGCGCCGATCGTCTTTTGAAGGTGGTTGCTGAACACGGGGAGTGTGCGGTGCGGAATCCGGA
This sequence comes from uncultured Victivallales bacterium, assembly GCA_964652765.1. GTDB lineage: Bacteria > Verrucomicrobiota > Kiritimatiellia > UBA8416 > UBA8416 > UBA8416. The sequence goes on along the minus strand of CAZZBA010000271.1, from coordinate 2,887 downwards.
TCTGATTGTGATCGGCGCGGGGGCTGCCGGCCTGCTGGCGGCGGGAACGGCGGCGTCGCGCCCCGCGATCAAGCTGGCGATTACCGGCAAAGGCCGCTGCAACCTGACCAACATCGAGCCGCGCGGTGCCTTCGAATCGCATTTCGGCGGGAACGGCGCCTGGCTGAATCCCGCGTTCGATGCGTATTTCTCGGATGCACTGATGGCGTTCATGACGGGGGAGGGCGTCCCTCTGGTCACGGAGCGTGGCGGACGCGTATTCCCCGCGAACGGGCGGGCTCCCGATGTCGTCAAGGCGCTGGTGTCATGGGTGAGGCGCCTTGGGGTTGAACTCCGGCTGCGTCAACCGGTCTGTCGATTGCGGGTGGGGGAGGATGGGCGCATCGGCGGGGTCGAGACGGCGGCGGGGGATATTGCCTGCGGGGCGGTCGTGCTGGCGTGCGGGGGGGCTTCCTATCCGGGAACCGGCTCGACCGGGGATGGTTATCAATTGGCGGCGGAGGCCGGGCATGTGATTGTGGCCCCTCGTCCGGCACTGGTTCCGCTGATCACCCGTCCCTCGCCGGATCGCGGCCTTGATGGGCTGGGGCTGAAGAATGTACGCGTATGGCTGCTGGTGGATGGCCAGCCTGTCGCGGAAGATTTCGGTGAGATGGGGTTCAGTGATTCCGGTGTCAACGGCCCGGTTGTGCTTTCGCTCAGCGGCCAGGCGGTAGATGCGCTGGCGGCTGGGCGCGAGGTCAGGCTGCGGGTGGATCTGAAGCCGGCACTGGGTGCGGCGAAGCTTCGGGCACGGATCGAGCGGGATCTGGCCTCCCGCGCGGCGGAACCGATGCGCAGCATCCTGCGTGGGCTGCTGCCCAAGCCGCTGGTGGAGGCCTGCCTGATCTCGACCGGTATACGCGGCTCGTTGACGGGTAGCAGGCTGGCGGCGATTCAGCGCGAGACGCTTGCCAGCTGGCTCAAGGGGATGGAAATGATGATTGCCGGGCACTGCGGGATGAACGAGGCCATCGTGACGGCAGGTGGCGTGGGGCTTGCGGACGTCTGTCCGGAAACGATGGAATCGCGCCGGGTGCCCGGTCTTTATTTCGCGGGGGAAATCCTTGATGTGCACGCCGACACGGGCGGATACAACCTACAGGCGGCTTTTTCCACGGGTGTGCTGGCGGGGCGGAACGCCGTTGGCTCGGCACAGCCTCGCCCCCCAGATGTCCAGATTGCGTGAGTAGCCGGATGGGGGGCGAACCTGTGGTGAGCCGCAACGCCGCTGGCTTGACGGCGCAACGGTGAGAGGGTAGAAAGCTTCGGTATGGATCAATTCTCGAATGCGGATATTTCGATTGGCGTTTATCGCGGGCGTGTGGACACGCAGCGCGTGCTGGCGGCATCGCTCGCCTGGCTGGAGCAGATTGCCCGTCACATGGAAGCCCCCGGGGCGGAAGTCCTGGCAGAGGGGCGCAACCGCAACGTGCGCGTACGGATGCCGGTCGACGGCGGCGGGACGCTGGATGTCGTGGTCAAGGCGTTTGGCGCGGGCGGTGCTCTACAGGCTTGGCGTGACCGCCGCGCGGGGTCAAAGGCCCGCCGCACATGGCTGGCGTCCGTGCACTTGACTGCCGTCGGGGCGGGTACGCCGGAGCCGATCGCGTTCCTGGAGCGCTGGACGGGCGGCCGTCTTGCGGAAAGTTATGTCGTGACGGCCTATCAGCACGGCGTGACCAGCTTCGCCCACGCCTTGGACGCGCTCTATCGGCAAGAGCCGGATTGCGAGACGCTGATGGCGTTGCTGGAGACGGTTGCGGCGGCGGTCCGGCGGATGCACGAGGTCGGCTTCCTGCACAATGACCTCGGGAACCAGAATATCCTGCTGAATCGCGATGACCAGGGCCGGTGGGGGCATGTGCAGTTCATCGACCTCAACCGCGGACGGATCAGGCCCGTGCTTTCGGCCCGCGACCGCGCGCGCGATCTTTCGCGCATTGCGTTGCCATCGGATTTCCGGCGCGTGTTCTTTGAGATGATCTGGCAGGTGGAGCCTCCTGCGGAATTCCTGAAGTGGGAATCGCATTACCGCCGCCGTTTCGCGGTGCATTCCCGCACACGCCGCTGGCGTCACCCGATCCGCGAGGCGCACCGCCGCCCTGCGCCCGGTGATCCGCCGTGCTATCCGGATGCAAAGGACATCTGGATCTGGGACGAGCGGTCCGCACAACCGCTGGTGACGATGGTTTCGCGCGACCGGTCAAGGCACTATCCACTGTCACGGAATCTGCATGTTCTGGTATCCGCGATAACGGCTCTGCCGGCGGTATGGCGGGCCTATGGGGTTTTTCGCCGTCAGGCGTTCAGCCAGCGGGTGGCGATGCGCGGGCGGATCGGCGTGGCGGTGGATGTGTACGGGGAGGGGGTTGAGCGACAGCTTGCCCTGCTGGCGAAACTTGGGCCGGTTCCGGTCATGGTGCGTTTCTACCATCATCGC
>CAZZBA010000271.1:0-395 GCA_964652765.1 uncultured Victivallales bacterium | reverse complement strand
CGGCGGCCGATGCCGCGGCGCTGGTGGTCGAGGAGCTGGCAAGGCGCGGGCATCCCGTCAGTATCGCCCTGGTGCAGGATCGACGGGCTGTCCGTGAGCCGGATTCGTGGCGCCTGTTCGTCGACCGGGTACTGGAACGCCTGGCCTCGCAGGTGGAACTGGTCGAGGCGGGGCATGCGATCAACAGGGTCAAGTGGGGCGTCTGGGATTTTGGCGAATACCGTCGGCTGATGGAACCCTTCGCGGCCTGGCAGGCCCGCTGCCCTTCACTCCGTGTTGGCGGGCCCGCCATGATCGATTTCGAATACGCCTACGTGCCGGCGTCCCTGGATGCCTTGCCGGAGGGGTTGCGTTTTGGCGCGTTGACGCACCATCTGTACGTCGACCGGCGCGGG
>CAZZBA010000270.1:0-5789 GCA_964652765.1 uncultured Victivallales bacterium | reverse complement strand
CCGGTTCGGCATCGATATTGCAGAACAACTGATCCCGGTCGTGCCGGCGGCGCATTACTTCTGCGGCGGGGTCCAGGCGGGTGTAGATGGGCGGACTACCCTGCCGGGGCTCTATGTGGTGGGCGAGGCCGCCTGCACGGGGCTGCATGGCGCCAACCGGCTGGCGAGCAATTCGCTGCTCGAGGGCGCGGTCTGCGCCCGGCGCATGGCCGACCACCTTGAACAGGTGCGTCCGGACCGTCAGTTCGACCGGCGGATTCCTATTCCGGAATGGAAATTCGACGAGGCCGTGCCGAGTGACGAGGGCGTTGTCGTGGAGCATAACTGGAACGAGGTCCGGCAGTGCATGTGGGACTATGTCGGGATCGTGCGGACCAACCGGCGGCTGGATCGCGCCTATCGCCGCATCCGCAACCTGCGGCAGGAAATCCGCGAGTATTATCATGATTACCTGGTGACCGGCGATGTGCTTGAGCTCCGCAATATCGCCGCCGTCGCGGAACTGATCATACGCAGCGCGCAGTTGAGGCAGGAAAGCCGCGGCCTGCATTACACGCTGGATTATCCCTTGCTCCTGCCGACCGCCCGGAACACAGTGATCGCCGATCCGGCAGGGGAGAATATCTAGTAAAGCCGAAATTGGGAAAGTCGAAATTACAGACTGAAGACGGAAGACCGAAGACGGAAGACTGCTTATGCTCGGAAGGCTTTGCCACAAAAGACACAAGAGGATAAAGGGAAGGGTTAATCCATGGAGGGACGGGTTCCACCCCGTCCGCAGCGTTGTAAGCTGGTGGGATGGCGAGAGCGTGGGTGTGATGGTAGCCATGGCCGCGTAGGCCGTGGATGTGCGTGGGAATGTATAGAAAATTAAATCTGTAATCCGAAAGTGCTCCGGGTATTTTTAACCACAGAAAGCACAGAATACACAGAATGATTAATGCTCTGTATGGAGATGTAGCCATGGCCGAGAAATCCGTGGATGGCGATTGGAAGTGCGGGTGGTGAGGGGAGAATGGATGTTTAGTCTTTTAGGTTGGGTTACAAGTTTGGCGCTGGCGGTGGCGGTGCTGGTGGGCCCGTGGTTCTTTGGAGCCTGGGAGATGTGGTGGTTCTGGTCGTTTTTCTGCTTCATCGGGCTTGCCACGCTGGCGGGAGGTGTGCGCCTGGCCATCGCCGGATTCAAGGGTGATCCCATTACCGCCGCCTCGGATACGGTTCGGCTCGCCGCGTTGGCCCTGCCTTTCCTGCTCTATGTGGTCATCCGCTGCCAGGCGGAACCGGTGGTCTGGATGGATGCCGAGCGGATGGTGCTGCTCTTCATTTCCGGGACCGTGGTTGCCGGACTGACGGTATTCACGCTCGGGCGGGGGCAACGGATTTTCCTGTTCTGGGGGCTGTTTACCAGTCTGGCCTTGATGGCGATTTACGGTGTCGTCAATCATATCCTATTCGATAGTCGTCATGTGCTCTGGATGCCGCGCTACGACCAGTATGCCGGGCGTGCCTCGGGGCCTTACTTCTGTCCCGACCATTTCGCCGGGGCCATGGAACTGCTTTTATGCATGTGCGCCGGACTGCTGCTTGACCGCAGCCGATGCGGCGCCATCATGCGGGGAGTGGCTGGCGTGGCGGGCCTACTGGCGGGGGCGAATGTCCTGCTGACCCAGTCGCGGGGCGGGGGACTGACGATGGTGGTGATCGTCGGCTGCATCCTGGTCTGGGGATTCGCGCAGTGGCCTCGTCCGGTTCGCTGGTATTGGCGTATGATTACCGTATCCCTCGTGCTGCTGGTTGCGACCGGTTCCCTGATGATTCATCCCGACTATATCACGCGGTTCATGACCTATGGCGGGCTGGATCAAGCCGGACAGTCGGAGGACCGCACCCTGATGGAGGATGTCGTCTACAAATTGCAACGGGACTCGCGGGGCCGGATGTACGGAGGCGCCTGGCGGGCGTGGAAAACCGCACCCTGGCTCGGGATCGGCCCCGGCATGCACCAGCATCTCTGGCCGCAGTTCGCCGCTACTGATGACGGCGACCGCGAGCAGGGCGTCTGGCCGACGCTGACCAATCATGACTTCCATTCGTACGAGGTGCATAGCGACTGGCTCCAGCTCCTGGAGGAATCCGGCATTGTCGGCATGCTGCTGTTTTGCCTGCCTCTGGCGGCACTGCTCTTTGGACTATGGGGACGCATACGCCGGGAACAGGAGTGTTGGCAGCAGCCCGACGGATCGGACGCGGATGATGGCCGTTTTGCGTTAGTGCTGTGCGGCTGGCTGGCTCTGGCGGCGATGGGGTTCCATTCGCTTGGCGATTTCAATCTGCAGATGCCGGGTACCGTCTGGATGCTGGCATTGCTGCTAGGGTTGGGGATGGCGGAGAACGTCGATACCGAAAGATGAAAGCCGAAAGCCGTAGGACGGGCACCCTGCCCGTCCATCCGCTTGTCCCGCCGTAGCCTTGGCGAAGGCGGAAGCAAAGGTCCTTTGGCAGCCGGGCGACTTATGCTCGGAGGTCGGGCAAGGTGCCACGACCTACTTTCAGTTGGAAAGCCGAAATAACTTGGCCCGGTTCCTGCTCATGCGCGGCGCGGACGGGGTTGCCCCCGTCATGTTAACTGTATCGTTGTGCCCGGAGGGATTTGCTGCCAGTCGCCGCTGGCGATGCGCACGGGGACGGGGCAGGGGAGATCGTCGCCGACCGTGACCGTGATGGCGTCGCGTGTGATCTCGATATCGACACGTTGGAAGTGCCAGTGCACCGAGAAGGCAAGGCGGCTCCACTGGCGCGGCAGGTTGGGGGCGAGCGTGAGGCCCTCGCCCGTGGCGTCGAGCCCGCCGAAGCCGTGGACGATGGTCCCCCATTCCACCGCCCCGCCCGAGACATGCACGCCGCGTTCCGTGTCGAGATTGACATCGTCGAGATCCATGCGGCAGGAGGCATGCAGGTTGTAGAGAGCCTCGTCGTTGAGACCGCAGCGGGCGGCGGCATAGGCCATGCCCGGCAGCGAGAGCGACGAGCCATGCAGCGTGCGGGCATTGTAGTAATGCCAGTTTTTCCGGCGGATCCCGCGCGGGTAGCGCGACTCGAACGGGATGAACGCCGCCAGCACATCCGGCTGCTTGACCGCCTGCGAGTGGCTGCAGTAGGTCTCGCAGATCCCGCCCAGGTCGGCGTCGAGCGCGAAGAAGCCGTCGCACTGCTCGATGATACCGTCGGCACCGGGTTCGTGAATGAAGAGTTTTTCCGCCATCGTGCGCCAGGTGGCGGCTTCCGCCGCCGCGAGACCGATGCGTTGCGCCGCATCGGCGAAGTCCGGCTGCGCGAAGCATTCGGCCGCATAGCCCAGGTTCCACTTGGCCATCAGCGAGATAAAGACATTGTTGTCGGCAAAGGTGTGGTACTGGTCCGGGCAGCCGATATCCGGCAGCTCGTAGCGCGATTCCTCCGCGTTCCAGCGCAGGCGCGATGCGTAGAATCGGGCCGTCTCGAAGACGAACTCCGCGCCCATTTTACGCATGACATCCCGGTCGCCGGTGATCTCCGCATAGCGCATGAACATGTAGGCGGCATCAGCCGAGATGTGGATCTCGCGTTCCTGCAGGCAGAGCCATGGGGCAGTCTCCTCCACGCCGCGGGTGTTGGTCTCCCACGGTACCTGCGCCCCTTTCGCACCCCAGCGCCTGGCATTCTCGCGGTATTGGGGCAATTGGCTGAAGCGATATTCCAGCAGCTTGCGCGCCTGCCGGGGACGGGTCATCAGGTAGTAAGGGAACATGTGGAAGTCCATGTCCCAGAAGGTCAGGAAGCGGTAGCCGTGACCGGTAAGTCCCTTGATCGGCAAGCCGGTCTTCTCCGCGATGGGGCTGAAGGCCATGTGCAGGTGCATCTGGCCGAAGTTGAAGCCCTGCACCGTCGAGGCGTTGGCGTCGAACTCCACCCGTGCCGCCCGCGTCTGCAACTGGTAGGCCGCCACGTGGTCGGTGCTACAGGCGTCGAAGCCGCGCTGGCTGGCGGCCTTGGCGCGCTTGCAGGCCTCCGCCAGCGGCATCTGTCCGGCGATGGCGTATAGCTCGATAGACAGCTCGTGGGCGTTATCGACCACGCGGGCGGTCTGCGCGATGGCAATGCGTAGTCCGGTACCGCGAGTAATGCATTCGAGCCCGATCTGACCGTTGGTGGCAACGCGTTCGCCAGCGGTCCAGAGCTGGACCCCGTTGGTGTTGGTGACCGCCTCGTGCAACGTGCCGCGCAACGTGACCGGGGCCTCATGGTTGAGACGCCGGACTTTGGCGCGCAGGCAGATCAGGTTCGGATCGGCCATGCTGACGAAGCGCTCCGAGTCGACGCGCGTGCGTCGGCCAGCGGCGTCGCGGAACACGAGGGTGCGGCGAAGCCGCGCCTCGTCGATCTCCAGCAGGCGTTCGGCACTCAGGATACGGTGCGAATCGAAATCGAACCGCCCGCCCGCGACCTCGATCTGCAGCGTGATGGGGAATGGCAGGTTGGGCAGCACCTGGATCGCCTGGTCACCAAGACTGGCAAGGGCTTCCGGGGTCATCCGCTGCGGGTGGGTCAGGATATGGTCGGGATCGTGCACACCGAGCAGCGAAGCCGGACCAGCGGCATAGGTGCCGGCCACATAGAACTCGGGTCGTCCCCAGGAGGGGCATTCCTCATGCGCCCCGCGAATGCCCAGGAGGCCATTCGAGAGGGAGAAGGTTGAGCCAAGCTTGCCTTCCAGTTCCCGTTTGGTCGTCTGTACCCAATAGCGTTGCCGTGGATCGCGTGCTTCAATAGACATAGTGCGCCCTTCTGCTGCGGTTGCTTTTTCGAACGCGTGTGTTTTACCGCACCGGGCTCACGGGGTAAAGCTGAAATAACTTGCAGGCGTCAATCAAACGACCTACGTTCACCCCGATCAAATGGCGTCAGCCTCGGAAAGATCAAACCAGGTGCCTATCACGTTGAATACTTGAATCCAGATGGGATCACGGTCCCGGTGAGAGACGTCGAAGTCAAAGATCCGAACCAACCTCCGGATGTGACGTCGGAACTCGCGCCGCGCGCGGCTTCATAATCGCCTCAAGGCTAAGGTTCGCGATCAGACATTATATGAGAAGTAACGAAACAGAAGCATGGCAGAGGACGTACCTGCGAATGAAGGGAATCGCCCTGATTCTACTTGGCATACTCTTCCCGCTACTCGGAATCTTCATCCTTCTGGTCTCGGATCGGAGCGGAGGAGATGTTGCGGCGGCAATATTGTTCCTGTTTATTGGCGTGATTTGTTTGTGCGGCGGAGGCTTTTACTTGAGAATTGTTCAGCAACACCCGGACTATGGAAGATGACAGCCACTAAACAAATTCAACGCTACCTCGTGTTCCGCTCGGAGGTTGATTTGCGTCGGATTGCGGAAGGAACCACTATGAAATCTTTAACTTTTGCAGCAAGTGTTCTGCTGTCAGCGGCGGTCGTTGGTTGCGATCCGAATAGGCTTGGAGGGCCATCTGCGTCAGCGGTACCGCCCACGCCTCCTATACCGTGTAATGCAATCTTGGCTAAGGACGCCCCGCCGGATCATGGCGACACCGTCGTCATCGCCCGCTGTCGCGGTGCCGACGAGTACGCTAAAACCTCCGCTGGAAAGGACTGGAACTATCACTGGCACATGGTGCCGATGAATGTCTTGGGTGTCGAGCGCGGCACGTGGAGCGAGAAGGTGGTGAACTTTGTTTACCACGACGAGTGGCCGACGCCGGAATCGGGCATCATGATC
>CAZZBA010000269.1:790-5840 GCA_964652765.1 uncultured Victivallales bacterium | reverse complement strand
CTGCACGGCCGCGAGCCGGGTGCGAATACCGGCGTGGCCAATGTGATCTTTGCGGACGGGCATGTCGAGAAGGTTACCTACCCCAACACGGAAGATGTCTGCGAAGGGAACTGGGAATACGGGCAGCCCGTACCGTGAAAATCAAATTCCCGTTCCGACTAGGGACCACCTCCTACATCATTCCCGATGACATCCTGCCGAATATCCGCTATCTGGCTGGCAAGGTCGATGATGTCCAGTTGATCCTCTTCGAGTCCGACGAGCTCTCGAACCTGCCGCCACCCGCGGTGATCCGCGAGCTTGCGGCGATCGGCCGGGGCGAGAACCTGACCTACACGGTGCATTTCCCGCTGGATGTGTGGCTGGGGGCGGCGGATGAGCTGGAACGTGTGAAATCGGTGGATAAATGCCGTCGGATCATGGACCTCTGCCGGCGACTGGACGTCCGGACCTACGCGCTGCATCTCGCTCCGGCGGATCCCGATGACCGGGGGGACCTGCCGGCGGCGGACATGGTAGGCTGGCTGAAGGCTTGCGGGGCGTCGCTGGCGGTGTTGTGCGCCGAACTGGAGTCGCCTCGCCAGTTGTGTGTGGAGACGCTGGCCTACCGGTTTGATGTAGTAGATGAGTTGCTGGAGGCGCATGACCTGGGGGTTTGCCTGGACATCGGGCACCTGCTGCTGGGCGGTCGGGATGTCGAGGCGCACCTGGCAAAGTATGCCGCACGCCTGCACCTGATGCACATCCACGGGGTGCGCGACGGGCGCGATCACCAGTCGCTGCGGTATCTGGATCCGGATCTGCTGTCGGTGGCGGTGCGGCAGATGTCGGATCTGGCAGTGCTGCCGCGGGTGATGACGGTGGAAGTATTTTGCGAGGCGGACTTCAAGGAGTCGATGGAGGTGCTGGTTGATCATCAGTCATAAGGTTCTACTGGTAACGGGGGGCGGACGCAGCGGCAAGAGCCGCTATGCGCTGGAGCGGGCGTCGGCCTATGGCCGCAAGGGCTTCGTGGCGACGGCGGAAGCGTTCGACGACGAGATGCGGTTGCGCATCGCCAAGCATCAGGCCGAACGCGGCGATGCGTTCCGCACGGTCGAGTCACCCGTCGCCCTGGCGGAGGGTATCCGCTCGCTGGCCGGCCAGGTCGATGTGGTGGTGGTCGACTGCCTGACCGTCTGGCTCGGCAATCTGATGTACAAGCAGGAGGCGACGGTTGACGGTATACCCGAGGCGCTCGCGCATTTGCTGGCCCTGCTGGCCGATCCGCCGATGGATTTGATCCTGGTGACCAACGAAGTCGGGCTCGGTATCATTCCGGGGGACGCCATGTCGCGCGAGTACCGGGACCTGGCCGGTATCATGAACCAGCGGGTGGCGGCAGTCGCCAGCGAGGTCGTGCTCGTGGTATGCGGCCTGCCGCTGGTGCTGAAGCAAGGAGGTGCTTGAAATGGCACTGTTTATCAGTCTCTGGTTCCGCTTGTTTTTCGTGTTCACACCCTTCTTCGGACTGACCATGTTCCTGAGCATGACGGAAGGCTGCGACGAGCAGAAACGCCGTCGTCTGGCGATCAGTGTTTCCGCGGCGGTCCTGATTCTTTGCATGGTGCTTTTCTTTGCGGGCAAGCAGCTTTTCGCGTTGTTTGGCATTACGCTGGATTCCTTCCGGATCGGAGCCGGCGCGCTGCTTTTCCTGTCGGGCGTCGCCCTGGTGCAGGGGAAGGCGGGGGCGGGGCGTTCTCCGTCCGAGGCTGAGATGGCCGTGGTGCCGCTGGCGATCCCGGTGATTGTGGGGCCGGCGACGACGGGTACCATCCTGGTCATGGGGGCGGAACTGGACGGGACGCATCAGATCGGGCTCGGTTGCCTGGCGCTCCTGCTGGCGGTTTCCTGCCTGGCGGGCGTCCTGCTGCTCGGATCCTTCTTTGAACGGGTGCTGGGCGTGCGCGGCATCCTGATCCTGAGCAAGATAACGGGGTTGGTGCTGTCGGCCATGGCGGCGCAGATGATCATGACCGGCATCCTGGGCTTCCTAAGTGCAAGCGCGTTGGGGAATTGACGGGTATTTCCGCTTGAGTTACCGCCTGTCTATGTATAGGCTAGGGGCTTCGCTGGCAAATGCAGGAAAAAACGACAGGAGAAGGGTATTTATGTTCGAGGGTGTATATACGGCTATAGTGACTCCGTTCAATCGTGATGGTTCCGTCGATTACGAGTGCCTCAAGGCGCTGGTGGCACGGCAGGCGGACGCCGGGGTCGACGGGATCGTGCCCGTCGGCACGACGGGGGAGAGTCCCACGCTGACCTGCGCGGAGCATAGCCGGGTGATCGATTGTGTGATCGAGGCGTGCGGTGGTGGTGGATGTGGCGGATGCGGCGGATGCAGTTGCGGGCGCATGAAGGTCATTGCCGGCACGGGTGCCAATTCCACCGCCGAGGCGATCGAATTGACAATACGGGCCAAGGAAGCCGGTGCGGACGGAACGCTGCAGGTGACGCCGTATTACAACAAGCCCAGCCAGGAAGGGCTGTACCGCCATTTCTCGACAGTGGCGGATCTTGGCTTGCCCGTGGTGCTCTATAATGTACCGGGGCGGACCTCCAGGGAGATAGCCATTGACACGATCGCGCGCCTGGCTGCGCACCCCTCCGTGGTGGCCGTCAAGGAGGCCGGGGGCAGTGTCGAGCGGGTGAGCCAGATCCTGGATGTTTGTGATATCGCGGTGCTTTCGGGCGATGACGCCTTGACGCTGCCGATGATGGCGGTCGGGGCCTGCGGCGTGATCAGTGTCGCTTCTAATGTGGTGCCCAAGGTCATGGCCGATATGGTGCATGCGGTTCTGGCGGGACGATGGGATGAGGCCCGCGGTATGCATCGGCTCTATTACCGTCTCTTCACGAGTCTGTTCCTCGATACCAATCCGGTTCCGGTCAAGACCGCGCTGGCGATGCTGGGCCTGTGCGAGCCGGTCCTGCGGTTGCCGCTGTGCGAGATGGACGAGAAGCTTGTCTCGCAATTGAGGACGACGCTGGAAGGAACCGGGATCCTTTAGGGGGAATGCGATGACCAAGATTGTGATAGCAGGCGCGGCGGGACGCATGGGACAGGCATTGATACGTTGTTCGATGGCGATGCCGGATGTCGAACTGGTCGGTGTGGTGGAGCGGCCGGGGCACGAATGGCTGGGGCGCGATGCCGGCGAAATCATCGGTAGCGTTATCCGGACCGGGGTTGCGCTGACGGATGAAATCGAGCCGGTACTGGCCCAGGCGGATGTGCTGATTGATTTCACCTACCACAGCGTCGTGCCCCGGAATGCGCAGCTTGCCGCCAGACTGAAAAGGGCGGTGGTGATCGGCACCACCGGTCTGACGACCGAAGAGAGCATGGCCGTTGACAAAGCGGCCAGCCAGGTGCCTGTTGTCTGGGCACCGAACATGAGTCTCGGTGTGAACCTGCTGTTCGCGTTGGCCAAGCGCGCGGCCGCCGTCCTGGGGGCGGGCTACGAGGTTCGTATTGATGAAACGCACCACGTCCACAAACTCGATGCTCCGAGCGGCACTGCGCTGCGCCTCGGCGAGAAGGCGGCTGATGGCGCTGGTGTGCGTTTCGAGGATGTCTATCTGCATGACGAAGGCGGTGTGATGGCGTCGTATCCGGCGGGGCGGATCGTGATCCGCTCACATCGCGAGGGCGAAGTCTTCGGGGACCACACCGTGGCGTTCGACGGGGTGGCGGAGCGGGTGGAGTTGTCGCACCATGTCAAGAGCCGCGATGCGTTGGCGCTGGGCGCGCTGCATGCGGCCAAGTGGGTCTGCTCGCAGCGGCCGCGGCTGTACGACATGCAGGATGTGCTGGGGCTGCGTGACGTATGAAATGGACCGCGCCCAGGATCAAGGCATGCAAGGGTGTCGAGAAGGTAACCTGCCTCACGGCGGGAGACTTCGCCACCGCCCGTCTGCTTGACGAGGCGGGACTTCATCTGATTTTAGTGGGCGACTCGCTGGCCAGCACGTTACTTGGCTACGAGACCACGCTGCCTGTCACCATGGAGCAGATGCTGCACCATACGACGGCGGTGGTGCGGGGCGTCAAGCAGTCTCTTGTTGTGGCGGACATGCCGTTCATGTCGTACCAGGTATCGGACGAACAGGCTCTGGCCAATGCCGGGCGTTTCCTGAAGGAGTCCGGTGCGGATGCCGTCAAGCTGGAGGGGGGGCGCCTGCGCGAGACCTGCATCCGGCGCTTGACGGAGAACGGAATTCCGGTGATGGGCCATATCGGGCTGACGCCGCAGAGTGTTCGTGCGATGGGTGGCTACAAGGTCCAGGGTCGCCTGCCGGCCGAGGCCGAGGCTTTGCTGGCGGATGCGGCGGCGCTGGAGGCGGCGGGTGTCTTCGCCATCGTTCTGGAGTGCGTGCCGCGCGAGCTTGCCGCCCGTATCACGGCGGCGGTCTCGGTGCCCACGATCGGCATCGGTGCCGGGGCGGCCTGCGACGGGCAGGTGCTGGTCACCTCGGACATGCTGGGGATCGATTCGTCCGTCGCCCCGACGTTCGTCAAGCGTTACGCACAGCTCGGCGAGACGATGAAGGCGGCGTTCATGGCGTATCGCGATGAGGTGGCGGCGGGCCGCTTTCCGGATGCCGCGCACAGTTTTCCCCGTCGCGACGGGGAAAATGCGTGGGCGCCGAGCCAGTCGCGAAGTCCAAGCATGATCCTTATGCCGCCTTCCGGGTGCGGGGCTTTCCGCGGCTCTTTATCGGGGGGCTTCTGATCCATATCGGGGCCACCGCCCAGAGCGTGGCGATCGGCTGGGAGATCTACAGCCGAACGAATTCGGTCATGATGCTGGGTCTGGTCGGGTTGACACAGGCCCTGCCGATGATCCTGCTGACACTGCCTGCCGGCTATCTGGCTGATGTCTACGACCGTCGCCGGATCATGGCCGTGGGGTTGGTTGGCACTACGCTGACCTCCATCGGGCTGTTCGGTTTCAGCCTGGCGCAGGGGTCGATACCGCTGATGTTCCTGCTGTTGTTCATGGAT
>CAZZBA010000269.1:0-780 GCA_964652765.1 uncultured Victivallales bacterium | reverse complement strand
GGTCCCGCAACTGGTGCCTGCCGCCTCGCTGGAAAATGCCATCAAGTGGCGCACCTCGCTGTTTCAAGTGTCCTCGGTTGTGGGGCCGGCCGTTGGCGGGCTGATTGTTGCCTGGCGGACCCCGGCGGCCTATGCCTTCAGTGCGTTGACGACTGCCATCTACATCGTCATGCTGTTCGGCCTGCAGGTGCCGGAGAGCCAGCGCAGCCGTCCGGGCCGGATGGTGGCGCAGGTTCTGGAAGGGATGCGCTTCGTCTGGCACCAGAAGCTGATCATGGGCACGATCTCGCTCGATATGTTTGCCGTGCTTCTGGGCGGGGCGGACTATCTGCTGCCGGTCTTCGCCCGCGATCTGCTGGAAGCCCCGTGGGGCATGGCTCCCGAGCAGGCACTGGGACTGTTGCGGGCGGCACCGGCGGCCGGATCCGTAGTGATGGCGGTGTGGCTTGCGCATCGCCCGCCGCTTCAACGCGCCGGGCGCACGATGCTGCTGGCGGTCGCCGCCTTTGGCATGGTGACGATTGTCTTCGGTTTCTCGCGCTCGTTCTGGCTGTCGATGGCGATGCTGTTCCTGACCGGCTTGTTCGACAACATCAGCATGGTCGTGCGTCATACGCTCGTGCAGTTGCGCACGCCGAACGAGCTGCGCGGTCGCGTCTCGGCAGTGAACTCGATCTTCATCGGGGCCTCCAACGAGATTGGCGGCTTCGAGTCCGGGCTGGCCGCGCATTTCCTCGGACCCGTCATGTCGGTTGTCACCGGTGGCATCGGCACACTGCT
>CAZZBA010000268.1:0-5857 GCA_964652765.1 uncultured Victivallales bacterium | reverse complement strand
AAGAGCGTCGGGATGATTAAGCCGGGCAGCCAACTGCGTGGATTCCTTGAGCCAATCGCCCTGGCCAAAATGCCTTGCGGCCCTTTCGCCGCTTATACGAAGCCCAAGCTCGAAATTGCTCAGGAAAAACCCGACATCAATTCCTGCGGCTTCCCGGATGGCATCAGCCAAACCCAATGCGTACTGGTTGGGATACCAAGCGTCCGGAGACCTGCGGCAGGCGCACTCGAACGTGGCATCCAGCATCTGCTTGATCTCGCCGGCACCAAAGGCCCCTTCGTTCTGCCTGACACGTCCGAATAGGTAGCAGGGGTTGTTCGAAGCGAGGAACATTTCCCTCTCCTGCGCCAAATTGCCGAACATCTCGTTGATCAGATCGGCTCCCCCCGTGCGGACTTCGCCCGTGAACTTGTCGATGACCGTCACGCTGCCTTTGGTTTCCATGCTCTTGGTGTTCATGCCATTGCCCCCTTGCGTGTGGCCGTATGCCGGCCGTTCGTGTTTCGTGAAGAAGGGCCGACGCCCAAACCGCATCCCCTGCCTCTTCGCCTTGCGGCGTGCTTTCGAGTTCGCGCTCATGATTCATTTCCTGCCTGTTGTCATTGATCGGCATCCCGCCAGGCCGTTTAGTTTTGCGGGGCCGTGTTTCCTCCAACCAAACATCTCATTCGTCAAATTCATCGTCAGGCAGCTACTTCGGGGATTTGGTTGCTGCCGTTGTTGGGGGCGAACGCCTCCGCTGGATCAAAGCCGTTCTTGCGCATCCACAGCTCAAAGGCTTTCGCCCGCCGTTCGGACTTCTCGGCCCGGCGGAGAGCCTCGTCCCGTTCCTCGGCGGCGAAGTCCCGCTCCTGTTGGGCAGAGTCCAAGGCGTTCTTTATCGCCGTAACGGCGTCAGCAACCTTGATTTCAAACAGGATGTTCGCCTCGACGATCTGGGTTTCGGCGTCTGACAGGCGTTGCTTTGTCGTCGCCAGCTCAGAGCGGAGGGCATCCCGCTCCTTCTCCAGGGCAGAGGCCGATAGCGTGGATATGATTTTCTGAAGGGTCGCCGTCTTGTCTTCGAGTTCGCGGATGTGGGCGTTCCGCCGCTCGATCTGTTCCCGATGATGGGTCTGGCAAGAGCCCATCTGGCGGGTCAGTTCAGTGATCTTGCCGACCTTGGTCCGGATCGCCTCTTCCGCCGTCTGCTTTTCCTGGATAAACCGCTCGACGGCGATGGATGCAACGATAAGAACACAATGGGGGTTGGCGTCCAACTCGTCGCGAAGCTCTTCTGCGCTGATCTCCGACCGGTAGAAGGCGGAGATGGCAAGGAAGCATTTGGCTTCGGCGCACCCTTGGGTTGCCGCCTTGTAGATGTATTCGGTGACAGAGGCGGAATCCTTGTTGACCACAAGACCGGAGCCGATATACAGGCTCTGAAGCCAGAACGCTGGCGGGAATCCCGCCGCGGCCGCCTCCCTTACGAGGCGATATGCTTCCTCGCCTCCGATGCAATCGGACCCCGAGTCAAGAAAGGCCCGTGCGACCGCAGCCTGGATTACGGGGTTTCCGTTCTTTGCCAGTTCGTATGCTTCCTGATAGGCAGAGTCCCAGTTCTTTGGTGTGTCATTTTTCATAGTCATACTCCTTCTCTTTGCTTTTGTTGCCGTAACAAATGAATGCAGGCCGTGCCGGCACATCGATCGCAACTTCCATCATGCTGTTCATGGCTCCTCCAATCTTGACGGCCCAACGACAAGACGCAGAGTCTTTGCAATCTCCCTGGCGATAATCGCGACGACTGGGATGGCGACAGAGTTGCCGATCAGCCGCAAAGCCATGTTTTCGGACTCGGGAAGCAGAAACGATTCGGAAAATCCGAGTGCCCGAGCTGCCTCCCTGGGATGGAGAGAACGAGTCTTGCCGTTGATCAGGTACAACCCCGTGTTGGCCCCAAGGCCGCCGCCGCTGGAACAGATCGTGACGCCGATGCCTGCCGCGCTGTAGATGCGGTCACCTTGTTTCGCATTCTTATCCTCGCCGACTCGGCCCACACGCATCATTTTTTGGTGGCTGCTCTGTTCGGCCCGAGCCACGGCCGTGGCGTAAATAAAGATGTCGGGACGCCTAATGACCAAATGGCTGGTCTGACGGTCGGGCAGCAGGACATCCAGCATGCGCGAACATTTTCCCGTCGGTTTTGGGAATGAGAACTGCTTCACGCCCATGTCATCCCCGAAAAGCACGACATAAGTTCGCTTCCGCTGGGCAGGCAGGCCGAAGCTGGCGGCGTCGATCACCTTCCACCATCCGTGGTACCCGATGCCGGCGAACCGGGACAGAAGGTCCTTCAGCAGCAACCCGTTGTCGTGCGTCGGCAGCGTGTTGGCGTTTTCCAATAGGATGGTCTTGGGTCGGGTCCCTTCGGCTATCCTGACAATCTCAAGAGCCAACTGGCACCGCTCGTCAGCCATCCCCTTATGCCGGCCACCTACTGAAAGCGCCTGGCAAGGCCAGCTTGCCGAGAGCAAGTCGAAGGGCGGCATATCCTTCGGATTGAGCATCCGCACGTCGGGGTGGGGCACATGGCCGAAGTTGGCCTCATACGCCTTGCGGGCCAGTTCGTCCTTCTCGCAGGCGAACACGCACCGAAATCCCGCCAACTCCAGGGCAAAGTCGGTGCCCCCAATCCCCGAAAACAGGCTTGCGCACGTGGGTCCGTCATCATCGGCAGAATCCTGTGTGTCCACTGTTGGGGCGTGGCCAACATCGACGGACGCCGGGACGGCGATTGTGGTTCCAGAGACGCCATTGCTGCGGCACACGATCAGGCATTCGTTGTAGGACTTGGGTCCCGGTGCTTTTCGGCAGCGTGCCCGTGGAAAAGGAAACCGCAGAATCTCGGTCGTTCGCTTTTCTGCCTCGGCCAGCACGGCGATCTCTTCGGGCGTGACCCGCATCGTGTCGGAGTCAGAGTACGAGATGATCCACAATGGGATTTGCTTCGAGCGGTCCATCATCAGGGCGAAGCTGGCGATGGCGCTGTCGGCCGATGAGAAGCGGCGATGAGGCTGGCCCGGAGGCTCTGGCGGCAGGGAATTGCCAAGCAGGATGCCCGGCCATTCGTCGACGATGTCGTACAGGCCCTTGTATGAAGAGAACAGAGCCGCATAGGGGGAATCCCAATAGGCGGCGTCGGCCTTTACGGCGGGGGCGAGAGTTATGGCATCTGCCATGTGGCATGGGTTCTCACGCCCGTTGTCCATGATCAGCCGCGGGTAGTCTTCCAGCATGAACCTACGCCACTCGGCCGCCAGGTCCTTGTCGCGGGCGTGCCAGCCGCCGCACAGGACGTCGTCGTAGAGCGACCGCTTGATGTGGAAGAATCGGTCGCCCCGCTGGAGCATCGCTTCGAAGGCCAGATTGACCCCCAGAACGGCGGCAAGCCGCTCGCCCGCGCCCATCGATGGGATGCATTCACGAAGGGCATCCAGCCATGCGGCGTTGCTGGGGCCGATGATGTTCCAGTTTCCCTACCTCAACAAGACGATGATGCCGTCGCAGGCCGAGTTCCTCGACATTCTGGGCACATTCGTGGCGCAGTTGCCGGCCGGCTACACTTGGTGCGTCGAGACCCGGAACCCGAACTACCTGAACGACGCGTACTTCACTTTTCTGCGGGAACGCGGCCTGGCGCACGTCTGGCAGCAGGGCTACTACATGCCTCCCATCTTCGGCATCTACGAGAAGTACGCCGACCAGCTTACCGACAACGTGGTTATCCGCCTGCACGGCCTGGACCGGGCGGGGATGGATGAGCGGGCGGGCAAGGAGTGGAGCAAGATCATCGAGCCCCGGGAAGAGGAACTGGACAAACTGGCCAGGATGCTCAAGGCGGTGAAGAAGGGCCGGAGCGGGTGGCTATTCGTGAACAACCACTTCGAGGGGTGTGCGCCACTGACGATCAAGCGGCTCAAGGAGCGGCTGGAGTCATGATCTCGGGGAGATGCCGCCTGGCAGAACTGGGAGGGCTGTGCCGTTGTTCGGGACTTGCCTGCACCCATGCTCACCGTGGAACAACGGGTGGCGTCCTCAACTTCGTGGCTGTGGCATGCCTCGCTCGCCAACGGCGCACGCACGGCCCCGCGGAAGGCCTTCGCGCCCGCCGCCTCGTCGAGTTTTGATAACTCCTTAACCAATGACCAGACCGTGTTTCGCAATAACAACATGTTGTTATTGACATTATGCGACAATTACTTCATGTTGTTTTCGGTTCCGCGAGTATGGCGGATTTTGAAAGTGAGGGGTTATGAAACGATCTGTGTCCGTGTTTCTCGACACATGGATCAAGGATCCGGATCGCAAACCGCTTGTCTTGCGTGGCGCGAGGCAGGTGGGAAAGACGTGGCTTGTTCGCGACTTGGCTCAACGCCACGGGCGGAAGTTGGTTGAACTGAACATGGAGCGCCGTCCGAAACTGGCGGATCACTTTCGCTCGAACAATGTCCGCCAAGCGGTTTCCGACCTCGCGGCCGACCTTGGCGTTCCCATTACTCCCGAAACCGCCCTGTTGTTCATTGATGAAGTGCAGGCCACACCTCACTTGTTGGCGTTCCTCCGTTGGTTTCGCGAAGACATGCCGGAGATGCCCGTCGTGGCGGCCGGATCGCTGCTGGATTTCGCGCTCCGCGACCATGCGTTCAGCATGCCGGTCGGACGCATCGCGTACTGTTATCTGGAACCGGTTTCGTTCTACGAGTTCCTCAATGCATCAGGCAACGATCCGTTGCGATCGACGTTGGCCGCTGCCGCGCAATCCCTGAACCTGAACCCCCGGCTACACCAGCGTGCGCTCGAACTGTTCGCGGAGTACTGTCTCGTCGGCGGTTTGCCTGAAGTGGTCTCGGACTGGATCGCGAAACGCGACGATGGACGACGATTGCAGCTCCAGCGAGATTTGATCGCAACCTACCGGGACGATTTCAACAAGTACAGGAGCCGGATTCCGGTCGACGTGTTGCGCCGGGTGATGGATGCCGTGCCGCGACAACTGGGTGGCCGGTTTGTCTACAGCCATGTCGATGCAGAGGCCAAACATCGTGACATCAAACAAGCCTTGGAACTTTTGCGGCTGGCCCGCGTGTGCCATGGTGTGGAACATACGGCGGCCAACGGTCTGCCGCTGGGCGCCGAGACAAACCCGAGGACATTCAAGACAATCCTGTTGGATGTGGGTCTGGCGTCCGTCCACCTGGGACTTTCGCGCCTCGATTGGAAGGACCTGGGCACCGTGGTCTGGACCAACAAGGGGGGCCTTGCGGAGCAGTTCGTGGGGCAGCACCTTCGCTGCCTGTCACAGGCATACGAGGACCCAAGACTCTTCTACTGGCAGCGAACCGAAGGCAGGCAGGGCGAAATTGATTACATCATTCAACAGGGAAGTCATGTCATTCCGGTCGAGGTGAAGGCAGGCAAAGCCGGAACGATGAAATCTCTTCATGCGTTCATGCACGCCAGGCAACTGCACAATGCCCTTCGCCTGGACATCAATCCGCCATCGGTCCAGAATCTCGCTACGCAAACCACAACCGGCGAATCCGTCAGGTACCGCCTCTTCTCCCTGCCCTTGTACATGGTCGAAAGCATTCCCGCTGCACTGTCGGCATTGCCGACCGGGACGGCGTAAACGGCAGGGGTCCAGTGCATAAAGGGAAAGCGGATGAATGGATGTGATGCGGTGGGGCCCGAAGGACGTGCTGGCCCAGATGATACAGACAGGAAGTAACATGAGTACAGGATGGATCGTCGTAATTGTATTGGCCGCGGTTGTTGCAGGGGCGGTGCTGAGACTGCGGGCGGGTGGAGCCGATGT
>CAZZBA010000267.1:0-5867 GCA_964652765.1 uncultured Victivallales bacterium | reverse complement strand
CGCTCCTACTCCTCCGCCTCGGCAATGCCACCGACAAGCTTAACCCCATAGCTCTCCAATCGCTGGTGGGCGGCACTGGACTCTCCACTCTTCGGGTAGCGACGCAGGACAAGCTGCAGTTGTTCCACCTCTTTACCCCGGTCGCCGGCGATCTTGTAGACATCGGCAATCTTGATGCAGGCCAAAGCGGCTGTTGCCTTCACGCTCTCGAGTCCCTGCAAGTTCTGGACGGCCTCGCCATAGCGCTTCATCTTGATGAAACACTCGACGACGGCCCAGGTTGTGGCGGGCTGCCGGTTGGCGGCTTGATACGCCTTGATGGCTTCCTCATAACGGCCCATACCATCCAGGATGCCCGCCTCGGTCCACAAAAGCCCCTGACCAGCATACTCCGGCGATTTCTTCAACACCTGGATTTCGGCCAGGGCTTTCTCGGCAGCCCCCGTACTCATGAAATATTCGAAGCGACAATTCGTGGCAAACATCCTATCCGCCATTTTAGCGTAAAAGGCTAGCACCTCCGGTTCAGACAGCAGTTTGAATCCGATACCAAAACCCACTATATCCTTCATCTCCGCATCCGTGATACCCTTCATGTTAATGGAAACAAGGATCTGCTTAGCCCGGTCGCGCAAGCCAATCTGAACCAGTACCATCATGAATTTCCTTTGGAATGCGCGCTGCTCAACCGGCCCCATGCCATCGAACGTGACCGTTCGGCTCACAGCCTCTGCCTCGCTCTTCAAGCCCAATTGGTGGATAGCCGGAAGAATCCCGACTTTTTCGTCGCGTGGCAAGCCATTGGCATGATCGCGGACGTACTTGGTATAGTACTGACCCCGCAGCGACTCGTGCAGGCTTCCCAGGAAAGCCAGGAGCGCTTTGGTCGGTGCCCCGGCAAGACTCGGCACCGCATGCTTCTTGGCAAAATCCTCCTGCAGCTTGGGATTGTCCTTGAAAGACTCCAGCCATTGGGTGGCGCGTGCAAGGGTCGCGGGATGCCGCGAGAACTGCTCCAGCATCCTTTTCTCCCAGGCCGCCCGGTCCTTTTCATAGATCATCTGCAGGTTGATGCTCTTGATCCGCAAATCATCATTCTCAGGGAACCGGTCCCCGAGTTTTTGCACCCAGTACCGGCAGGCATCCTCGCGGTTCTCCTGCGCCCCTCCGGCCGTATCCAAGGGGGCCAGCCAGTACGCCCTGCTTTCCTCCGGATTTCCAACGGCCCCGGCACGATCATGGTGGTACCCATTGGTTTCCTTGAAGAATTCCTGCAGTTTCTCGTGGTTGGGATTCCGCACGGCATAATGATAGATGACGGCCATGCGGGCTTGGTCGGCAGCCGGGCGATTGCTCTCGAAGAAATTCACCGCCGTGAGCCACTGGAACTCGGCCGCATCATCGAACTTCTTCATCCCTTCCATCAGCTTGGCCAGATGGATCAGGGCCGTACCGGAATTCGGCAGGGTGACATACTCTTTATCCTTGACCATGCGTGCCCAGACGGCGGCCTGCTTTTGTTCATCCCCGTTTTCCTTGTGACAGATACCGATATAGTACAGGGCGGAGCCTGCATAGCGCACGGCATCCGGAAAATAGTCCACGACGTCCTGGTACGCCCTGATCGCATCAAAACGCTTGCCGACATTGTGGCGGCAGCGCCCCATGCGCAGCAGGACGTATGGCAGGGCTGGGCTCTTGCTGAACGTCAGCGAATAGGCCTGGTAAGCGGAATAGGCACCATTGAAGTCGCTCCGGCCATACAGTTTGTCCGCATTCTCGAGCTGAACGGCTTCCAGCGTATCCAGCTTTGAAAAGGCCTCGCTGGGATATAAGATCTCATCGCTGGGCTTTTGCGCGTGGAGGGAACCAGCCAGAACGCCCAGCACTAAAACCAACAACCATCTAGTCTGTAACTTCATTTGTTTGCCCTTGTTCTATAACATCAAATCCATGGTATTCAACTGCGGAACCGGAGCATCCTCAGGCTTGTTGTACTCCAGCAGCAGCCTGGAGGCACGGGATTGCCAAGCTTTCCACTCCACATAATCCCTGGGCAACCCCTCGCCGCCAGCCCGATCCCCGAAACCGCCACGCAGATGATTCACCTCGATGTACTCCATCACCTGAACAAGGATATCCGATATCCGTTTTTTTTCTTCCGGGGCGGGGTTCTTCAGTGCCTCCGCTAAGACGATAAGGGACCGAGACGACTGTCCCGGATTTAGTTTCATCACCTCGCACAGTAATTGCAGGGAGTCGGTCGTATGCACGAACTGCAGATATGTTGCCAGATTATCATCGTACATCATATTCATGATGCCACGCGCGAACCGCACGCGCTCCGCGTCGGTAACATCCCCCACCCCATTCCGACCGACCATCCGTTGGATATTGAAACTTCCAAGCGCTTTGCGAGTGCGCTCAGAGTGCTTGGCCAGTGCCACCATGGTATCGCTTGCAGCCCGATCCGGAGAATAGGCCAGCGCCATGATCATTGCCTGCAGATCCCCATCATCAACCGCGTTCTCGGCCGCCTGTGCGATGGCCGCCAGATTGGCTTCGCCACCGAATTGACCCAGCACCCAGGCCAGCGAGCGGCGCAGCGGTGGTGCCGCTTTCGGCAGAAGTTTGATGACGTCCTGGCTGGTACGCGTAACGTAGGCCGGATCATCCCGTTTGAGCAGCAGGGCCTGCTCGATACCGTTGAAGTCCTCGCGTGCCTTGGCCACATCCATGAAACCAAACACGGTACGCAAGCCTGCGTCGCCCCCGATCATGCACACGGCCGGTACCGCCGCCTCACGAATCCGCGGATCCTTATGCTGCAGGGCACTTGTTGCGGTCGCCAAGGCACTCTCCGCCCACGGCTTGGTGGCGTCCGGCTTTTCCTTCGCAGCGCGAGTCAGCGCGTTGAGAATGCCTGACGCATTCCAGTTGCCGCCATACTTGAATGGCTGCGTCTGGACCTCCTGGAACCGTTCCACTAATCGCGGCCCGGCCCCCTTGGCGATCAGCTCGACAGCGACCTGCTCCGCGTGTTGACGCACGCGGTAGTGCTCGTGCCCCAGCAGCGTGCTGACATCATCAATGGCCTTGGCTCCGAGCGTATCAGCCAGATGCGTCATGGCGTACATCTTGCGGAAGTAATTCTTGCGGTCTGGCTCCGCGATCTCCATGCGGCAGCGTGCAAGCTGTGCGGCCTCGTCGCCGGCCGCCAGGAGTTCCGCTTGGAACATCTGCTGCACCTCCGGACCGATCTCAGGAAGTTCTTTTACATCGGTGTCCAACTCTATGCCGGCAATAACGTAGTTGATCGGCACACTGACCCCCCCTATCTGCCCATCGCCTATCGAGCTGAGCGGGTCGTCCAACTGCATCAGGCGAAAATCGTCGAGACGGTCACGATACACTCCCGGCGTCTTCAGGATACTCCCTCCCGGGAACATGCCGCCCTTGAAGCGGGCACCACGCCGGATTTCGCGCGGCAATTCGCCGCGCTGGATGAGATTGAAGCAACTGGCCTCGACGAGCTCGCGATAGCCATGCTTCCGCAGCAGACCCTGCCCCGCCCCCTTGCGGGCCCCGCCAAACATTGAATCACTCACCTGCAGTTCGGAAGCTGCAAAGGTGACCGGTCCGGCCAACTTCAACAGCGTCTCCTTGTCCCAGCTGTTGGGAACATCGCCCTGCGGATCCATCGTGACCAGCTGTTCCAGAGCGCGGCGGACGAGATCCTCATCGTAGCCGGCCTGGAAAGGGGTGGTCATCAATTTACTGGTGCTTGTACCGCGCTTCGGGTTTGTAAACAGGATCCCCCTTATCGCCGTGTGCAAGTTCCCATGGTCCATGGTCATGCCGGGATAGTCGTTTCCCATCGCCTTGAGCAACTCGACTTCGCGCCGCTTATCGCCGGGCTGCGTCGCGCCTGCAATCGCACGTGCAGCTGCCATCCGGACAATCTCGGCCGGATCGTTGTGGAGCAACTTCACAAACTTGTCCATATGCTGCTGCAGGACATCGGACCCGCAGGCGGACAGCGTCATGCAGGCACCCTCACGCATACGCGCCTCGGGACTGTCGAGACGCGCCACCACCTTGGCGGCGATATCCTTTTCACCATTGGCATAGCGTCTACCCAGATTTGCGGAATATTCCTTGCGACGATTCGGGAAGAAATGATCGAGCATCTCGATCAGTCGATCGGTGTCGAACGTCGGCGCAATCGGACCGATCATTTTCTTCAAGGTGGCATCGCCGACCTGATGGACGGCACTCTGCAGCAGCTCCTCGTATTCCTCATCCGTCATCCAAACGCCAGTCTTCTCTGCGCCTTTCCCCGTAGTGATGAGCTGCTGCAGCGGCATCGAGAGATGCATGGCCACCACTTCAGTGGGGAGACCCATACCCGCGCCACCAATACCGGACTGATTTCCCAGAAAGATGAAGGAGCCATCATGGCGGCGCGATAGCGTATAGAAATAGCGCATATTACGCATGTAGGCCTGAACGGCCTTGGGGCCTGCCAGATGCCCGCTCAGCGGCGTATAATACCAGAACACCGGACTCCCGTGACCACCCCGGCGCGTGAACGACGCATGCGCGGAGTGCATGCCGAAGTACTTCGCTTCATAGATATTACCCAACGCATAGAAGCCATAGGCCGCCCCGTAGTTCTTGCCGTTGCTATCGTCCGATGGATAGGGCGAATGGCAGCCATACGGGATACACCCCTTGTCGACATAGGTTCTGAAGAAGAGCGACGCACGCGCGATGGCCGCATCTATCTCAGGGTGTTCGATCCCGGCCTTCTTCGCCAGCGCGATCAGGAAGAAGCAGCGGCTACCCGCATTGTTCATGGCCCCGTAACCCGGATCGTTGCGGTGCAGCTTGCCACCATTCATCTTCGGGAGCGAGAACGTATGCCCCCAGGTACCGCCCCCGCTCTGCCCCATGGCGGTCAGAATGGCTACCCTGCGGATTTCCGGCAGAACGTAAGCATCCCCTGTCGCATCGTAATAGATAGCCATGTCGGTCCAAGTCGATACCCCCCAGCTTCTCTTTGAACGGCCCGCGAAGCTTGTCACGTCCTCCAAGGTGAACTCTTGATTCATATCCTGGGTAAGCTTCAATTCGTGAACCTTCTGCTTGGCCAGGGCGATATACTCCGGCTTACCGGAGGCAACCAGCGCCAGAATGGACTGCCAGCTCCAGCGGCTGCTCTTGGCGATACCATCCGCGATGCGCTTGACCGCTTTGTCGCGTACTTTCTGCACGACTGGGCAATCCCACGGCGAGGTTTCGCTGTAGGTCCCCATCACCTCGAGCTTCAAGGCTACGTTTGTGTAGAACCCGTCGATCGGAATATTCGCATCTTCCGGGGTGACCATCGCTAAGACCGCGGCTTTACGCTTTTCGGCATCCTCCCACGCATAGAGCTCGCCGGTTTCCTGGTCAAGCGTTTCGACCACTTTATCCGCATCAAGACCCTTCATCATGTCGGAAGCAACTTGCTTGGCGGATGCGCGCTTCGACCAGTTACGATCCCGCCAGATATTGACGGTAAAATTACCCCCACCGGCTTCGGTTTCGGCCGCGATGATGGCATCGCCAGCGACGCGGTCTATATCGCCGCCAACTTCAAAATTCTGACCCTGTAAACCGAGCACCACGTCGCCCGGCAGCACCTTACCTTCGGCGGGAGAGCCGGGAAGCACTTGGCTCACCCGCACCTGATCGGACGTTTTTTTGTCGTTCTTGCAGCCAATGATACCCGTCGGCCCCATCTGCCAAGGGACAAGAAAAAATTTAGGTTTACCGCCTTTTCTAAAGTCGTAGGCCGTCTTTGCCGGAGAATTCGTATTCGC
>CAZZBA010000266.1:3247-5879 GCA_964652765.1 uncultured Victivallales bacterium | reverse complement strand
CCGTCATTGTAAGTCGTGCCACGGAACACATACGCGCTCGCCACGTCGAGACTCAGCGACGCTTCAGCCCCGTAAACGGCCGAAGCCGCCATCATCGCAACTGCCACCAAACCACTTAATACTTTCATTTTCATGACCTTTCTTGTTTTCCCGTTTCCGGGACTCTGTATCCTCTTGTAGAAATCCCCGGAAGCGCCGCCCTGGCGCGCCCGGCATAACCGCGAAGCTTCAGCCAATGGCCTCCTTTCCCGTTTCACCCGTACGTATACGGATGCACTCGTCCAGGCTCACCACAAAAATCTTTCCATCGCCGATCTTGCCCGTGCGTGCCCCGTCGATGATCGCCGCGATGGTCGGCTTGACAAAGTCGTCATTGACCGCCACCTCGATCCTGACCTTCTTGAGCAGGTTGACTTCGATATCAACCCCACGGTAGGACTCATGGTACCCCTTCTGCTGGCCGCAACCCAGCGCGTTGGTCACCGACATCTTGTAGATCTCGCTGCCGTAGAGCGATTGCTTGACCGCGTTCAGCCTCTCGGGCTGGATGTATGCAATGATCAGTTTCATATTCCCTCTCCTTTCAAATTCCCCCTTAGCCGTTAACGGGAAAGGGGCCGTCAATTATCAAGTTATTCCGTCGTGAAGATCTGGAACCCGCTGTAGGCTTCCTCGCCATGCTCGCCGATATCCAGCCCTCGGACTTCCTCCTCCGGCGATACCCGCAGCATATAGAACGCCTTGAGAATCGAGAAGAGAATTATCATCGTCACGAATGACCAGAGCGGAACCACGACCGTGCCGACGAGCTGCGCGACCATCGGGTGCCCGCCGAAGATCCAGGTGGCCAAACCTCCCCAGACACCACCACCATCAAGGCGGCCGCTATCGCCACTCACCCGGCCACCACGCTCCACAATCGCACGTTCACATGAACTTCCCTTTTTCTCTTTTCCAATACCCTGATCCCAAAAACACCTTGCCAGAAAATGGACTGATGTTCTTTCGTGTGCACATCCTATCTTCGTTTAATCGTTAGGAGTCGCTTAAGCAGCCGCTGTGCCAATTATAGATTAAAGACATTATTTCACTGATAGAGAATGGGTTAACAAAACAAGCCAACAGCCAAACACAAACGCATCCGCCCATCAGCATACAAACAAATATGTTGACACACGCGCCTAAATTAACAAATATGTAAATTGATTAAAGGCCGCCCATCCGATGTCCGGGCGAAAACGAATTAGTATTTGTGAGGGCTCGGTGGGCGAGAGCGGATTACGAGTAGAGATTTGAATCGTCCATCGTTATCGTCGCCCGCTATCGTTCACCGAAAAGTGCGACAGAATTACCAGGTTGGGCAAGTGGGTAAGCAACCAGGAAAAAACAGTATGCAATCCGATCCAGTAACATCCGCCAAGCCGCGTGCGGAAATCGAGCTTAACATCCTTTATCGCGTCTCCCAGGCCATGGCCCACGAGAAAGGGGTTGCCTCCCTGCTGGATCGCGTGCTCGACATTCTCGAGACCGAGACGGGCATGGCGCGCGGCACGCTCACGCTGCGTCACCCTGACAGCGACATCTTCCAGATCGAGGCCTCGCGCGGAATTTCGGCGGAGGATAAGCAGCGCGGCCGCTACCAGCTCGGCGAAGGCATTACCGGCAAGGTCGCGGCTACCGGAAAACCGATCATCGTCCCCGACATCCGCAATGAGCCGGGGTTCCTGGACCGGACCCGTTCCCGCAAGAACGAGCACATGGCTTTCATCTGCGTGCCGATCATCCACCAGAACCGCGTGATCGGCACCTTGAGCATTGACCGGCGGCCCACGGATGACGCCGAGCTGAGCAAGGACATGAATTTCCTGAAACTGCTGGCGGATCTACTGGCCGAAGCGGTCTACAACATCCGTGAGGGCATCGCGGCGCAGGAGAGCCTGCTGGCGGAGAACCGCAAGCTGAAACTGGAACTGGGGGACCGCTACCGCCCGTCTAACATCATCGGCAATTGCCACAGCATGCGCATGGTCTACGAGCAGATCGCCCAAGTCGCCGACAGCGGCGCCACGGTGCTGATCCGCGGCGCGTCCGGTTCCGGCAAGGAACTCGTCGCGCGCGCGATCCACTTCAGCAGCCCGCGCAAGAACAACGCGTTCATCTGCATCAACTGCGCCGCCCTCCCCGAGAACCTGATCGAAAGCGAACTGTTCGGACACGAGAAGGGGGCCTTCACGGGGGCGATGCAGCAGCGCCAGGGCCGGTTCGAGCTTGCCAATGGGGGGACGCTTTTCCTGGATGAGATCGGCGACATCAGCCCCGCCGTGCAGGTGCGCCTGCTGCGGGTGCTGCAGGAACGCTGTTTCGAGCGCGTCGGCGGCATGCGTCCGGTCGATGTGAATGTGCGCATCATCACCGCCACCAGCGTGAACCTCGAGAAAGCCATCACAGAGGGCAGGTTCCGGGAGGATCTCTACTACCGGCTTAACGTCTTCCCTATCATCCTCCCACTGCTGCGGGAACGTAAATCGGACATTATCCTGCTGGCGGATCATTTTATCCAGAAATACAACAACACCTACGGCAAGACGATCAAGCGCATCTCCTCGGCCGCCATCAACATGATGATGGCCTA
>CAZZBA010000266.1:0-3237 GCA_964652765.1 uncultured Victivallales bacterium | reverse complement strand
GGTAACGTACGGGAACTGGAGAACTGCATCGAGCGGGCCGTGCTCACCAGCAACGACGATGTCATCCATGCCTACACCCTGCCGCCCTCGCTCCAGACCGGCGAGCAGACCCGCACCGGCCTGCTGCCGAGCGACGGCGCCGACCTCAAGGCCATGGTCAACGCCTATGAACGCGAGATCATCATCGACGCCCTCAAGAAGAACCGCGGCAGCGCTGCCGCCGCCGCCCGCCACCTTAACACCACCCAGCGCATCCTTAATTACCGTATCAGCCAGCTCACCATCAACCGCGACAATTTCAAGGAGTAAATGGAGAAAAAAATGCAACCCAGGAAAAATTGGTTCCTGCGCAAGAAGGATGGATCCGAATACGGCCCGGTCAGCCTCCACGACCTGCTGCGCTGGTCCGCGCAATGCCGAATCGTGGCGGGCAATGCCGCCTCGATGGATCGCGAGGAGTGGATTCCCGTCGAGGAGATCCCCGAGTTGGAAATGAACTGGATGGCTCACCGGGCCGACGGCAAGGAGTACGGGCCGTTCGCGCTGGCTGCCGTTCAGGAGCTTTTCACGCATAACGTGCTGCCAGCCGACGCGGTACTGATCAACCGTCAGACGGGCGAGAAAAAACCGCTGGCCGATGTCATCTCCCTGCCCGAAGCGGGCGAGAATCAGCAGAAAAAAAGCGAAAAAGGAGGCAGAGCCTCCGGCAAACCGCCTAGTGACGACTCCACGGCCAGACCGCAAGCGACAGGCGAGACAGAGACGCCGGCGGAAGCTGACGGGGCTCGGCCAGATGAGGAGGAGTCAGAGGAGAAAGAGGCGATGGAAACGCAGACTGAAGCGAGCGAAGCACCGCTTTCAGATAACGCCGTACCGGCGGATAACGCACCGCAGGGCAGTGCCGCCGAATCCAATGCCGAGGTTGACCTGACTGACCATGCGGACCTGGTTGACAAGGTTGATGTGACGCCCCTTCTCGAGCAGATTGAAGCCCTTCGGCAGGAATTGCTTGATGCTCAGGCGAAAGCGGCCGAGTCGGGGAAAACCTACCGGGCCAGGCTCGACTCGCTGGAGAAGAAGCTGCAAAGCGCGCAACAGGCCGCCCTGGATGCCGACGCGCGCCGGGAGGCGCTGGAAGACGGGAGAATAGAATCGCAGCAGCAAGCCGCCAATGACCTTGCGGATCTGCGCAAGCAGACCGCATTCATGAAAAAGAACATCGCCGTGCTGCACGCCGAGCTCGACGAGGCCAGGCGCCAGTCCTCGCTGCGCGCCAGGATCATATTTGCGCTGGGCTGCCTGCTTACCCTGATCGGCGCACTCTTCATACTCCGCTCGGCCGGCGGATGCCGTCACCGCGAGGACATCGGTACAACCACCGCGCCAGACAGCACTGAGATGGCGGCAGAAACAGGCGGGGATTCTTCAAGGCCCGGCGGCGGCACCCCCACAGCCAACACGGCCAATGCCTGGCCTGCCCTGCAGATTGACGGACTCCGGGTTGATCGGAAGCAGGACCACCTGGTCATTCGTTTTGACGACGGGGCCTTTGCCAGTCTGACCAATTTCACACCGACCGCTGCCGGGCAGTTGAAGACCATCGTCAACCAGTTGCGCCCGAGCCTGCCGAGCTTACGGCTCGTCGTGGAGGGGCATTCCGACGACACGCCCATGCGGGCAACCGCGGGATTTCCCGACAATACCGCCCTGGCTGCCGCGCGGGCGGATGCCGGGGCCGCCTTCCTGAAACGCGAGGGTGCCCACGCCGTGGCGGCCACCAACGCCGGTCCGCCGCCATATCCGAACGACACACCGGAGAACCGCCGCCGCAACCGCACACTGGTGATAAAGCTTTACCGGCAATAGGCAAGGTAGCCATTCCCTATTGCAGCAACAGGTAATCATCCGCCGACCGGTATAACGTACCACTGGATTTTCCCCAGGGAGGCAAGCCTTTCAGCGGTTTGACCCAGCCTCTAGAGGAGAGCACCGTCTCCTTTTCCAGGCTGTCTGCAAACGCCTTGTCGGCAACCGGTATGATCAGTTTGGATCGTGAGTAGCCTTTTGCGGTAAGCATTGCATAGTAATGTTGCTCGCCGCCGCCTTTATCTTTCCCAATGCTTACGTCCTTTACAACGAACTGCACCCCATCCGGGACTTTAACGAACAGGAGAGGCGGGGGGGTTGCATCATCGCAACCGATCTGCCGCAGGAACGACTGGTAAACCGCGTGCTTGTTCAATGACGTTGCCGCCTCATACGCCTCGGTGAATTCCAGGACGGTAGATTCTTCCAGAATGGGTGGTATAATGGCGGTCTCCTGTGATGCAAAATCCAAGGGTTTCTGTAGAAGCAGACGGTAGATCTCCAGCGTTTCGTCGCGCTTGAATACAGAAAAGATCCCTGCGCCGCGGCAGTTCGGGCAATCCGAACCGAAGGAGCCTGCGCCATTGCAGAACCTGCACGCCCCGGTGCCTTTGCACGACGTGCAGGTCATCAAGCTGCCGATGCCGGATTTCGTTCCCTTGCCGCTGCAATTCGTGCATTTTCCACTGCTGCATCTGGAGCAAGGCGTCTCCAAGGTCCCGCTTCCCTTGCAATCGAGACAGGCGGTTTGACTGAACAGGCGATCATCCCTCACCTGGTTCTGGTAAACACTGGTGGCGTGGTTGGCGTCCAGTAGCGCCTTGACATTTTTCGCGTGAGTTGCCTTGCCAGACAAATGGTAACCCAGGTAGCAAATGGCCAGCGCCCTGGCTTGTTCCGGCGTGACAGCGGAAGACGCCGTCACTCGCGCCAGCGCATCAAACCGGGCTGCATTTGCAGGCTCCTGCTGTAGCGCATCAATGGCAGCCTGAATCCGGGTATCAGAATCCGCATCATCCGCGCAGGCTCGCCAGTCGAAGGAAAGCAGAAGAACGAGAATCGCGAAAAACATATGCCGAGCCATTTCATTTCCTCCATGATGATCCCTTCCCGGTTTCAATCCATGCGATTGCGGGCGGGGCGAATCATATCCTGATGTATATGTTTGTGCATGAGATGAATCAAGCAAATTCTCAACTCTTGTTAATGACGTGGCCTTTTTGTCTCCGTATTGGTGGCTGCCGGTATCGCGGTTGCATGGCAAAAAAAAGGTCTCGCGAACCGAAGTTCGCGAGACCTGAAAGAAAATCCCGGCAACGTGCTACTCTCCCACAACCGATCGCTGCAGTACCATCGCCGCTGAGGCCCTTC
>CAZZBA010000265.1:0-5884 GCA_964652765.1 uncultured Victivallales bacterium | reverse complement strand
TGGCGGCCAATCCGATGAGAACGGCCACGGCGTGTGTTGTTATTCTTTTCATCTTCATAGAGAGAACAGTTTTATTAGACGGATTGGATCTGCCTAATACATTATTATTGCAGCCCCCTTCAAGGGCTCGTTTTCTGGTCTTGATTTTGTTATCCATGAAGATGCTATCACGACTAGGAAACCAATCAAGCCTTGTTCCGCAAATGACGGAATGAAACGCGTTTTCTTATCTAAATAATCCGATTTCATCCTTTCCAGGAACGTCAGTGGCCGGGCGGGCGAGCCGTGTATACGGCATGCCCAGTTGTTCGCTTACAATCTGGGTGGCTGATTGACACAAGGACTCAACCACAGGGTGTGGTTGACTGCGGCGCAAGCCCGCCGCCCGGGGTGCCGGGCGAAAATGAATGGGTAACTTGGGCGGGGGAGATTGGTGAACGAGAACGGCGACGAGAACGGAAAACGAGTGGTCATTTGAATCGTAATCCGTAGTCGTTAACCGAATTGGGCAGAGAACTGTAAAGATTATGGCAAAGACAAATGGTCTCAGGATCTTAATCTTTACCTTAATCTTTTGAAGTTATCGGCAAGCCCTCCTCAGGTCGAGGGAGGGACATCGAGGATCGCGACGAGATCGTTCGGGGGGAGGCGGAAGGCGGAACCCCGTCCTTCGTAGAAGCCGTGCTCGCGGATCATGTGGATGTGCAGGTCGGTGTAGGTGACCGTGCGGTCCAGCTTGATGTTGCGGACCTGGACGAACGTCTTCTGCACCACCGCGTCCTCGAACGGACAGGGCAGCTTGCCGCGCACGCTGTCCACGCGCACCTCGTAGCGTCCTTCCAAGGTGATGCTCTCGCCCAGCCCCTGCGACCCGGCATCGCGCAGCTCCTGCATGCGTGACGCGATCGCCTCGTGGCTCGTTCCCAGGCGCTTGACCTCCCCGTCGTCATCAATCAGGATATCGACCAGGTTACGGCGGTCCTCGCCTAGCAGGCCCTTGAGCGTGATGCAGCCCGGACGCATGTTGTGCTGAATCTTGTCCATCTCGACGGTCTGTTTCATGGCGTCAATCCTTTGTTAGGAGAATTTGTCGAAGAAGATGTTTTCTTCCTTCATTCCATGCTTCCTGAGCACCACGATGCAGGCGTCGATCATGAAGGGACTGCCGCAAAGGTAGGCCTCGGACTCGGAAAGATCCCCCGTGTGCCGGTCGACCACCTCGGTGATCAGTCCCGTCTCACCCTCCCAGTGATCAGCCCCGTCCGGCTGGGAAAGCGCGGGGACGAACTTGAAATCGGCCAGCTCCTTCTCAAGCTGCTTCATCTCGTCGAGCAGGAACAGGTCGCGTTTGGACTTGGCCCCGAAGAAGTAACGGGCCTTGCGCTTGATACCCTTCTCGCGCATATCATAGAGGATCGACTTGAGCGGGGCCATGCCCGAACCGCCGGCGATGCAGATCATCTCGCGATCGGTCCCGGTGCGGTGGAAGTCACCGTAGGGACCGTTGACAGTCATCTTGTCGCCGACCTTCAGGTGCTTGTGCACGTAGGAGGTGCAGATGCCATCCGGCACCAGCCTGATCTCCATCTCGATCAGGTTGTGGCTGGATGGCACCGATGACATCGAGTAGGCGCGGTAGACCGGCTCGTCGCTCAGTTCATAGACCGGCGTCTCGATCTGGACGAACTGGCCGGCCTTGTAGTCCATCGAGTCCGGAGCCTCGAGCTTGAGCGTGAGCTGCTTGATGTCGTGCGTGAGGTTCTCGAGGCCGACGACGGTGGTGCGGAACTCGCGCACATAAAGCAAATCGGGGTCAATTTCGATCTGCAGATCGCGCTTCACCTTGAGCTGGCAGGAGAGGCGGACGTTGTCTTTCTTCTCCTGTTCGGAAAGCCAGGGCAGCTCCGTCGGCATGACCTCGCCCGCCCCGGATTTGACCTTGCACTTGCAAAGCCCGCAGGATCCGCGGCCGCCGCAGGCCGAGGGGATAAAAACCTGGGCGTTCTTCAGCGTGGTCAGCAGCGGTTTCCCGCCGCGGCCGTCTATCTCCTTCTCGCCACCGTTGATGGAGATCTTGACATCCCCGTAGTTGCCGATCGTCGACTCGGCAATGACCATCAAGATCGCGAGCAGGGAGGATATCCCGCACATCGCACCGACACTGACAATCAATCCCATTAGCACGGCCAGACTCCTTTAAATGCTGATCATCCCTGAAAAACCCATGAACGCGAGTGCCATGATTCCGGCGATGATCAGCGTGATCCCTGCCCCCTCAAGACCCTTGGGCACCTTGGCGCGCTTCATATTCTGCCGGATCCCGGCCATCGCCAGTATCGCCATCATCCAGCCGACGCCACTGCCGAACCCGTAGAAAAGCGATTGAGCGAAGGTGTATTCGCGGATCAGCATGAACAGGCAGGCACCCAGGATCGCGCAGTTCACAGTAATCAGCGGCAGGAATATTCCCAGCGCATTGTACAACGGCTCCGAGACGCGCTCGATGATCATCTCGACCACCTGCACAAACGCGGCGATCACGATGATGAAGACGATGAAGCTGAAATGCCCTATGCCAAGCGGGATGAGCACCAGATAATAGACCAACCAGTTAAGCACCGAGGTGAAGGTCATCACGAATACCACGGCAACCCCCAGCCCGACCGAGGTCTTGACCTCTCGCGAAACCGCGAGGAACGAGCACATCCCGAGGTAATTGGTCAGTAGGATGTTATTGGTAAAGACCGCCGCGAAGAAGATCGCCACCAACCCGGTTAACTCCTGCATTACTTGCCTCCATCTTCATCGCGCACAATATAGGTCTTGATCACCCAGATCAGGATGGCCAGGGCGAAGAACGCACCGGGGGCCATCACCATGATCGACCAGTTGACCCACCAGGCGCTGAAAAAGGGGATGGAATAGCCCCAGATCGTCGCTGACCCAAGCAGCTCGCGGAAGAACGCGATGATCAGCAATATGTAAGAATAGCCAATACCGGCGGCCACGCCGTCGACGAGCGACGGCATCGGCTCGTTGTTCAGCGCGTAGGCTTCAGCACGCCCCATGACGATGCAGTTGGTGATGATCAGCCCGACATAAGGCCCAAGCTGCTTGGAAATCGCAGGTAGCGTCGCCTGGATCACGAGATCCACGATAATGACATAGGCGGCGATGATCAACGTTTCAACCATCATTCGGATCGAGCCGGGAATATGCTTGCGGAGAAGGGATACCGTGAAGTTCGAGCAGCCGGTGGTGAAGATCAGGCCCAGGCACATCACCAGGGTGTTTTCCATCACATTGGTGACGGCCAGCGTCGAGCAGATTCCCAGCACCTGGACAAAGACAGGATTGTCCCTTCCGATACTGGCCAGAAACTGTTTTTTTACTTTGCCTGGCATGTTGCCCTTCCCTCAGGTCAGCGGGCGGCGTCCAGCGCCCTTGCCCGTTCAATGCTTTTGTTCACGATGTCCTTGACCGCCACCGAGGTGATCGTCGCGCCGGTAATCTGGTCGAACGCATCCATCTCGCGTGTGCCCGCCGTCTTGTCCTTCGGTTCGGAGCCCATCCTTGAGAAAGGACCGGTTTTGCCGGCAAACTGGCGGCGGAACCACGGCTCGTCGATGCGCGCGCCAAGACCGGGGGTCTCGATATGGTCCTGGAACGTGACACCCGCGATTGCATTCCCATTGAACCCGATATACGCCTTGATCGTTCCCCAAAGGCCTGGACCCTTCTGCACCAGCACCAGTGTCGGACCTACGTCCGTCCCAGTGACACGATAGTAGACGGCACCCTCGGTATTGGTCACGGTCGCGACATTCGCCACGTACCAGGCGGCCAGTTTATCGGGCGATCCCGGATTCGCCACGCCGGCGGCATCGCAGACCGCCTGTTTCTGGAACAGGGTCTTGTTGCGATCAACGGCGGGCCTGGTCACGATATCCACCAGGCCGATCAGCGTAATGCACACGAATGTCACCGCGGCCATGAACAGGACCGGCGCGATTTTTTCCTTGATGAGTTCCGGTTTCACGCGTTCTTTCTCTTTTCCTTGATGCCTTTGACGGCGATATCCGTGATCGGCGCGAACATATTGGCTAAAAGGATGGCAAACATCGTGCCTGCGGGCCAGACGGTGAAGAGGCCGATCAGGGACGATAACACACCGATCTCAAGCCCGTATATCCAGCGGGCCTCGTCGGTTTTCGGGGCAGACACCGGATCGGTGGCATAGAAGAACGCCCCGAAGAGCAGGCTGCCGGCACAGGCGGACGAAAACGTGAAGTACGAGGCCCGCAGCAGCCGCGCAGCCACATCCATGTTTTCCGGCGCGTTGGCGGCATAGGCCGCACCGAAGAACGTCAGCAGGAAGTGCGTGATCGAGAATCCCAGGATCACCGCCATCGGCAGGCGCCAGTTGGCGGCCTTGGTGCGCACGAGGTAAAGCCCGCCGATCACCACCAGGACCGCGCTCGTGCCGCCGATCACGCCGGCGATATTCCCCAGGACCAGCTTCTCGAGCGAGAACATCGCGGGGTCGAGGCCGTTGGTCGTCAATTGCTCGGCGGTGTATTTGAGCCAGGTGCCGGGGGTGGCGCGGGTGACGGCATCGTTGGTAAATTGCAGCAGGCCGCCCAGTGCCCCGTCGAACGGGTGGGTCCAGCAGCGGGCGGTCATGTAGTCGCCGAAGCTGATATAGATGAAGGCCCGCCCCGTCAAGGCCGGATTGAAGATGTTCTTGCCGAAACCGCCGAAGACCATCTTGCCGAAGACCACGCCGAAGGCGGATCCGAGGGCCACCATCCACAGCGGCAGCATCGGCGGCAGCGAGAGGGCGAAAAGCGTGCCGGTCACGAAGACCGCCGAGGTCACCGGCTGGCCCTCGCGCCGCGTGAAAACGTATTCGGAGAAAAAGGCCACCGCGTTGGCGACAGCCACCACCAGCAGCGAGCGCCAGCCAAAGAAGTAGACACCGGAGGCGACGATCGGCGCCAGCGCGTATAGCACGCGCTGCATGGGGAGCTGCCAGTTAATCAGTTTCTTCGGTTTACCGGGCACGTCCAACCTCCTGGATCAAGGGGCCTATTGCATTTGAAAAACTCGCGAGGATCGTACGTCAGGAATGCCACCAAATCAATCTCTTTTTTACAAGTTGTCGAATTTGGTGAGTTCCGGTGTCGAATTCCCGGATCAAGGATTGATCTTGCAAGCGGCGGTGTTTTACCCAAGAGTGTGTCGCGTGCATGGAGGATTCACACGGGAGGTTGATGATGAACAAGGGATTTGCGCATGTATGCCTGGCCGCCACCGATCTGCCGGCCGTGGAACGGTTCTACCGCGAGGGATTCGGGTTCCGCAAGGTTTTCGATTTCATCCGCAAAGGCGCCGTGGTCGGATTCTACCTGGAAGTGGCCGAGAATACCTATATCGAGGTGTTCAGCGGCGGCGAGATCAACGCCACCGACCGGGCTCCGATCTCACATTTCTGCCTGGAGACCGATGACATCGACCAGGTGGCCAGGCAGCTGGCCGACAA
The DNA here is from genome assembly GCA_964652765.1 of uncultured Victivallales bacterium. Classification (GTDB taxonomy): domain Bacteria; phylum Verrucomicrobiota; class Kiritimatiellia; order UBA8416; family UBA8416; genus UBA8416. The sequence goes on along the minus strand of CAZZBA010000265.1, from coordinate 342 downwards.
CGGCTATCCCGTGACGGAGAAGAAACTCGGCGCGGACCAGAGCTGGCAGGTCTGGACACGCGACCCGAGCGGCGTGCGCATCGAGGTCCACCAATACACCCCGCAAAGCTCGCAGCGCACCCACCAGGACTGCATCCTGGACTGATCCTGCCTGCAAGCAGGAGAGCCTTCGTCATGGGGTCACTGACCACCATGCTTCCATGCCCTTGCTCATTTTGCTCAGAATCACATCCCGCTTTTCGCCTTCGGCGGTCTGATGCTCATCCTCTCTCTTGCCCATCCGCTTTCTTGACGCCGTATCTACATGCAAGCACAGACATCGAAATCAAGAACACAACCGCC
>CAZZBA010000264.1:0-5893 GCA_964652765.1 uncultured Victivallales bacterium | reverse complement strand
CATATATATCACCGCCGCCGTCGAGTCCCGCGGACTCAACCCCGGCTGCATGTGTCAAAACCGCCCCTGGGCATGTCATGCCCCACGATGCCCGCTTCCTTCTCACCGCCCGGCTCCTGCAGCCAGCCATTCTCGAATCCGAGATCCTCGAGCGCCTCGCACACGCGCCCGTACTCGTCCTCGTCAACCCTCCGCCCCCAGGAGCCCTGCCCGATGGCCTTCCAGGCAGGCTGGTACTGCGCCATCAAGCTGATATGCACCTCCGTGCCCAGCGTCGCGGCGATCCATTCGAGGTTCCGAACAGCTTCATCGGCTAAATCCGGCAAAACTAGGATTCTACAAATCACACCGGAAAGCGCAACTCCATTTTCATCACACCTTAACGGGCCCAGCCGCGACCACATCTCGCCCATGGCGCGGCGGGCATTCTCGACATAGTCCGCGGCGGCGGATCCCGCCCTGGCCGTATCCGCGCTGGCGTATCGCAAATCCGTCAGGTAGACCTGGATGTCGTCCGCATACGCGCGCAAGGTCTCGACCCGCTCGTACCCGCTGGTGTTGTAGACCACCGGCAGGTTCACACCCTCGGCCCGCACCTGCCCAAGCGCGTCGTGGATGGCCGGCATCCACGGCGTCGGGCTCACCAGGTTCCAGTTGTGACAGCCGTGGCGCGCCAGCGCACGGAAGACCGCCGCGAGACCGTCCCGGTCGTAGACATCCCCCTCGCCCTGCTGGCTCCAGGGATGATTCTGGCAATAGAGGCAGGAGAGCGTGCACTGACTGAAGAACACCGTGCCCGAGCCCCGCTCGCCCGAGATTGGCGGCTCCTCGCCGAAATGCGGCGCATAACGGTAGATCGCCGTGCCAGCCCCGGCACGGCACCATCCGCGCTGCCCGGCCAGCCGGTCAACGCCGCAACATCGCGGGCAAAGTTCGCATCGTGCCAGATCCACGTCACACCGCCTGTTAATCCTCCTCCTCCTGGACGTCGGCCGCGGCGATGATCTTCTGCGCCACATTCGCCGGTACCTGCTCGTAGCGGTCGAAGCGCATCTCGAACGAACCGCGTCCACCGGTCATGGAACGCAGTTCGGCCGCATACTTGAACAACTCCGCCTGTGGCACATCGGCCGTGATCACCTGCATCCCCTCCTCTACCTCCATGCCGAGGATGCGTCCCCGCTTGTGGTTCAGATCCCCGTTGATATCGCCCATGCAGTCCTCGGGCAGCGACACCCGCACACGCATGATCGGCTCCAGCAGCACCGGTTTCGCGCTGCGCATCGCCAGCTTGAGCGCTCGGCCACCGGCGATCTTGAAGGCGACTTCGGACGAATCCACATCGTGGTAGGACCCGTCGTAGACGGTCGCCTTGACATTCTGGACCGCATAGCCCGCCAACGGCCCCTTGGTCATCCCCTCCAGGAGCCCCTTCTGCACAGCCGGGATGAAGTTGCCCGGGATCGCGCCGCCGACAATCGCGTTGACAAACCACTCCTCCTCATCCGGCTGCTTGGGCTCGACACGCAGGTAGACATCACCATACTGCCCGCGCCCGCCGGACTGCTTCTTGTGCTTGTAATGGCCTTCACCCACCGCGGTCACCGTCTCGCGATACGGCACCTTCGGCGTACTCAGGGTGACACTGACATTGCTGCGCGCCTTCATCAGCTCGACCGTCACGTCGATATGCACATCGCCGAGCCCCTGCAGCACCACCTCGTGCGTCTCCGCGTTGCGATCGACCGAAAGTGTCGGATCCTCCTCGCAGACACGCTTGAGCGCCGTGCCGATCTTGTCCTCGTCGACCTGCGTCTTGGCGGTGAGCGCCATGAACATGACCGGTTTCGGGAAATGCAGCGGATCAATCACGATCGACGACCCGACGCAGCAAAGCGTATGGCCCACATGGGTGTTCTTGAGCTTGGGAATCGCCACGATATCCCCGGCCGTGGCCTTCTCGACCGGCGTCTGTTTCTTGCCGTTGACCGCCAGCAGGTTGCCGATCTTCTCCTTCTCTCCGGTCGAGGAGTTGAATACCTCGGAATCGCACTTGAGCGTACCGCCGAACACGCGCACAAAGGCTAGCTGGCCGAGGAACGGATCGTTCACGGACCGGAATACCAGCCCCGCCAGCGTGGCACCGGGCGCGGCATCCAGCGGGTTGCCATGGATATCCCGGTGCGGCACGATCACCGGCGAGGCAAAGAAGCGCGAGACCCCGTCGAGCAGTTCGTCCACGCCGACCCCCTTCAGCGGCAGGCAGGCAAAGATCGGCACGAAACCGCCGCTGGCGACCGCATGCACCAGTCCGCTGGCGATCTCCTCCGGCGAAAGGTCCTCACCCGCGAGGAACTTCTCGATCAACGTGTCATCGGTCTCGGCCGCCAGTTCCACCAGCCCCCCCTTGGCCTCCTTGATCTCATCCTCCAGCCCGGCGGGAACGTCCTTGTTGCCCAGGATGTCGATAACCCCGCTGTTGTCCGGCAAGGGCACCACCACCGGCACACAGTTGGATCCGAACACCTCCTGGATCTCACTGACCGTCTTGGCGAAACTCGTATTGTCCTTGTCCAGGCCGGTAATCACGATCGCACGCGACTGCAGCCCGCGGCTCTTGCAGCATTTCCAGGCGCGATGGGTCCCCACCTGGACACCGGCAGAGGCATCCACCACGATCATGCCGGTCTCCGCGCTGCGGGCGGCGGCTATCACACTGCCGAAGAAGTCCGCATAGCCAGGGGTGTCCGTGAACACCAACTCGAATTCAGCTCCGGCCGGGGTCTTGTAGAAGGCGCTGAAGGTGGTGGAGAAAATAGAGATCTTGTGCGCTTTTTCCTGATCGGTGTAGTCACTCATGCTCGTACCGGCCGCCGGAGAGCCAAGCCTGTCATTCACACCAAGACGATAGAGCAGCGCGTCGGTCAACGTGGTTTTCCCGCTTCCCGTATGTCCCATTATGGTGAAATTCCGCACGTTTTCGACCGGTATGTTTTTCATAGGCGCGTCTCTCCCTTTCGTTGTAATGAGTGTGTTACAAACCAAGAACGCAGGCACTATGCCACAGCCTCGCCCGCCGTGCAATCCCTTGTTTGCCCTTGTTTGCTACTCAGCCGCCGGCACCACCTCGATGAACGGACGCACCAGTTCGAGGGTTTTCTGACCGATCCCGCAGACATCCGCCATCTCCTGGACCGACCCGAACGGGCGGCCATCGACAATCCGTTGCGCCAGCACCGGCCCGATATGCGGCAGCGACATCAACTCCGAGAGGGCGGCCTTGTTGACATCGGTCCGTGCATTGCCCGCGTCTTCCGCCACCACCGCCGATGCAATCACCGGTTTGCGCGTGATCCCCTTGCCGCCGGCAAGCGCGATATCCAGGACAACCGGGGCGTGATCGCTGACCTTGAAATCGGTGAATACGGAGAACACGGCGTTGGTGATGCCTTTGCCCCAGAAATGGTCAAGACCGCTGCTGCCTAGATGCACGAAACCGCCAGCCTCGAGCAGGCTGACCGTCTTCTCGCCACGGAAGATGGATGTCGGATACAGCGTATTCAGGTCCCCGCCCAGCAATACCCCGTGAACAACCCGGCCCGCGAACCAGCTTTCCGCCGTCTTCACGTTCGCCAGGAACATCCCGACCGAGTCCTCGCGCATTCGCAGATTTCGTTGCTCGTTGTAGTCCTCGTCACCACGCCAGTTCGATTTCAAATGCACCGTGAACAGCAGAAACAGGCCACCATCCGGCAATTCAACCGCCGCAAACGCGATCCCGCGCGGCGGACCCGGTTCGGTACGGCCTTCCACCTCCGGCCAGGGATTCGCATAGGCAGCCACCAGCGGCAAACGACCGGCAATAGCCAGTTGCTGCGGATAGTTGGTGAATGCCGAGACCGCATACACGGACACGTCCGGCAGAACCGTCAACGCCTTCTCCAGCGCCGCCGGCTGAACGATTTCCTGCAGCAGTAACAGGTCGGGATCCAGATCACGGAAAAGCTGCTGGACGCCGACAATGTGCCGTGCCTGCGATGCAGGGGCTGGCTCCGGTGCACGTCCCGGAAACCATTCCGCGTTCAGGGAAACCACCCTCAGCCGTTCCCCAGCCCCCGCCAGGAACACCGGACACAGCAGCAACAGGCATACGATTCTAGAGAACATCCACATACTGCTCCTTTCGAGCGAGAAGCTGTACCATCTGCTTGACATCCTGCGCTCGCGATTTCGGACAGATCAGCGTCGCCTTCTCCGCATGCACGACCACGAGGTCGCGTATGCCGATCAGCGCCGTCAGTCGGTTCCCACTGACGACTACGTTGCCAGCACTGTCAAGCATCACGCCATCGCCGACGATCACGTTCCCGTCCGCATCCTTCTCGAAATGATCCTCCAGCGCGGGCCAGGACCCGACATCGTACCACTCGAAGTCACCGGCGGCGGTCACGATGTTGGGAGCCTTCTCCATCACGGCGTAGTCGATCGAGATCCGCCCCAGACGGTTGTATTCCGTCGTCAGGCCGGCCTCGAAAGCGGGGGTGCCCACCACGGGCAGCATGGCGACCGCCATGTCATAGACCGGCTTCTCAAACTGCCGCAAGGCCGCCAGCAAAGTCTCGGCCTTCCAGATGAACATGCCGGAGTTCCAGAGATAATGGCCAGTCTGCAAGTACCTCTCGGCGGTTTTCGCATCCGGCTTCTCGACAAAACGACGGGCCTTGAATACGCGCACATCGCCATCAGACAACACCTCGCCGCAATCGATGTAGCCGAACCCGGTGCTCGGGAAGGTCGGTTTGATGCCGATCGTCACCAGCGATTCGCCACGTTCGGCCACTGTGAAACCGTGTTCGAGGATCTGCAGGAAGCGGTCGATCTTCCTGATCACATGGTCGGCCGTCAGGATGCAGAACGTGCCCTCGGCACAGCGCGCCTTGACCACGGCCGCCCCCAGTGCGCAGGCCGCCGCCGTGTCGCGTCCGCAGGGCTCGCCGATCACATTGGCCGGCGGCAGTTCAGGCACGGCCTCGCGCGAGACGTCCACCAGCGAGGCGCTGGTAATGATCAGGATGCGCTCGGGCGGGATAAAACCCTTCAGCCGATCGACCGCCTGAGCCAGCATCGGACGCCCCCCCACGAGCGAAAGCACCTGTTTCGGGCGCGCGGCCGTGCTCAGCGGCCAGAACCGTTCCCCCCTGCCCCCCGCCATGATCACCGCAAACCGATTGTCTTTCTCCATATTCATTTCCTTTGGCTAAATCTTTGGATCGGGGAGAAGACTACAGACCGAAGACCGAAGACTGAAGACAAATATTTCCACATCCAACAAATACCGACCGGCTACCAGCGGTAGGGACGACAGCCTCGTTGCATCAAGCACACCATTGCCACGTACGGCTTGCCTGGAGGCTGCGCCCTACCCCTCGCGAATAACGCGGACGAAGAGGTAGGGCGAGGCGTCCTCGCCGAGCCGCTGCGCATGAGAAAGAAACTGGCGAAGCCTACACGATACGAATTTTCATGCAGACCTTGCGCACTGGTCGCGGCCCCCCCGCCAGTGCCGCGCCGGGACGGTGCAACTCCCCCGGCTGGTAGACGACAAAACAGCCGGGCCGCAGATGCACGGGGGTATAAGCCGCCGGCACCTCGAAAAATTCCACGTCCCGCCCGGCCAGATAACCGCCATCCGTGACCGGATCGGCAACATCCGCGAAGTCCTGGCGCTCCTCCCCCTGCAGCATGACCTGGACATCGCCATAAAGCCGATGCGACTCGAACCGGCGCGCTTCCGCCGGTTTTGTCTCGTACGACTCGACGTTCGCCTTCAGGCGCTCGCCGTCGATCAGATGCACGCCGTTCGAATCGCCGCCGAACGTGTCCGTCCCGCTCG
>CAZZBA010000263.1:0-5923 GCA_964652765.1 uncultured Victivallales bacterium | reverse complement strand
GCGAGAGATAGAACAGCACATCGCCGTCCTCCACCCAGACATTCAATCCGATATCGCCGCCACCGCAGGGCATCGATTCCGACGCATCCCGGCTGGGTGAGGCCCAGACCACGTTGTAGGCATCCATGTCAGTAAAGTTCCTCTTCCCGCTGTTCTGTTGCATCAACCCTTCGCCGCATTTCCCTGACCCGCCACCGCGGCCTGGAAGCGGTAGGTCCCCGCGGCCACGGCATACACGGCGGCGTTGTGCTCCATCCGCAGGAAGGTCACCCCCGCCGCTTTCGATGCCGGCAGCCCGGACTCGGTCACCCGGGCAGCGTCCTCGGCAGGAACAAAGACCGTGGCCGTTGTGTTTGGAGGAATCGCAACCTCCAGTCGCAAGGTTCCATCCTCACGTTTCCAGTTGCAGACGATCCGGCCATACGGCGAATCGTGGTGGCAGTTCACCCAGGTCAGATCCCCGACGATGGCCGGCTTGATGATGATCTTCCTGAAACCCGGCCCGGCGGGATCGGGCTGGATGCCGGCCAGCCCCTGGTAGAGCCAGTTGTCGGCCGAGGTGAAACAATTGTGGATCCGGGAGAAATTGCCGTTCCACTGTTCCCAGCAGGTGCTGGCCCCCTGGGCCAGCATGTAGCCCCAGCCCGGATAGGTTTCCTGGTTGAACATCGCGAATACCAGGTCATTGCGCCCGATCTCCCGCAGGTACTCCATCATGAAGTAGGTAGCGAAGAGCCCGGTGTCGAGGTGGCCGCGGTTCTTTTCAAGGATGTTACGTTCCAGCTTGGCCAGCAAGGGGGGCCGCAGCTCCGCGGGGGTGATCCCGGTCATGAGCGGCATAACGTAATACGCCTGCTCATCCACCCCGTAATACCCCGTTTCGGCCTCATAGAAGGCCTGGTGCACGGCCGGGCGGATCACCTTCAGGCGTTCCTCGCAACGGCGCACTTCGGCCTCGTCCCCCAGGACTGCGGCCAGGCGCGCCAGCAGGCTCCAGTGGTAGATTCGGCAGGAATTGTTGAAGAGCTCGGCCGCCCGTTGACTGGGCCAATTTGCGGTGTCCATGCCCCGCTCTGGAGGAACCCAGTCACCGATGAAGGACCACTTGTTGCCATATTGGCGCAGGACGTCGTCCTGGCACTTCGTCTCCAGCCAGTCCGCGTAACGGCGGATGGTCGGAAAATTCTCCTCCACGACCTGCCGGTCGCCGTAGTAAAGATAGTGCCGCCAGGTGACCGCCGCCACGAAGTCCGGCCAGCCCGGGCCACCGCCCCCATCCGCACAGGGCGCCACATTGGGCAGGGCGCCATCCGGCTTCTGCCGCAGCCGCCAATCCGCCAGCCACTTGCGGTAGAAAGCATCGGCGCGGAAGCCGGTCATAAACCCTTCCACCGCCACTTGGCCGTCACCGCCATAGCCTAACCGCTCCCGATGCGGACAATCCACCAGATATCCGCCGAGATTCAGACAGCGCAACGTCCACTGCGTCAGGCCATGAATCCGGTTGAGCAATTCGTTTGAGCAGGCGAAATCCCCGGCCGGTTCCAGATCCGTCTCAATCAAGTACGCCGTGGCGTCCGCCGGCGCCAGCTCGGCCGCCAAACCCTCGACCACCACATACTGGAACCCGGCATAATTGAACTTGTTCTCGAACCGCTCACCCGGTTGGCCGGCCGAAACGAATTCACTCACTTGACTAAAGGTCTGATACCCGCCCGGCCCCTCCTTGGAGTACGTACTCTCCGCATCGGCAAAGCTCAACTTCACCACGTGACCGGGCGCCAGGCGTGGCATCGCCAGCCGGAGCCAGCCGGTCACCGCCACCCCAAAATCGAGCACCTGCTGCTCCGGGCCAAGCCGCGTCACCGTTACGGCCGGAATCCCGGCTCCCAGCCGGTTCAACGGAACCGGTTGCGCCACGGCGGGGACTTCCGGCCCCGTGACGACCGTCACCGGCGTCCAGCCGTCCTCGGCGCCCCCTGGCTGACACCAGTCCGGGCGGTACCGGCGCGCATCGATCCGTTCGCCGCCAAAGTTGCTCCATTGCCATTTCCCGATGTGCCGGTAGTGGCTCGCGCAACCGCTCCAGCCGGCATCGGTCACCACGCACACGGTCTGACCGGCCACTTGCGCCTCCAGTTCGGCCCGCACCAGGGGCAGCTCCTTGGCCCATCCGCGCCCCAGCCAAAGCCCGATCACGTTGCGCCCAGCCCGCAGGTAGCTGGCGACATCATAGGTGACATAGAAAGTGCGGTGCTCCGGGTTGGCGATCGCCGGTGTCAGCACATCCGCGCCAACCTTCCGGCCATTGATATACAACTCGGCGTAGCCGGAGATGTTCAGGCGCACCAAAGCTCGCTCGGGTGCCGCGGCCAGGTCAAACGATTTCCGGAGCCAGGGGCAGAGATCCCGGATCTCCACCGGCGTGCCGTCCTCCGCCACCGGCACGGCCTCGGGGGCCGGCGTCCATTGAATCCACCGGGCCGCTCCCCACTCTTCCGGCTGCAACAGGCCCATGGTCCACATCGCCGGCTCGCTCCAGGACGATACGGCCGGAGACTGGAGGTCAGAGGTCCGGGTCCAGACACGGACTTTCCAGAAACACCGCATCCTCGATACCAGCGGCTTTCCGGCATACTCCACCAGGACACGCCCTTCGCCCTCCACCTTGCCGCTGTCCCACAGGTCGCCCTGATCGTTGCGCAATACCCCCCTGGAACTCGCCACCAGCACCTGATAGGCAGTCTGCACGACGCCTCTTTCGATTTCCGGATTTGCAGTTCCGATTTTCCAGCCCAGTCGCGGCTTTGGCGTATCGATGCCCAGCGGCTGGACGAGGTATTCGCAGCGCAAGTCCAGCGGCCATGGTGGCGGTGGGGCCACCGGCTCGCCACGAAAAAACCGGATCAGGGCGGCAATATTCCGGTCGTTGATGGTCATCGGATCTGTGCCATTGAAATCAGCAACCGGACGCCCAAGATACTCGGCAACGGGCAGAGGAAGCGAGTTGTCATAGGGCGCAGCGAATCCATAAAAGTCCCAATTCCTGTAGTGCGGATTGGAAAAGACCCTGCGCGCATCATGATTCGACCAGCCGACTTGATTCTGAACCAGGCGGATTGGCCTGCCGTCCAACCTCTGGCGGGCAATCTCCGTGGCCTCGACATCGGGCCCTTCGTTCAAGAGCCAGTCCACCTCCTCAAGCTTCATGTGCTGCAGATAATTCGGCCAGAGGATGCAGTCTGGCTTCACCCTGCGGGCCGTGTCGCGGATACGCGTCCAGCAACGGTTGACCGCAAGATCATCGAACTTTTCCCGGTCGGCAGGTGTAACCTTGTCGGCCCCCGGGAACGGCACGCCCATCAACTCGGCATACATCACCTTTTCGCAGTCCAGCCACCTGCCGCTCGTGTTTTGCAGCCAGTCGAGCATGAAGCCGTCGATGCCCGTCTTCTTCAGCGCGTCTTCCACCGATACACAGAGGTAGTCGATGTAGTCCGTCGTAAGTGGAATGTGCATCCAGGACGGCGTGCCGTAGCTCTCCTCCGGATGGAGTTTTCCCCAGAGAGTATTGGCCGCGATGCAGTAATAGCCCATGACGAGCATCCGCTCTTCATGCCCCTGCCGAACCACCTCGACCAGGAAATCGTGCTTGAGTCCCGGTTGTTCCGGAACCGGGCCACCCTTGTACCACGCATAACCATTTGCGGAGAGGACAAAGGTCTGGATGCAGTTCGCGCCGGCGTCCTTGTACCACTTCACGTGAGCCGCGGGATCGGCGTCAGCCCAGTGGCCGGGCTCAGGAAACACATTGCCTTCCTTCCGGACCAACCAGTTGAAATCAATGCAGTAGGCGCGCAGCGGTTGTTTCAGCAACTCCGCCTTCCAGGGCTCCTGCGGCGGGGCGGTGATCTGATGCCGCTCCGCGGAGCGGGCCACGGGAACCTGGCAGGCCGCCTGCACCACGACATCCTTGCGCCGCGATTCGGGCTGCACATCGAGGTCAACCAGCTGGCCGTTGCGGACGCGACCGGTGACGACCGTCTGCCGTGGTGCATGCAGCTTGAAGTCGACATCCCACTCCAGCGGCCAGGCTGGCAGGAGCCGGATCTCATCGCCGATGGTCTGCATGAGCATTTCCTGCAAGCCAATCATGCCGCTGCCGCCCCAGTTGTGGTCCGGCACCCAGTCGTGGCCCGGGCCCCAGAAGGTGGGGAAGCGCCGCTCGCTGTCGTCGAGTTTGCGGGCGTTGAAATCAGCGGCCTTCTCCGTCTCTCCCATGCGGGCGAAGAAAATGCCGTCCTGGTGCCAGCTTACCACATTGCCCTTGCGGAACTCACCCAGCTCGTAGGCATCCCGGAAGGGCTGCAGGTCATCGCGCCCCAAGGCAAAGCGGTTGAAGGGGAACAGCGGGTAAAGCTGCGGGATCTCGGCATTGCCGTATTCCTTCCAGCTCGCGGCCGGCAGGATCACGCGCTTACCCGCCGTCTCGCCGTAGCTGAACGGCGGGATGGTGGTCCGCAACTGCCGGTAATAGGCCTTGTCGCGGAGCTGCAGAAGCCCCTCATCGAGCTGGTCGATCGCGTCCAGGCAGGCGAACAGGCCGGCGATGAGGTCCGCCGGGTTCTTCGCCCCCCGGTAGGTCTCGCAGGCCTTGGCCGGAAAAAGCACCAGATGGCCGTTATCATCGAGATCGCGCCCCGACCGCATGCGCTCGCGCGCGCGGTAGTGCTCGTCGAAGAAGACCACGGCATTCTCGATGAACGGGATGTACTCGGTGATACTACCCCCCGTGAACCGCTGATACTCCAGGATCATGTAGGCGTGCTCGAGCTGCGATTCCCAATGCATGGCAATGGGCTTGCAGCTCATCACCCCTTTTTCAACCGGTTCACCATAGTGATGTCCGCCATCGGCACGCGGATCGCCAAAGGGGATCTCCGGGCCGCGCAAACGTTTACTGCTCGTCCACCCATACCCCATGCCGATCTCCAGGCCAAAAACCCCGATATATTCGCAGTAGACCGCGCCCTCGTGGCCGAAGTGCACCCGCGCGTGCGCGCGGGCACCGGGCAGGGCCTTGCGGTAGAGCTCGAACTGCGGCCGCATCGCCTCCGCATCCCCGGTCTTGAGCATCGGCCAGTAGAGCAGGCGCTGGTTCTGCGCCGTAAACACGCCCCCGCCCCACTGCCGCCAATCGGGACCGTGGGCCTTGAAGTCATCGCCAACCAGGTTGGCGTCGAAGGAAAAGCTGCCGCCGTTGAACTTGCTCGGGTACTCGCCGAACGCATTGCACCCGAGCTGATAACGGAACAGGGTGTAGTTGCGCCCGATCCGCCAGGCGCGACTGCCGGCGTCGGGCTTTTCCGGCTGGATCGCGATCCAGCTGCGGGCCCAGAACTCACGCCACCAGGCGACGGTGGTCTCGCGGCCCGCGTCCGGGGCATTGACCAGTCCGCGCAGTTCAGCCTGCCAGGCGTTCAGAGTCTCCGTCTGCGCGATATGCGTGCAGATCCGCAGGTGATGACGGCGCGCGGGCCTTTCCGAGCGCAACAGCCAGCCGTGGTAGGAGCGGGTCTGGTAGACGCCGGCCGTCTCGCCGGCAGGCTGGAACCCCTCGCTGGCCATAAACCCTCCGAAGGTGCGGTGGCTCAGGTCGTCGGGAATCTCGCCGGCGACCGCCGTCAGGCCCTGCTGCTCGATCTGCATCCTGCGCAGCCAGTTGTCCGGCGGGTTGCGATGATAGAAAAGCACACCGCCGTCGGCATGGGTCACATGGTCCGGGCTCAGCCGCACCTCGCCGGGATAGCACAACAATTCGAAGCAGGCGTGACGGCGCGTGGTGTCGGCAACCACCTCCTCGGCCAGCCGCCAGTTCTCGTAGGTCGCTGTGACGTGGATCTCCCGCCCCGATTCCACCTCG
>CAZZBA010000262.1:0-5928 GCA_964652765.1 uncultured Victivallales bacterium | reverse complement strand
CCCCAAAACCGCGCACCTGACTGCCTTCGACGCGGATGGCGAATGGTAGCATGGACGCCCTTTCGCGCAGAGTGATTGCTCGGCCGGCCCGGATGGTTCGGCCAAGCAATCACTTTCATATTACATGTTTCGTTCTCCGCGCTTAGCGGACTACCACGAGGTCCGTATGGAGCGTCGCCAACGAGTCGGCGCCTGCCCAGATGTCGAAGGCCTCCGCGTCCTGGACCCACTTGCCAGCATTCGTACTCCAGTAGCCGAACTCAGCCGGTCCGAGTTGGAAGGTGACCGTCTTCATCTCACCGGGTTTGAGCGTGAGACGCTCGAAGCCCTTTAGCTCACGCATTGGACGTGAGTCGCTGCCAGCCTTCTGATGGATATAGAGCTGCACAACCTCGTCACCCACCACAGAGCCCGTGTTCATCACGTCGACTGTCACGTCAACCGAGCTTCCCACCTTCACCTGCGGCGCCGCCACCTTCAGATTCGTGATCGAGAAGGTTGTGTAGCTCAGGCCAAAGCCGAAGGGATACAGCGGCGTCGGAAGGCCGTCCCAGTAACGCGGGTTGTACATCGGGCTGCTTTCAGGCGAATGCGTGAGGTTGCGCGCATAGTAGAGCGGCGCATGACTGGCCTTGCGCGGGAAAGTGACGGGCAGCTTGCCGCCCGGGTTGACATCACCAAACAGGATGTCAGCAATGGCATGGCCGCCCTCCGTGCCGGGTTCCCAGGCCTCAAGGATCGCCGGTATGTTCTCCGCCGCCCATCCGATGCTCAGCGGACGGCCATTCAACAGGACCAGGACCACGGACTTGCCGAGGGCCACGACAGCCTTAAGCAACTCTTCCTGGCGTCCCGGTAGATCAAGCGAGGCGCGCGAAGCAGCCTCGCCGGCCATGTTGGCGTTCTCGCCAAGCACCATCACGACTAGATCCGCATTTTGTGCCGTGGCTACGGCCGCCAGGAAAGCAGCTTCTGCCTGCTCAGGCGTTTGCGGATCCTTTTTGACTTCAGACAGCATGTTGTCGAACCATGAGGGAATGTCACGTCGGATTTCGGGGCCAGGGGCGTACTCGACTCTCGCTCCAGGCAGCTTGGCACGAATGCCTTCGACAACTGTGACGGCAGCCGGTGTGTGGCCGAAGACCATCCATGAACCCTCCGTGGCCTCCTTCGAGTCAGCCAGCGGGCCGATCACAGCCACGTTCTTCAGGCTCTTGTCAAGCGGCAGGAGGCGGCCTTCGTTCCGTAGCAGCACCATCGACCGCTGTGCGGCGAGCCGCGCTACCTCTCGGTGCTCGGGCAGTGCGACAACCTGGGCTAGCTTCGACTCATCGGTGTACGGCTGTTCGAAGAGCCCCATACGAACTTTAATCGCAAGAATAGGCCGCACGGCTTCGTCAATGTCTGCCAGCTTGAGTGTGCCATCTTCGACGAGCCCGGCGAGGTGCTGGAGGTAGGTATTGCTGGCCATATCCATATCGAGGCCCGCACTGAGCGCGCGGAAAGCCGCGTCGCGCCCATCTCGCGCGTAGCCTTCGATGACAAGGTTTCCGACGGCAAACGCATCGCTAACAACGAAGCCCTTGAACCCCCACTCGCCCCGCAGGACGTCGCGCAGCAGGAAGCGGTTCCCGCTTGCGGGGACGTCGTTAAGGTCCATATAGGCGCTCATAAACGTCCCGACGCCGGCCTTCAATGCGGCCTCGAAAGGCGGAAAATAGACATTGCGCAGCTGGCCCTCGGGCAGGTAGACCGGATCGTAGTCGCGCCCACCATCCGCCACGCCGTAACCCGCGAAGTGCTTAGCGCAGGCCACGACACGATCGGGCGTCCCAAGAGACGGACCCTGGAAGCCGCGTACCTGGGCGGCCGCCATAGCCGCACCCAGACAGGGGTCTTCGCCGGCACCCTCGACGATGCGGCCCCAGCGAGCGTCACGGGCGATATCAACCATCGGGCCAAAGGTCCAGTGCAGGCCTGCGGCGCGGGCCTCCCTGGCCGCCACGGCCTGGGCTCGTTCGGCAACCGACGGATCCCACGACGCAGCCATGGCCAGCGGCACGGGGAAGATCGTACGATAGCCGTGAATCACATCGAGGGCAAAGAGCAGCGGGATCTTCGACGGGCTCTCTTCAACGGCGATCTTCTGGAGCACGTTGAACTGCTTCGTGTCGTTCAACCACAGGACCGAACCAGCCCCGCCTTGCCGGATGATATCCTCGGGCTGCGACCCCGGGATGAACGATGCGCCACCAATCTGGGTGAGCTGACCAATCTTCTCATCAAGGCTCATACGCCCCATGATAGCTTCGACCTTCGCCGCGATATCGGCATCTGATGGGAACTGTACCTGTGCCCCTGTGTTCGGCTTGACATCCATAATATCTCCTTAAACACTGTGCTCTGGACCCGGACGCAGCCCTGCCCCATGCGAGGCGATTCTCACTACACCGGGTCTGCGTTAACAATGCCTGCAATAATAATGGCACTCAGTGACATTGTCAACACCCTGTGCTACAATTCGCACATGAATCAAGCAAACCTGAAAAGCCTGGAACAAAAAAATAAGCCGTTTGCCGAAGCAGTGCCGTCCGCTTCGGCGATTCTCAAGGTGCGTAAGCAGCAGGTTGTGCGGGCCGCCCTGAGCGCAGCTGCCGGAGAATTGTTCCTCGCCCGCGGCTTCGAAAATGTCACCGTCGAGGAGATTGCTCAAACCGCTGGCGTCTCCCGGCGGACGTTCTTCCGCTACTATGCGTCAAAGGAAGCCGTGATGGTCGAGCGCTCCGGCCAACTCGGAGAGCAGCTGCTCTCCGAGTTGGCCGCGCGTCCCATCAACGAACCGCCGCTGCTCGCGATCCGTAACGCCCTTGTGCCAGCCATCGAATCAGGCCTGGAGGAGCGGGATCTCGTCCGCGATACCATACGCCTTTTGCGCGAGACCAGCGCCCTCAGGCGGGCCATTATGGAGCGCGGCAACCGCCTCGAAGAGCAGATCGCTGCATTGATGACCCGGCGGATGGGCGCCACTAGCAAAGATAACACGCCGATACTCCTGGCCTTCATCACGCGCGCTCTGCACGACTCGGCATTTAACGCCTGGTTCGACCACGAGACCGACGATATCGCCGGCCTGGTCGATGACTTGGTCATCCAGCTGTGCTCAATCGTCACTGACATGCCAGAGAAATTCACCAGGGCCAGGAAGTAGCTTCTCCCTCCTACCTTCTGCCCAACCGGTCCGTACTATAACCGATTGGACGATATCCACCTTGAGAGATAGGTAAACCTACCAATGTCAGAAATCAATGCCAGTAACTCCCCCGCTCAACAGACCGTCGATAGAAATTACCGTTGGAATTTTCTTGTCAACGCCCTGGACGGAGCCAGTTTCTGGTTCGGGATGAGTTTTATCTCATCCACAATCATTCTGCCCTTGTTCGTGAGCCATTTTACGGTTAATCCTGTGTTGATTGGCTTGATTCCTTTTCTTGCAACTTCTGGCTATCTCTTGCCACAGATCTTTGCTGCCAACGCGGTCGAGCGCGCTCCCCAGAAAAAATTCTTCCCGGTGATACTCGGTTTCTTCCTCGAACGTGTGCCCATTTTCTTGCTGGCTCCAGCGACCTATTTTCTGGCCACCAGCCAGCCTACTTTAGCTTTGATCATATTCTTTGTATTGTACGCCTGGCACACCTTTGGGGCAGGCGTGATCATTGTAGGCTGGCAGGATATGATAGCAAAAGTCATCCCCGTGGAAAATCGCGGTCGATTTTTTGGCATCACCAACTTTGTCGGCAATGGGACCGGCATCCTGGGAGCGCTGGTCTTGCCCTTCGTGCTCGATAAATTCACCTTTCCGCTGGGCTACGTCATTTCCTTTACCATAGCCGCCGCCCTGATTTTCATCTCCTGGGTGTTCCTTTCACTCACCCGCGAACCGTCTGTCCCCAGTAGCAAGCCGCCGGTCTCTCAAATGGATTTCCTGCTTTCCTTACCGGAAATCCTGAGCAGAGATTACAACTTCCGCATGTATCTACTGTCACAAATCATCTTTTCTCTGAGCGGGATGGCAACCGGGTTTCTGGTGGTGTATACCGTACAAGCCTGGAAATTGCCGGATGCGCAAGCCGGCGGATTTACAGTCGCCATGCAGATTGGCTTGGCCTTGGCGAACTTATTTTTTGGCTTTCTCTCCGACCGCAAAGGTCATAAATTGAGTCTGGAAATCTGCATGGCACTGAGCACCCTTTCGCTCGCTCTGGCGATATTTGCCCCCAGCCCATTGTGGTTTTTTCCGATCTTTTTCTTGCGCGGCGCGGTTAATGCTGGCACCTTTATCTCTGGCATTTCCATTGTCTATGAATTTACCGATGCCGAAAAACGCCCCACGTACATCGGCTTGGCCAACACCATTCCCGGGATCGCCGGGTCGATTGCGCCTTTGATTGGCGGCTGGCTGGCCGGAGCAATCAGTTACCAGGCCATGTTTATCCTATCGGCTATCATCGGGGCTATCAGTTGGGCACTGCTGCACTTTACAGTGCACGAACCTCGCAAAATAAACCCAACCCCAATCCTTTCGGACACGGGTTCAATCCATTAACTCGCTTCAGTAGAATCCCTTGTCCCAGGAGCCCGCCATGCCAGGCATCTCCCATATTCAGAGGAATACTGGCAAATTATTGGGCTGCGAAATCGACTTCTACACGGCTATGATTCACTTGAACTGTCACCGAAAACTCCGATACGTTCAAGTTTTTCAAAACAACAGAATTCGACCTGTTTTCTCCGCCAAAATAAATAGCTTATGCCAGCACGAATCCCATCCTTGTCAAAACATGTATAATTATCGTGTCCACTCTTCTAGAAACGGAGTTTCCCCATGACCACTGATATTCAAGAACAAATAGAGCGCCGCCGCGAACGGGCGCGTGAAGAGATTCTCAAGATTACCAACAAGGGCGGCCATCCGCTGTTCAGCCAGTTCGAGGTCAAATCAGTCAGCGGGCGCGCCTACCGGGTAGAAATCCGCTCGCTGGATGAAATGCAAAACTCCTGCACTTGCCCTGATTACAAGACAAATTTAATCGGCACCTGCAAACACATTGAGGGCGTACTGCTTTACCTGAGGGTGGAGTATGACAAAAAACTGCCTGCACTTGTCAAAATGCACCCACGTGGTACGCAGGTTTATCTCCACTACGGAACAGATATCACAGTCAGGGTGGCGCTGCCGTTGCCCAATTCAGCCCCGGTCAAGGAACTGCTCAACTGCTATTTCGACCCGGCCGGAGTCCTGGTTGGCGCGCCATTGCAGATTCTACCCTCCATATTCGCCGCCATCGAAACCCTGCCGCCGCGTGAACGCTCGCTCGTCAGCATCGCCGAAACCGTGCGCGAGCACCTGGCACTCCTGCAGGACCGCGAGGAAGTTGCCCAGCAAAAAGAATGGTTTCTCGACCAGGTGAGACGCGGGCGGCGTACCTTCGATGTGCTTTCCACCAAACTTTACCCGTACCAGGAACAGGGCGCCATGCACCTGGCCTTTGGTCGCCGCGCCATGCTGGCCGACGACATGGGCCTGGGCAAAACCGTCCAGGCGATTGCCGCCGCCGCGCTGCTGAAAGAAATGCGTGACATCCAGCGCGTGGTAATTATTTGCCCGGCCTCGCTTAAACACCAGTGGGCGCGTGAAATCCGCCGTTTTACCTCACTGCCAGTCACCATCGTCGAAGGGAATTTGGAGGAACGCCAGAAACTCTACCACGATGCCTCTTTTTTCAAAATCATCAACTACGAGCTGGTGCGCTTCGACCAGGACGAATTGCTAAAACTGCGCCCCGACCTGATCATCCTCGACGAAGCCCAGCGCATCAAAAACTGGCGCGCCAAGACCGCCCAGATGGTCAAAGCCCTGCCCAGCCGCTA
>CAZZBA010000261.1:0-5946 GCA_964652765.1 uncultured Victivallales bacterium | reverse complement strand
ATTGAACAGCGCGAAGACGTTGGTGAGGGAGTAAGCGTAACGTCTGACCTGGGATTTCACCCGGGCATTGGGTATGTTCCAGCGCCAATCATCGAGCATCTCGGTCCACCCGCCGGCCGTACCGGTACTGAACATGTAGGGGGAGAGCGGGGCGGTATTAAATCGAAAGCGTATTTGGTCATAGTCGATGAACTCCGCCCCAAGGATCGATTGCTGTTCGATACCAAAATATTTGAATCGACCCACAAGATCGGCCTGCGAGGTGAACGTCTTGAATGTGTCGTCATCGTCGGTTCCGAGGAGCGTGATGGTGTTGGGTACGTCGAGCCCATCAACTTTCCTCGTAGTCATCGCACCGTTGACCCGGCGGTCGTACTTTTGGGATCGGGAGTAGTTTGCGGAAGCACGCAGAGAGAACATGGCATTGAAACGATGCTCCACCTGATTGCTGGTGCGGATAATCTGTTGGTCGCGGCGGTTGTTGGGCCCAAAGGGATTAAAATCCCAGGGAATATAAACGCCGTTGGCATTGATGCCGTTGAGGATATTGTTACCACGGAAGGTTAGATAAGTGAGAGTGCTATGGCCCCCCTGGCGCGGTGCGGGTAGCGCGGCCAGATAGTCGATGTATTCGACGTTGGTGGTCAGGCGCGTATTCTCCGTCAGCTTGTAGGACAGCGCTCCGTAGAGGACGGTGCGGTTGTTCCAGGCAAATTGCTGCCAGGCGTCACCTGCTTGGCGGACCAAGACGAAGCGGGAGGACAAGCGCTTGGTCAGCGGGATGGTGACATCCGCGTCTCCACGTCGCATGCCCCAGTTGTCACCGCGTAGGGTGATGGTGGCTGCCTGCTTGGTTCCTGGTACCTTGGAAATCGAGTTCATCATGCCACCGGCTTCCACGACGCCGGACAGCAGCGAACTGGGCCCCTTCAGGACTTCGACGCGATCCATGGTGGCGGAATCGAAGAGCATGCTGGGAGACGGCTCACGTATGCCGTTACGATAGGGTTTATTCTGTCTGAAGCCGCGTACCTGGTAGGTATTGTTATCGTTGGTCTGGTCCTGATCGCCGACATTGGTAATGCCACTCATGTAGTCACTCGCATCGGTCATCGTGAGCGCGCCGATGTCGCTCATGAATTCGCTGGTCAGCACCTGGACCGAGCGAGGGAGGTCTTTCAGCTGCATATTGGTCCGAGTGCCGGAGAGCGTGTTGGTCGCCATCCAGCCGTCATTAGTGCCGGCGACGTTGAACTCGGCCATCAAGATCGCCTCGTCGGCGGCGACCGATCCGGCGGCGGGCTTGGCCGGCGGCGTCTGGCCCGCCACCGTGAGGGTAGAAACGAGGGCGGCCGCACCGGCGGCGCCGCGGAGAAAGCGTGATGAGTTCATGGGATTGCCTAATTCAATTGTTTCATTGATTTAGCTGCAAAGGAAACTGGGTTTTCAGAGGGATCGGATCCGACCGGGAGTTGAGGGCGGATTTCATGGTGGTACATCAGAAGGTGAAGGTATTCGAGAGCACGAATTGCCGCGGGACGGGGATCGACACGCGCGCGGGTGAACCGTTGGGCTGAACCTGGACGACGATCGGATCCCCATCGGCAAAGACGTTGCGGACGTTCAACTGCACCCTCCAGCCGACCTTGTTGTTGAATATCCTGCGCTGGTACCCAATCCAGAAATCGGTGTAGCCGGTGGGGTCGTTGTAATACGGCTTGGTGACATCACTCACAATAAACTGGCCGGTCTCATCGCGGCCCAACGGATAGCCGATCGCTTTCTTGGACGTCATGCGGTACGCCGCGCCCGTTTTGAACCCCCTCAGGCGGCCTGCATTGAAGGTATAGTTGCCCAGCACATTGAAGCTATACTTGGCCAGTTCAGGAGTATCAGAACCCTCGAGGGCTTTTGCGACAAAATAGGAACCGCCGACGCCGGCGTTGTTCAAGCTACCCCCCAGTATGGTCGTGCTGTCAAAGTCCGTGGGCGCCAATGGAGTCTCGAGCGGATTAAACGAGTTCGTCAGTTTTGGAGCATTCTGCACCGATTTACTGACCGCGATCAGCTGATTGATCAGGTAGCCCATCCGCGGCGCGACATTGCTCCTCTGGGCGGTTGTCTGAGAGGCATTAAAGGCGAGGCGCAGGCTGCTCGTGGGATTCCAGATCACTTCGAGTTCGTAGCCCTTCGCGGTCAAATCGACCGTATCAGACAGGATGCTAGATGGTATTTGGTTGCTGGTGAACCTTCCGTCGGTGGTCGCATTCCCCGGGATCAAGGTAAGCTTAAGTTGATCTGCTATCCACGGATTCCACAGCTTCGAATACGCATCAAAAAACTGCTTGAATTGCGCGAGCGACATGTATTGCGCGCCCGCCACATAAGAGGCTCCGCCCGGCTCATACACATCAAGGTAACCGTTCTTATTCAGATCGGGATCACTGAAACCACCCGGGGCTGTAGGGTCGGCCACCGGATCAAATTTCCCATCCCGATTTCGGTCGTAGCCATCCAGGGCGACATACAGGTTGCCGTATTCGCGCGACTTGGTATTGACCAATTGAAAGTAAGCTGTGGAGGTGGCGCCATAATTCTCGTCTTTAATCGCCCCCTTGTAGGCATTGAGCCGGATCACCAGCTTATCGTTCATCAGGCCCAGGGTAAGGCCGTAATCCTTGGTTGTGCCGGACTGGTTCGGGACGGTTTTGCCTTCAAAATCGCGCAGGCCCGGGATCGACACGAAGTTGCTGTTCTCGCCATAGTGAAAAGACAGGCTCATCCATTCGCGCCACCATTTGGAGGGAGTCTTAAGCACGAGTCCGTACCCGAAGTTGCTTTTCTTTGAACTGATAATATCCACCCCGTTGAGATTGAACTGGTCGGCCGTGAGAACCGGCAGATTGATGGTAGGAGTCTTAAGCGCGGTGAAACGCTGGAGGTCCACTTTGTCGCTGCGCCACCCCAGATTCGCGACCAGGAGATCGTTGAGGAAAAAGCTCTGGAGATTCAAGGCCAGGGACCCGGTCTTGGTGCGAGTGAGGTATCCATCGGTATAGTCAAATACCGGTGTATAGGCGCTGACCTTGGTCGTCTCATCTCCAGTCACGGTATTCCGAGCCGCCTGGGTGAGTGGATTCCCTTCCGATTTGAAGGCCAGGGGGAGCGAGTAACCAGCGGGATAGTTTATGCTGACCCTCGGATCCACTCCCGTAGTGCGGAAATCCGACAGGCTGAAGGAGGGGTTTTCCCAAGCATTGAGATAGGGCTGGCTGATATAGAAGATGCCCATCCACTGGCGCTGGAACACCTGGGCATCGGGGCCTATTTCCCAGTCAGCATTGTTGCCGGTCACCAGAGGCTTTTGCACCAGCCGTTGCTCTTTGAGGTCGCCCTGGTCGGCGAGCCCGCTGATCGTATGGCGCCCCAGCCAACGAAGGATGCCGCGGCCAAACTTTTCCTTAAAGTCGAATTTGGCGAAGGCCGTTGCGCGGGCGGCTTCCCGGTCCCTTGAAGACAGCGTCTTCGCCGCCGCGCTGGCATAGACGTAGAGGCGGCCAAAGTTGGGATTGGTGGCGCCGAACAGACTGTTCGGCCCTTGGGGCAGGGTGTAGTTTATATCGATGTCAATCCGGGGGGAGCCCATCAACGAAAAGCCGCTCGACTGATAATGCTCTCCGGCGTAATCGACGCTGAGGCCGTAATTCCCGCTCTTCGAAACCGCCTCGAAGGAGAACATCCGCCGGTCAAAGTCGTTGGAGTTCCGGTCGATCGACCCCGTGATGAGATGCTTCCGGAAGTCGAACACATCGTAGTTGAGCAAGCCTTGGTTGACCCAGTTTGTATAGTTGCGGCCGCCAGTGGGCACAGCGGCCGTGCCCAAACTGCTCAACTTAATGTTGGCATTGAATTGCACCGAGGTGTTACCCAGCAAATTGTTATCCGGGTCGAAGGTCGGGCTGCCTCTGAAGATTCTTTGATTCCCCCAGCCCGTATCGGTGGCCCGGGTGGGCAGGCCGGCGGCGTTTTCCGTCCCGTCGTAAACCGCCATCCAACCGTTCCGCTTGAGGAAGTTGTTGTTATAGACATTGAAATTAATGGGGGCGCCGTTGATATCCCGGCCGGTATAGGGAACATTCCCCTGGGCGCTGTTCTTCAGAATGTTGCCAAACCCGTCGAGCACGTAGCGATGCGCCGCATTAGTCACCGTGCCCACGCTGCCCCATTTGGTGCCCAAAGGATCATTCAGAAACGACGACAAGGTCTCCAGCGGACCGTTCCTTTCCATCGAAATGAACTTGGTGCTGCCCCTTTCATAATTGGCATTGAAAGTGATGTGGTGCCTCGCGAAGGGTTTGAACCGGATCGCCGCATACTGCCGGGACGCATCCGTAAACGCGGGCTTCTGCATAAATTCATCCTTCCTCTCCTTCGCCGCCACCCGGATGGCTAGCTTATCCCTGATCAGGACCTTGTTTATGTTGGCCGAAAACTCTTTTGAGTAGTTGTGCTCGAAATTCTCGGTGGACAGCCGGGAGTCGATCTTCACGGAATCCTTCTGGAGTTGGGCATTGTCCAGGCTGTTGTTGACGATGCCGCCCGGAGAGCCCAGTCCGAAAAGAAACGAGTTCGCTCCCCGGTTGATATCGATCCGACCCGAATTGTAAGAGTCGAACGGGATGGACGACGCAAAGTAGTTCGTGGTCCGGGTCGGGGCCGCCATGCCGCGCACTCGATTGGCGGCATCGGGATTTTGGCGGGCGGCCGAATTGTCGAGATCGCCCGCCTGCTGCTGGTCGTCATTGGATCGCGTCGCAATCTGCTGGTAATCGGTCATCGGACCGAAGGTTTCGGTGCCGGTCGTGTACGCGAAAACTTCATTCAGGCTCGTCGCCCCGATATCCTCCATCATCTCCTTGGTGACGACCTGCACCGATGTCGCCACATCCCGCAGGTCCGTCTTCAGGCGACCACCGGCGAGGGTTTGCGATGAATAGTAACCTCGGTCTGCGGACGAATCCACGAGGAAGGGGGACAACTCGATAATCTCGGACGGCGATTCAGGCGCAGCCGGCTTGACGGGAATTTGGGGGACGGGTACTTGCTGAGCCTGGAGGTAACCGCCGATGGCCAAGCATAGGAGTAAGATACGGTAGTATTCAGCCGAGTTTTTCATGGGGTTCTGAGGGTTAGAGCGCGCTTGGGAAAGTGGTGCGTTCAGAGGTGGGGCGGAACCACGGCCATTTGTCCTGGCCGTTGGATTCATTGCTTCGTCATTCCATTTTGTTGCAGAAGCCGATCATCGACTGATCGGGCAGTTCCCATCTCTTCTCCATCCCAGTTCTTTATGGTTAGAAAATATCCGGCCGTGGGATCGTCATCATGACAGGCCAGGAAAAGGCATTCCGGCTTCCCCTTCTTCCACAGGATATGTGGCCGTTCGCTTCGCGCCAGCTTGGCGCCGAAATAGAATTCATTGGTTTGATAGCCGACTTTCGGTTCGCCCCAATGGATTCCATCCTTGGAGGAATAAATCAGGCCGGGGCGAAAACCGCCCGGCCGGTTCTGGCGGGCGGAGACGGGCTTCCCTTCCAGCATGTCCTTCACCCCCAGGCGATCCTCCACGATCATATAGTAAACTCCTTGGTAATAGAAGGCATAGGGATCCTCGATATCCAATTCCTTGTCCGCATAGCTGATGAGGGGATTGCCGGCGTAATTCACGTACGGCCCCTCGATCCGGTCGCTGATCGCCAAGGAAATTTCCCGGAACGGTTTTTTCGGGGCGAACTTGCCGGTCATCGATTTGTAATAGATTCTGAACCTGCCGTCGGGAGCCGCCACCAACGTCGGGTTCGAGGCGTGGATTATTTCTGCACCTGCCATTTTCCCCGACGCCGGGATGACCGGATTCAACGGACTTTCCTTCCAGGGGCCGTCCAGCGA
>CAZZBA010000260.1:4691-6007 GCA_964652765.1 uncultured Victivallales bacterium | reverse complement strand
ACGGCACGGCGGAACTGTACGACTGGCTGCTGGGACAGGTGCGCGGCAAGCCGGGTCAACCACCGACCACCGCACAACAAACGGGTTCGAAATAACACGCCGGAAAGTGGATGCAGTCATCTGAAACCATCCGCGTGCTGTTTCGCGCTAGCCGGTTGTGTGTTCATCGCTGTTCCTCCCTGATAAATGTCGATAACCATTTGAACTTTCTTCCCCCGTTCGCGTCCGCACTTTCCGGGCAGATTTGGGACTTCGTCTGGCGAGATTCCACCTTGCATCCGTTGCCGACATTGATATAGTTGTACCCCGTTTCGTCTTGGTGAGGCTTCGCCTCGGTCTCCGACCGACATGCCGACGCGCGAAACTCGCCGTATTCCTCCGATCAGAATCGGACAGGATGGGTGAAGCCTGGTTCTTTGCTTGTGCTGCGACTATGCAACTATCTGTCAGAGATGTGGTTCGGTTGCTGAAGGTGCCCGAGAAGACCGTCTACCGCTGGATCAAGGAAAGCGACATGCCCGCCACCCGAATCGGCGAGCAGTACCGTTTCGGTCGTGCCGAGTTGCTTGAATGGGCCATGGCCCGACAGATCAATCTCCCGAGCGATCTCTTTCACGAACCTGAGGAAGGAACTGCAGGCTCAACCGATCTCGTCAGCGCCCTGCAGGCTGGCGGAATCCATGCCGGAATCCTTGCCAATGATCGTGAGTCGGCCTTGCGCGCCGTGGTCCGGACCATGCCCCTTCCTGAGGACGTTGACCGGGACTTCCTTTTCGACATGTTGCTTGCCCGCGAGACGCTGAGTTCCACGGGGATGGGCGATGGTATAGCCATTCCGCACGTGCGCAACCCGATGGTTCTGCATGTGCCCAGATCCATGATTAACTTGTGCCTGCTCGATCGCCCCGTTGAGTTTGGCGCCGTTGACGGTAAGCCGGTGCACTCGCTGTTCTCGTTGATCAGCCTGACAGTGCGCGATCACTTGCACCTGCTGTCGCGGTTGGCCTTCGCGTTGCGAGACGATGGGTTCAAGGGCGCCATCGTGAGTAGGGCACCTGCGGAAGACATCCTCGAGGAAGCCCGTCGCGTCGAACGGACGCTCGCACAGCAGGCGGATCGTCCCGGCGAGGTGGAGTGACGATGACGCTGTTGCTCCTGGCGATCGGCGTTCTGGTCATCGGCGCCGGGGCGTCGCTTCTGTCGGCCAGGCGGCCGGAGTCCGCATCCGTGTGGGGAGCGGGCAGTGCGCTGGCAGGGAGCCTGATCGGGCTGGTGCCGGCGGTGCAGGGATTGTTCGCGGACGGAGCGGTTTCGTT
>CAZZBA010000260.1:3095-4591 GCA_964652765.1 uncultured Victivallales bacterium | reverse complement strand
ATGTCGGTGGCGGCCTTCTTCCTGGTGACGTTCGAGCACGAGAAGAAGGATGTGCGTGTCGCCGGCTGGGTATACCTGGTCGCGACGCATATCGGAGCGGCGTTCCTCCTTGCGATGTTCATGTTGTTGGGTCGACAGGCAGGGACGCTGGACTTCGACTTCTTCGCGGCGCAGCCGCAAGCGCCAGCTATGGCGGGACTGGTCTTCGTTCTGGCACTCATCGGATTCGGAACCAAGGCAGGGGTTGTGCCGCTGCATGTATGGCTGCCCGAGGCGCATCCCGCAGCGCCCAGCCATGTCTCTGCGCTGATGTCCGGGGTCATGATCAAGATCGGGATCTATGGAATCTTGCGCACGATGACATTCCTGGGTCCGCCGGCTTTTTGGTGGGGTGGGTTGTTGATGGCCCTTGGAATGGCTGGCGCCATTTTCGGTGTTGCGATGGCTTTGTCCCAGCGCGACATCAAACGCGCGCTGGCCTACTCGAGCATCGAAAACGTCGGCCTGATATTGTTGGCGCTGGGCATGGGGCTTTGGGGCCTGACGCGCGGGCATTTGCTGGTGGCCGCGATGGGATTTGCGGGCGGATTCTTGCACATGTGGAACCACTCTCTGATGAAGGGGCTGATGTTTCTCTGTGCGGGCAGTGTGCTGCATGGCGCTGGCACCAGGGACATGGAGCGGCTTGGCGGATTGATGAAGCGGATGCCTCGCACCGGCATGGCGATGCTGATCGGTGCGCTGGCATTGGCGGCCATACCTCCGCTGAATGGGTTTGTCAGCGAATGGCTGATATACATGGGGCTTCTTCGCGGCGGATTGGAACTCGACGGATTTGTCCGCACTGCAATGCTGGCGGCGGTGGGGGGGCTGTCCCTCGTTGGCGGCATGGCGCTGGTTTGTTTCGTCCGGTTGACGGGCATCGTCTGGCTGGGTGAAGGCCGTAGCGAGGAAGCCCGCCACGCGCACGAATCGTCCGGATGGCTTACGGTGCCGTTGGCCGTTCTGTGCGTGCTGTGCGTGTTGGCCGCTATGTTCCCGGGCGTGCTGCTGTCCGCCGTTTCTGGGCCGGTCTCCACGGCCTTGGGCCTTTCCCGCCTGGAGTTTCTGGGGGCTGCAAATTCCGCGCTGTCGCCGCTGTCTGCGCTGGGGCTGTGTAACGCCGTCGTTTGGCTGGCCTTGGGAGTCTGCGGGTTCCTGTTCTTTTGCCTCCGGAAACGTGGCAGCGAAACCTCGCAGAGCACCTGGGGTTGCGGGTACGCTGCTCCGAGCCCGCGCATGCAGTATACCGGACGGTCATTTTCGGAGATGCTGGTGACGCGGACCCTTCCGGGCTCGCTTCGTCCAAAACGCGTCGCGGTGAACCCTCACGGTCTGTTTCCATCCGATGGCAGTGAGGCATCCAAATACACGGATCCGGTTGACCGCTTTCTGTATCAGCCTTTCTTTCAGTGGTTGCCGGAACGCTGCGCGCGGTTGCGCTGGGTTCAACAGGG
>CAZZBA010000260.1:0-2995 GCA_964652765.1 uncultured Victivallales bacterium | reverse complement strand
ACGGCGGCATTGGCTGGGGTGGCGGTTGCAGCCAACTCGATCCTGTTTTTGGTGTCGTGGGAGGTCATGGCGCTGAGCGCGTTCTTCCTCGTTATTACGGAGGACGAGGACTGCGCGGTACGCGACGCTGGCTGGCTCTATTTGGTCATCACGCATTCCTCAACGCTCTGTCTGTTCGCGCTGTTTGCGGTGATGCAGAGCCTCACCGGCTCGTACTCGCTCGGTGCTTTACCGGCAGAGTCCGTCACGCCGGCCTTGGCAACCACCATGTTTATGCTGGCTATTCTCGGATTCGGAACCAAGGCGGGCATGATGCCCATGCACGTCTGGCTGCCGAGCGCGCACGCCATGGCGCCGAGTCATGTCTCCGCCCTGATGTCCGGTGTGCCGATCAAGATTGGGCTATACGGGCTGGTCCGCATACTATCCCTGCTGCCGATACCGCCCCTTTGGTGGGGCGAATTCCTTCTGGCGCTTGGGGTGTTGTCCGGCGTGCTGGGTGTTGTGTTCGCCTTGGGACAACACGATTTCAAGCGATTGCTCGCCTATCACAGCATCGAAAACATTGGCATTATCGTCATGGGCCTGGGATTGGCGCTGGTCGGGCGTTCCCTGCACCATGCGGAATGGGTGGCGCTCGGTTTGGCCGGGGCGTTATTGCACGTGTGGAATCACGGGCTGTTCAAGGCGCTGCTCTTCCTAAGCGCCGGCGCGGTGATCCATGCGACCCATACCAAGAGCCTCGACCGGCTGGGCGGCATCGCAAAGGCAATGCCGCAAACGGCGTTGTTTTTCGCAGTCGGCGCGGTGGCAATCTGCGGCCTGCCTCCTCTAAACGGTTTTGTGAGCGAACTGCTGATCTACCTGGGCCTGTTCCGGGCCATCAGCAGCGGCGGAGAGGCGGGGTGGGCTGGGGCGGCGTTTGCGGCGCCGGCGCTGGCGATGATCGGCGCGCTGGCCGTGGCTTGCTTCGTGAAGGTGTTCGGAACAGTGTTTCTTGGGACGGCGCGTTCCGAAGAGGCATCGCTGGCTCGCGAACCCGAAAGGAGCATGACCGGGCCGATGGCTGCGCTGGCGGGTTTCTGTCTATTGATCGGCTTGGCCCCGGCGCTGGTGGCCCCGGTGCTGGAGCATGGAATGTCCGCATGGGCGCCGGAACTGGCGGGAACTACGGCGGCATTGGCGGCACTTGCTCCGCTGGGGTATGTGAGCGTGACCGGCCTGGCGCTTTGCGCTGCGGTCCTGTTGTCTGCCGCGGCGCTTTCCAGGGCGCTTAGTCACGGAGGGGTGGCATCCCGCGGCACGTGGGATTGCGGATACGCTGCGCCGACGCAAACGATGCAATACACCGCGTCCTCTTTCGCGCAAATGCTGGTCGGGTTGTTTGACTGGGTGCTTCGCCCTCGGGTACATGGACCGCAAGTCCAGCCGCTGTTTGCCGGCCCATCGCGGTTTGAAAGCCATGTCCCGGATGTCGTTCTGGATGATGTGCTGCGTCCGTTGTTTCGGCTTTGGGCAAGGGGCTCGCAGTCCATGCGCTATTTTCAGGCCGGCAGCGTTCAGGCTTACCTTTTCTACATTGTGGTCTTTCTCATTGGGCTGCTGTTGTGGCGGTAAGGCGGTAAACAAGATATGGTCATGGCCATGAGTCATAGGATTGTGCATGTTGCGTTGCTGGTAGTTATGCCTCCGCTGTTGCTGGGGGTGATCGGGAAGACAAAGGCGCTGTTTGCGGGCCGTGTTGGTCCGCCATTGCTGCAGCCCTATCGCGATCTCATCAAGCTGCTTCAGAAGGGCTCGGTCTTCAGCACGACGACAACTTGGGTGTTTTGCGCCGGCCCTGTGGTAGGCCTGGCGACCGCAATGCTTGCCGGGTTGCTAGTGCCGCTGGGCGGGCACCCGTCGCCATTGTCGTTCAGCGGGGACCTTATTCTGTTTGCCTACCTGTTCGCGTTGGGGCGGTTCTTCACGGCCGCGGCAGCAATGGATACGGGCTCCGCGTTCGAAGGAATGGGGTCGGCCCGGGAAGTGACGTTCTCGTGCCTGGCTGAACCGGCGCTGTTTTTCGGGTTTGTTGTGCTGGCCAAGATGTCAGGGTCCCTTACGCTGACCACCATGCTGGGCGGCCCCTTGCCACTGGAGGCGGGCGCCGCCATCCCTTCGCTGGTGCTGGTGGCTGCGAGCATGTTTATCGTATTGCTGGTTGAGAACTCACGCATTCCATTCGACGATCCGAATACGCACCTGGAATTGACGATGATCCACGAGGTCATGGTGCTGGACCACAGCGGACCTGCGCTCGGAATGATCCTCTATGGCGCGGCGGTGAAGCTTTTCGTGCTGGGCTCGCTGCTGTTAAGCATCGTGATGCCGGTGGCGACGGGTGATGCATGGCTGGGCTGGGCACGGTTCGTTGCTGGAATGTTGGCCCTGTCTGTTATCATTGGCGTGATCGAGTCGGTCATGGCCAGATTCCGGATGACGTTCGTGCCCACATTTCTGGTGGCCGCGGGGTTGTTGTCGGCGTTCGGGGTTGTGCTTTTGCTGAGGTGATGCGATGAGTTCGTTTCTGGATCCCATCCTGGTGCTGGTGCTGCTTCTGAATTTCGTTTCCCTGGGCGCCAGCCGGTTGCGCACAATGATCAATGCCGTAGCGATCCAGGGAGTGCTGTTGGGCGTGATGATCGTCGTGGCGCAGAGCGAGATGACTTTTCGGGTCCTTCTGTTCGCCGCGGTGGCTATTGTGCTGAAGGGCATCACGATTCCCCGGATGCTTTTCCATGCAATCCGGGAGGTTGTCATTCGCCGGGAAGTCGAGCCGATTTTGGGGTTCGTTGCCTCGCTGGTTCTCGGCGCGGTGGGCACTGCGCTGGCGGTTCTTTTTTCCAAGACGCTGCCCATTGCCAACGAGCATGCAGGCTCCCTGATCGTGCCGGCTGCGCTATCCACTGTGCTGACCGGGTTCCTTATCCTGACTACACGGGTCAAGGCGATT
>CAZZBA010000259.1:0-6105 GCA_964652765.1 uncultured Victivallales bacterium | reverse complement strand
TCAACGCCACGCCGGACGCCTTCGAGGCGTGCCTGTGGAAGGCCAAGGCCTGGCTTGACGCCCGCCCGCAGCAGACGCCGTTGATCACCATCAATAGCTGGAATGAATGGACCGAAGGCAGTTATCTTCTGCCCGACATGCGGTGGGGCTACCGGTATCTTCACGCCGTACAGAATGTCTTCAGGCACCAGCGCTGATCCTCGTTCAGTTCTTGTCTTCCTCTGGCTTGACGGCATCTTTATCAGGTGCCACGAGCAACGGCGGGAGCTTCGGCCTTGCGACTTCCGCCGGCTGGGCCGGTGAAGGCGAGGAATTAAACTGGATGCCGTACCTGGTCACTATTTCCTTCGCATCCTTATCCGTCTTCGCCAACGTCATAAGATCCATCACCATCGCCTGGAACTTGGCCTCTGTCTGCACCGCCTGCGCCGCCAGCAGATCCTGCTGCTCGGCAACCCGGACAGATCCAATGTACTGCCGTACAGACAGCGACACCTGCCAGCCAAGAAAGACCACAAGGCTCAACGACACCAGGCAGAATGGCCAGAACAACGTCAAGCGATCTGCACTTACTTGGTCCTGATTCATTGCTTCACCTCTTTCTCTCCGGCATCATCTGTTGTTTTGTCTGCCTGTTTCGCAGCCTCTCCGGCCGCGGCGGCAGTGCCCGGCTTTACCTGGAATCCATGCTTCTCCAGAAGTTGACGCATTTCACGGCTCTCGGCCGCCACATCCGCCATATCCTTCAAAACCCCTCCGCTGATCTGCTGCGCCTGCTGCCCCAGTATCCCCTGGTTGAGTTTCTGCTGCTGCTCCTGGAGTTTCACCTGCATCCGCATATTGGTCTGACCCATGATAACCAGCCCCGCGGTGAGCACGACGCAAACAACCGACAGCAATAAGATAAGAAAATACTGCCCCTGCCTCATTCCTGATCGCCTCCTTTCAGCCAGCATGCAACAATGCACGCCATCCCCTATTGAACATAACACGGGGACATATTACCACGCCTCGCCATCATAACTCCAGCGCATTTTTGGGGCCGTCACCATCGTTCGTTTTTTCCATTCATAATCAACTCACTTGAACAGCGGGATCATATACTGCGGCCCCCTGGATTCGGGAAACCCGCGCGGAGGCATATCCCCGGAAGCCAGAACCGTGGTATCGCCACTCCGCGTGTGGCGAATCGCCGTCCGGAAATACTGATTGGCCAGCCAGGCATGGGTAGCGGTGGAAATGCGCATCTGCGAATCCTCCGCGTCAAAGGCGGGATTATCCTTCCCGCCGAAATTCGCTACGCCGCCCATCACCTCCGTCCGTCCACCGTTGATCGTGCGAACGATGGTGCCACCGCCCTCGCTCTTGTAGCCCATTAGCACCAGGTCGCTGCCGTCGTTGAGTATCATCGGCTCGCCCCGCTCCGGATTGAGCTGGCGCGCCCAGACTTTCTGACCTTTAAGAATGACGGGGCAGCGCCCGTGGCCCCTGGCTCCGGGAAACGCTCCGCTAGTGGTGGCAACGTTGTCAAAAAAGACCTTTCCTCCAGTCACCGTGTTACGGTAGAAATCCAGTGTCTGTGTATGCATATCCTTGAAGCAGACCGTTCGCCCCGAGGCATGGGTAAACGTGCAATGTCCACCGCACCATTGCTCCCAGGCCATCAGGCGCTCGATGAACAGCGCAGGCGCATCTGGACCGGAATTGCCGGCGATAATGAACCCCTCGCGATTGGATTCCTTCAGATCGACGCCGGCAACCAGATCGCAGAAACTGAAATCGATGTGCCCGACGTCTTCAGGGATCACTACCGGACTGTTCAGCAGATAGCGTCCGGGCTCGAAACATATCTCGGCCGCACCGGAATCCATCGCCGCCTGAATCGCAGGACCGTCGTCGTTCACTCCGTTGCCTATGGCTCCGAACCGGCGAATCCCGGTCTTTCCTTTTCCGTCAGACTGGTAGACTGGCGTCTCCTCCATCGGCAGGCGGCCCATACCCTTGCCTCCAATGCCCCCGAAGGCGGACGGGAAAACATACTCATCAATTCCGCGGGCATCGTCAAAACCCGACATATTCACGTTTGAGACGTAAAGTCCGCCCGCCTGGCGATCGATGCCAACCGGCCCTCTCCCATTCAGGCTGGAATCGACCAGCACTGTAAACCCTTGGGAACTTGTGCAGGTAAGACCCACGGGGACATCCGCAGTCTGGATACTGCGCAGGCTGACACTGATTCCGCCAACGGTGACACCGGAAACGTTTTGGCCGCGCAGGCTGACATGCTCCGCGTGGGCATACATCCCGAATGTACCGGAATCGATATGCAGTCCGTGATCGAATCCCTCCACCTCGACATGTTTCACGAGAATGCCGGAGTAATTGGCATGCCCAAGCTGCAGACCGGCAAATCCGGAGCCGTCACCGCTGACGATCCGCAAATTGCGGGCCGCACCTGAATTATTCGCGTAGAAGTCCAACCCGACCGCGCCTGGATTCCCGCTGCCGCTGTTGATCGTGAGATCCTCGCAGTAATTAGACATGGACACATTGCTTTTCTCTGCCGGCATGAACGAGACAATCGGTTTCCTCGAGCCACCGCCGAAACCGGCAGAGCCATCCTGTAGGCGGATTACCGTGCGGTCCACTCCCGCACCGCGTATCCGGATCCACTGGTTCAGCTCGTTTTTGTAGGTATTCTGGAGATCTTTGTGGCGATAGCAGAGCGTATCCGAAACCAGATAGGTCCCCTCCGGGAAATACAGCACCGGCACAGACGGCAGTCTTACGCAACAGGTCGAGCGCACAACGCCGTCGACCTTATGACACTCGACGCTGACGGTGTGATAGTGGGTCCCGGTCGCCGGAAGCAGCTCGATCTCCGACAGACCCTGGCGGAACGCAAGCATCGTCATCCGCGTGATATCGTCCAGTGCCTTCAGAATCGCATCGGTCGAATCGCGCTTGCCGGTCGGGTCGGCACCGTATGGAGCATCACAGAGGTTTATCAAAGCGGTATTTCCTTTCTTTTTCCCCTTATTCAGACCACGCGTTGAAATCGATATGAACTTGAAATCAGGATGTCATAACGCTAAAATAGTATCCAGTTTGAAATCTATCAGACATACAGTTGCTGGATTAGCAGCCTGGCTGGCGATGGGCGTCATTGCCATGGGTAAATCTGTAGATGGCGTCGACGTTTGCTTCACGAACATTGAGATGGAAGTCTCCATGGAAATGAACCCAGTTGCGGACGTTCAGGCTGGGAGCGGATTACAGGCGATGGCGGCAGTGGCAGTGACCAATCCGCCCGTCCACAACAGCAAACCAGGCTCGTCAAATTCAATCTATCTGGACTTCAATGGCTTGCTCCTTACCGGGACGGTTTGGAATGCTGCTGCCGGCGGGGAGTCTGCGGGATCGTATGAGGCCTCAAATCCCTGCATCCCGTTTGACATGGATGGAGACCGGACCACCTTCAATGACGCGGAGCAACTGGTCATCCAGCGGATTTGGAAGCGTGTGGCTGAAGCGTATTCGCCGTGGGACATCAATGTCACAACGGTTGAACCCGTATCCGGTCTGTGGTCGACACTTCTTTTCACCAGCGGCAAGGACGCAAACGGAGCAAACAACCCCTACTACCCCGGTGCTCTTGGTGTAGCCCAGACATTAAGCTTTGGATTTGCTGCAAAACAGCCTGCTTTCTGTTACTACAATGTTGCCAATTCGGCCGCCAATGAACATGTGATGGCCAATATTGCAAACCACGAGCTGGGCCACACCTTTGGCCTTAAACATGATGCCGGCCAGGGGCAGGCTGTAAACGCCTATTACCAAGGGCATGCCGGGACATCACCCCTGACTTCCTGGGTTCCCATCATGGGCGAATGTGTTCAGAGTTCCAAAGCCGTTGTCCAATTCAGCAAGGGTGATTACACAGGCTACGTCGGCAATCCGGCGCAGGGTGAGATGGATGATTTGCTGAAAGTGGACTTATCCATCCTTCGACGCCCTGACGATCACAGCAACACCGTCGCTGCGGCGACGGTGTTGACCGCCTTGCAGGATGGAACACTCTCCTCTGCCGGCATCATCAATGACACTTTGGATGTGGATGCAATCCGTTTTACGAATTCATCCACAGGATCCGCATCCTTCACTGTAAACCCTTTGACAGATCCGATTGTTACGGGATGCGCGACCCTTGATGTACGTATAGATCTGTATCGTGCTTCCGACAATGCACTCATGGCAACAGCAATGCCTCAAGGCAACACCGCCGCTACTATCGCCAGCGTGGATTTGGAGGCCGGTGTCGAATATGGTCTGCTGATTCGCGGCGATTCCGAAGGCAATTCTTTTGCAACTACACCGGTCGGTTACACAAGTTACGGATCGCTGGGACAGTGGTTCATGACGGCCGCTCTTCCAACGACATCGGTCAGGATATCCACTGTGAATCCCGCAATCGGCCCTACTGTCGGCAACCAGCTTGTGACCGTAAGCGGTGCCAATTTCGACGCCGGTACCACGGTCGCTTTTGGTGCCGCGCTGGCGACATCTATCAGTATCAGCAACAGCACGACGCTGACCTGCCGGACGCCCGTTCATTCTGCCGGGGTAGTGAGCGTGGTAGTGTCGAATACGGACGCGACCGTGTCGACGTTGGCAAACAGCTATACCTACATCTTGCCGACGCCTGCAATTACCCTTATCTCCCCGAACACGGGAAGCACAGCCGGAGGCCTGACCGTGACCATCACGGGCACTAACTTCGTTAGTGGCGCAACGCTCACCGTCGGCGGTGCTAATGTGATTCCGACATCCGTAACCGCGACGACCATACAATTCACGACTCCGTCCCACAATAACGGCGCGGTGGATGTGGTCGTGACCAATCCGGATGCCCAGACGGCAACCGCACTCAGCGGCTTCCTTTACACGGGCGGCAACTCGTCGACCTACCAGCAGGGAGTGGGCGGCTATGCTGGCACCGTAGATGTATCTCTCGATAACAACATCTTCGGGTGGAACAACAATAACGGCAATGGTAATGTTACCAACGGGAATCGGCTCTGCTGGAGCGATGCCGTGGGGCCATCCAAAGTCTATCTGCTCAAGTTCACATCTCTGGACCTCTCTTCAGTCCAGGTCACCAGTGCAACGCTGGATCTGAACCTTGTCAATTGGGCGGGTGCTCCGGCGCTGACTGGAACCTATCTGAGTCGGGCGTGGAATCCTGCCGGTGCAAATTCGCCTACCTACAGCTTTGGTTGGTCGAATTGCGCCATTGGCCAGGTATGGGGGGCTCTCGGCGCGGCCGGGAGCGGCTCAGACTACCTTGCTGGCCTCTCGTTTTCTATTGCCGGCATAAACTCCAGCGGCACGCAGGCGAAGAGCGTAGTCTTAGACCCGGCAGTGGTACAGACTTGGATCGATGCTCCAGCCTCGAATCAAGGTATTCGTCTGGTACAATCGACAGTGTCGCTCACCACGTCAATCTGCGGATCGGATAACGCGACGGCTAATCTGCGGCCGAAGCTGACAATCAACTATACCCAGATGGAGTTACCTGCACCGGACGGGCTGGCTGCCACAGCATCCAATGCCATGGTGGATCTGGACTGGACTGCCTCTCCCGGAGCCACGGGATACGATGTCAAACGGTCCTTGTCCACTGGCGGACCTTACATGGCGATCGGCTCTTCCTCTGGCACGACCTATACCGATTCTGCGGTTACCAATGGCATCTGGTATTACTATGTGGTCTCGGCCACTAACAGTGTTGCTGCCAGCATCAATTCAGCTGAGGTTGCCGCACTGCCTCTGTTGCCGTTGATCCCCCCGGTGTTTGATGGTGGGTCGCTAACGATGTCCTTCAGCAACTCATCACTCAGCTTTGCGGTGGTGACGGGGTACAAGTACCGTGTTGTTTTCTCGGATAGCCTGACCAACCCGGCCGCTGCCTGGCTCCCGGTTATTCCACCGGAGCCGGATGGCTGGAGCAATGCGTCCGGATCGTCCATGGATTTCATTGATACGAATGCTGTCATGGCGCCTAGTCGCTTCTATCGCATTGAAGTCACAAACCCCTGACAAGAA
>CAZZBA010000258.1:2260-6128 GCA_964652765.1 uncultured Victivallales bacterium | reverse complement strand
GTTTGCAGGAAGAACTGCTTCAGCTTGGCACCCGGCTCTTTGGCCGTTATGACCAGATCCCCAAGTGACACGCTGTTGTTCAAATCAACCTTGAATTCGGGCGCGACGCCAGCCACCGGCTGGGGCTGCCAGGCGGGATAACCGCGTGACGGACTGATCACCATGTTCGGATCGCGACCGGGCTCGGAGTGGAGTGCGTACGCAGTGGCCTGTGCCCCGGTGGTAGGAACACGTGCTTCAAAAATACCGGTATGGGGATTGGTTTCCTTGAGCACAACGCGGCTGATGGAATCCCCGCTTGACGCTTCAACACTCACGTCAACCTCATTAATGCCGGCGGCGCGGCTGCGGTCGGGATCCACCACGCGAACATTGATCGTCTGGCCGGGCTTGATGCGATCCTGCAAACGGTCACGAGCCCTGATATCCTCAACACGCGACTGGGCAACAGCCACTTCCTCGGGGGTCATTGCCTTTTCAAGGGCGGCGAGCGCGATATTCATTTGCATGCTCTTCCGGGGGCCCCCCCCCTCCGTATCCGCCGCGCGCTGCTCGGCAGCAGACAACAACGCCCGGGGCGAGGCAATCAGCAGCGCATCGGAGCGCACCGTGATCGGTCCGCCAGGGGCCTCCTCCTGCCGATTCATGTGTTTACGAAAACGCTCCGAATAGGCATAGAAGATCTGGTCGTCGCCTTTGACTTCCAGCATACCATTGTTCGTATAGGCAGCCCCCACAGCGGTTGGGATCTCGCCCCGCAACTTGGTCTTCTCGTCGCCGAACTGGCGCAGGAGAAACGGTTCCCTGTCTCCGGATGTAGTCCATACATCCACCTCGATATCGGTTCCGGCTCCGGAGACTTCCAGCGTTGGATCAACCAGGGTCACCTTCAGGCTGTCTCCCGGAATCAACGTGTTCACCCCGCTTCTGGAGCCCACGTCCAGCTCGGATGCTTCGATGAGATTCTGCCGCTTGAGATGGACCTTGCCCTGCATAATCTTGGCGTCAACATGGCCCGGATCACGCGCCAGGATACCCGCAATATCCTCGGCCGCCTCCCCGAATTCCTCCATATCATAATGGACCTCGGCGCGGGCGTAGCGACTGGGCACCCACATCTCCGGAATGCGTTCCCGGTCCAAATCCATCAGGGCCTGCAGGGCATCATCAAATTTCTTGGCAATCCGATCCACCTTGACGCGCCGCAGGGAAGCATGATGACGGGTCGTGAGATCGGCATAATCGGGGTTCTGCTGCACCGCGACAAAGATCTTGCGGGCATTATCGAGCTGCTTCAGTTGCAAGGCGATATCCCCATAGGCAATATCCAGCTCCAGTTTCTGTTCCCGGCGCCATGACGAATTATTCTTCTCACCCGCCCAGGCCCGCAGCGCCGTGACGAGTTCCTGCATGCGCGCCTCATCGCGACTGGCAATGACCCGCTGCAGAGCCCAGAGCATATAGTCACTGGCGAGTGAGCGGTGAATCGGAAGCCACGCACTCCAGTTGCGATCAAGCAATTCCCAGGCCGTCCCTTCGTTGCCCATCATCCATTCCGCCTGCGAGTTGTAAACCGGATAGGCGGGATCTGCCTGCGTGACCGGAATGCTCACTAACCCAAGCCGCATGGCCGCCTTGCCCTGAAGGATTCGCATGGCGGGAACTTGCGCGGGGAGGCTGAAATCCTTGGGACCTCGCGGTCGTGCCCCTTTTGCCAATACGCGCACCCCGTGACTGGACAATACATACGCCACGGAGGTCTGCTTTTCGACCAGCGATTCGATCAGGGCGAGCATTTCGTTGTAGGCAGCCCCCACCCTGCCGGAGGAGGGTATATGGAGCCAGAGACTGGCGGCCGACCGATATATCAGCCCCGGATCGGGGTTCTCACGGACATGTTGAAACAGACGCGCGGCAAAGGCACCCCCCCCGTTATAACGCAAGCCACCTGTGACTTCCATCACCAGGTCAATAACGGTTTTGTCGGCAAAGACCGGCGCAGGCAGGGCCGCCAGCTTGTCAAGACCCACAATACCCATCCGGACAGGGGACGCCTTGACGCCGTCGATGGCTTGCTTCAGCGCAGCGGCCGCAGAGGCGGCATCGGCAGAGGCGGGCAACGCAAGCAACGCCTGACAAGCCCGTTCAGGATCGGCAGCCTCAATCCAGGCATTCTGCTCTGGCGTCATGGCCTTTTTCTTAAACACGTCGCCCAGTGACTCGGGGGATGACGGCGGCTCCCCGGCACTCTCCTGGGCGGCTTTCAGAAT
This sequence comes from uncultured Victivallales bacterium, assembly GCA_964652765.1. GTDB lineage: Bacteria > Verrucomicrobiota > Kiritimatiellia > UBA8416 > UBA8416 > UBA8416. The sequence continues at coordinate 3,858 of CAZZBA010000258.1, read as the reverse complement.
GGCCGGATTGGCATCCAGGAACGTCTTGACCGGCGCGAGCTTGGGGATATCAAGAGTAAACCCCTTGATCGGTATCACGTAGTAGCCATTCTGCCAGGATCGCACGAGGGCGGCCTGTTCCGACGCGGGCAATTTCGACACGGACTCAACCACGGTCGTCATCTTGGCCGCCGTTTCATGCGACCAGAATTTGCGCACATCACCAACGGTGCGGTCATTCAGGGTCCGATTGCCACTGCCACCGAGCCAGCCGTCCTGCACCCATTGGGCCAGCTGCGGATACTTGTCCAGCAGTGCCGTTGCTTCCGCCAGCGGTGGACGAGCCTCCTTGCCGAGATATTTTTGGAAATTATAGGCTTTGACCGCTATCGCCCAGTCGAGCCGCAGGGTCCATTCCTCGCCAAACACCCGGGTCTGCGCGAGCGCCTTGCAAGCACTGGCCAGCTCCTCCGTCGGTTCAGCCCCTTGCAGCAACATCGTATTGATCTGATCGAACAACCAAAGCGCATAGTGGGCATAGCGGGCGACCAGGAGATCAGCAGGCAGACCGGCCACGATACAGGCCTGCAGGCGTTTGGCAACCGCCACAGCATCCTGTCGCTTCATGGCCTCATCGAGATACCAGGTATCAAACTGGCGCGCCTGCGGACAAACCAGCAGCCGATCCCCCTGGTTGCGGTTGTAGAGGTAGGCAGAGGAACTATCCTGCAGGTGATCCAGCAGCAAGGTGTATACCGCATAGGTCGCCTCGTTTGCGGTGGCGGATTTGAGGTCGGCATTCTGCAGATATTGCTGATAGAGCGCAACCGCCCCCTGCGTGTCCCCACTCAGTTCCGCTGCCCGGCCGGCATGATAGAACAGCAGCGCGTCTTTCGGCTGGTTCAACTGCAACCAGCTGCGGACATCGGCGAGGGCCAGCACGGGGCTATTCTCGGCCAAGCCTGCCGTGAGCAGTTCCATGATGGCCGTTTCCGGCTGCGTCTGCAACGTCCGCCCCATGGCCGCCCGTTGCTGCTCGAAGGTTGCCGCCGCAACAGTCGAAGTACCCAAATACCCAAGGACCAAAATACCCAAGAATACTTGGAAAGTACCCAAACGTCCAAGGACCCGAATCCCCGGGGAATGCGTTAAAGGACCCGAGGACCCAAGGACCCAATGGGCCAAGGAACCAAATACCCAAATACCCAAAGAGTCCTGGAATCCCCCACCCTTATGTAAATTCATAGTTATCATTTGTCGTTTCCCCGATACAGCGCACAAAAGATCAGGTGCAGTTCCTTGGCTTCTTGCCAGAGTGAACGGCCGTCCTCATCGAGCTCTGGCACAGCTTTCACAATCATACGGATAAAAAACTTTGACTCCTTTGCCTCGCGTTTACAGATGGAGATGGAGTTCTTGTAGGCCTTCCTGGACGGGGTGTCGTCTGCCTCGCAATAATTTGCACCAACGCTGGTACCTGCCCCGGACAGCTGATCGATCAGTCTCCGCGTGATAGGGCTCTCCGGCACTTTTCTTAAAAAATCGATAACCGCCTCTCCAAACAACGCAGTCCGCGCTTCCAGGTCATATGGCTTACCACCATCGCTCATTGAATCGTG
>CAZZBA010000258.1:0-2160 GCA_964652765.1 uncultured Victivallales bacterium | reverse complement strand
TTGGGTATTTAGGTACTTGGGTATTTAAATATTTCACTGCTTCCTCGCTTCCAGAGCACTTAGTTTCTGCCGGGCATCACTGACCATACCGCTCTGTGGGTAGTCATAGATCAGTTGACGCAGTTTGCTCATCGACATCTCGGCATCGCCCAACCGATAAGCAACCTCCGCCCAAGCCATCAGCATCTCATCAAGAAAGGCGCTATCGGGATACTGTACAAAAACGTTTTCAAGCAGTGTCTCGGCCTGGGAGTAATCCTGGGTCTGGACGTAATGTCGCACCATCCGGCGCAGCGCCTCGGCGGCATGGGAACTATCGGGATACGCCTGAAGACATTTGCGATAGGCATCGATGGCCTGTCCCATGCGTGACAGGAGTGTCTCCTTGTCGGTCTGCAGACTGGCCCCGGAAACGGAGGACGCCTCGGTGGTTTCCTCAGCATGTTTTTGCCAGGTCTCCCCAATGCGGAATTGCGCCTCCGCCGCCGATATCGGATTCTGCAAGGCAAGCACCTTTCCGAAAACCAAGACCGCGTCCTCATACTGTCCTTTCAGCGCCAGCGAGCGGCCGACGGTCATCAACGCCTGATCAGCCAGCAAGGACTCGGGATAGAGACGATTGAAAGCCAGACAGGTTTCCGTGGCGGCATTGAAATCGTCCTTTAGCAGTTCAGCCTCCCATTTGAGTTTAAACGCCGTCTCGACAATCTCGCCGGGCAAACCCTCTCGATCCTTGATGACCGGGTTCACCTTGCCCAGTGCCTCGTTGCCCTGCTGCACCGCCCGTTCCTGCAGCCCCATCTCCTTGTAGATTTCCGCCAGTTTAACCAGTGCTTCGGCTTCAACCGTACCTTTGCGCGCGCGCAGCAAGGACTCGAAAACCACAAACTGATCGGCACTGACCCCGGCATTAACCGAACCGCTCACCTTGACGCGGGCCTCGTTTCCACGGGGTTCCTGCCCGTAGATATGCAAGGCATCGGTGTAGGTAACGGACAACTCATCCAGCTCCTCGCAGTGCAGCACCGCGTCCTCCGGGGACGGTTTCACGCCCGCTTGAACCGGCACCAACTGCACCTCGCCGATAAACGCCCCGCTCCGGATCAGCGCCCCTTCGCCCCGCTCGACCAGAGTGACGGTCATACGATCGCGCTCACGCCATTTATCCTCCTCAGCAACATCCGCATCGGCAAAAATATCGAGCATCGCCGCCGCATCCGCCGACGGGGCGGGCGCATCGATCTTATAGAGCGAACGTACCGTCACACTCACGCGTTCCGCCGTCGGGCTCGTATCAAGATCGGCATCGCGCAGCACGATCGCCTGCGGTTGGCCGGGAAAGGCGAGATAGGCGGGGGTCTCGTAATCTCCGAGGAAAAAGCCAACCGATCCCGTACTGACCGTGCGCACGGAACCGGAACGCGGGACGTCCTTCTTGCCGTCCTGCGTACTCTGGTCGACATAGGTCACCGTAAGCGAGTCGCCCCCCAGGATCTGCAGTTTTCCGTCGTTGGGGACCGGCTTGCCGAGCTCGGTCGATGCCGAAACCAGGACTTCATCATCCCTGCCGCCTCCGAGGACGCCATCCAGCACCTCCACATCACCGCTCGCGACCTTGACGGTGGCACGGATCGGATCGCCCTGCATGCGCATCACCGGAAAATCGGCATCGGTGATCTTGGTGTAGAAGTGCTGGCCGATTTCGATTCGCCCCAGGCCCCCCCCCTCGTCCTCGGCCTCGGTGCCGACCAGTGACAGCGCATCGACGGACTTGCTCCAGTTTTCCAGTTTATTGTGACCCATGCCGATATGATAATGAGCCAAGTCAGCCCACTTGCTCTTGTCCGCCACCTCCAGCAGGCGGCGGAACATCGGGAAGGAGGCGGCATACTGCCCGGCCTGAAACCGCGCCAGCCCCGCCTGGAAAAGGGCTTCACGATAAAGCTCTGCCCGTTCCTCAGACTGCTCTTCGCCGGGCACAGGCGCCAGCACGCGCGTCAGCAGCATAAAGTAATTCAGGGAATCGACAGGCTTGCCCTGCGAGAGGAAATGCTTGCCGATGGCCATATTGGCCCGATTCGCCAGCATGGTCCCCTGGGCATCACGCACCACGGTATTCAGCATCTCCAGCCCGCGCTCATGCTGCTTCAATTCGATCAG
>CAZZBA010000257.1:0-6155 GCA_964652765.1 uncultured Victivallales bacterium | reverse complement strand
GCCAACCTCTCGGAATGCTTCGAGCCGCTGGCCCGCTGGATCGACTCGATCCGCGAGGTCCGCAAGGCGGAGACGCGTCGTGTTCTGGGGGTGGAACGCGGCTGGCTGATGCGTTCGGAAAACGGTATCTTCGGCGGCTCGACCTGGCACATCCAGAAGGGCGACAGCGCCTGGCTTTGCCAGAACCTCTGGGATCACTTCACGTTCACGCGCGACAAGGCCTATCTGGCGCGCTATGCGTACCCGGTGATGAAGGAAATCTGCGAGTTCTGGATCGACCATTTAAAGGAAGGTCCCGATGGCCGGCTCGTCGCGCCGGCGGGTCGCTCGCCCGAGCATGGTCCGGTTGGCGTCGATGGCGTGACCTACGACCAGCAGCTCTGTGCCGATCTTTTCGACAATACCCTCGCGGCGGCTGGCGTGCTGGGGGTGGATCCGGAGTTCTGCAGGGAACTGGCGGACAGGCGGGCGCGGCTGCTCGGACCTCGGATCGGGCGCTGGGGGCAGTTGCAGGAGTGGCTGGAGGATATCGACGATCCGGTGGACGACCACCGCCACATCAATCACCTGATCGGGGTCTATCCCGGCTGCCAGGTCGATCCGGCCCGGACGCCGGCCCTGGCGGCGGCGGCCAAGACCGGCCTGGAGGCCAGGCGTGACCATGGCCAGGGGCATCCGGCCTGGAGCCGCGTATGGAAGGCCTGCATGTTCGCCCGCCTGCTGGACGGCGAATCCGCCTATGGACAGTTGTCGGAAACGCTGGCCACCCATGTCTACCGCAATCTCTGGGCGGTGCATCCACCGTTCCAGATCGACGCCAATTTCGGCTTCGCGGCGGCGGTGAACGAGATGCTGGTGCAGTCGCACGCTGGCTGCATCCATCTGCTGCCGGCCTTGCCCGCGGTCTGGCCGGACGGGGAGGTCAAGGGAATGCGCGTGCGGGGCGGCTATGCGCTTGACATGGCGTGGAAAGAAGGCAAGCTTTCGAGCGCCTCGCTGGTCGGTCTTCCGGATGCGGACGACACCTGCGAGGTGTGCTATGGGGAAACGCGGCGGATGTTGAAGGTGGGTGCGGGGGAGCGGATTCGGGTTTTGTGAGTATGTGGGTTTGTTAGTGTGTGCGTAAGTGAGTGACGCAGCCATGGCTGCGCAGGCCGTGGATGGCGAATGGAAAGGGAGCAGGATCATGACAGATAAACCGTATGGGAGCGGCGATACCGCCTGGTTCGTGAAGGATCGTTTCGGCATGTTCATCCACTGGGGTCTCTACGCCCAGGGGGCACGTCATGAATGGCTCAAGCACAAGGAGAAGATCACCACCGAGGATTACCAGAAGTATTTCGAGACCTTCTACCCGGATTTGTATAACCCGAAGGAATGGGAACGTCAGGCGAGGCAGGCCGGGATGAAGTATTTCGTGATCACCACCAAGCACCACGAGGGCTTCTGTCTCTGGGATACGGCCTACACGGATTACAAGGCCACCAAGACCAGCATCGGACGCGACCTGCTGCGCGAGATGGTCGACGCCTTCCGTGCCGAGGGTATCAAGGTGGGCTTCTACTATTCGCTGATCGACTGGCATCATCCGGAATTCCCGGTGGACCGCATCCATCCGCAGCGCGATGACCAGGCCTTCCGCGAGGCGACGAAGGGGCGCGATGTCAAGGTGTATGCCGAATACATGCGCAACCAGGTTCGGGAGCTGCTGACCGGTTTCGGAAAGATCGACATCCTCTGGTTCGATTTCTCCTATCCGGGGCCGGACGGCAAGGGCAAGGACGACTGGGAGTCGGAGAAGCTGATCAAGATGATCCGCGAGCTGCAGCCCGGCATCATGGTCGATAACCGGCTGGATCTCCAGGGATGCGGCGATTTCATCACTCCGGAACAATACCAGCCCAAGGAGGGCGTCAAGAACCCGGATGGCACCCCGGCCGTGTGGGAGGCCTGCCAGACGCTTTCCGGCTCGTGGGGCTATCATCGCGACGAACTGACCTGGAAAACGGTCGACCAGGTGCTGCGCATGCTGATCGACGGTGTCAGCAAGGGTGGCAACATGCTGATGAACGTGGGGCCGACAGGGCGGGGCGAGATCGACTACCGAGCCCGGAACTGCCTGGAAGGCATTGGCAAATGGATGCATTACAACGGCCGCTCCATCTACGGTTGCGGGTTCGCGCCTGATGGGTTGCAGGCACCGGTTGATTGCCGTTATACCTACAACGCGGAAACCAACCGTCTCTACCTGCACCTGTTCGCCTGGCCTTTCAACGCGGTGCATCTGCCGAGGATGGCCGGACGCGTCAAGTATGCGCAGTTCCTGCATGACGCCAGCGAGGTGATCATACGCGAGCCGCAACAGACGGAGCATTCCAGTCTGTCGGAGAAGGCCGCCGACGGAGATCTGACCTTGCGGCTGCCGGTGGTGAAACCCAACATCGAGATTCCGACTATCGAGCTGTTCTTGAAATAGCGAACAGGAAGATTGACGATAACGGACAACGATCCGCCTTCGCTAAAGCTACGGCGGACATGGTAGAGAGCGTAGCAATCGTCCACCGTCGTCGCCCGTTATCGTAAATCGAATTCAGTAATGGAAAGGGACTGCGGATGAGGATACTTTCAGGCATTCAGCCTTCCGGCAAGCTGCATATCGGCAACTACTTCGGCATGATGAAGCCGGCGATCGAGCTGCAGTTCCAGGGCGAGGCATATCTGTTCATCGCGAACTACCACGCCCTGACCAGCGTGAAGGATGCGGCTCGGCTGCGGACGGACACGGTCGACGTGGCGCTGGACTTCCTCGCCTGCGGCCTGGACCCGGTGAGGACGGTGTTCTTCCGCCAGAGCGATGTGCCGGAGGTGACGGAGCTGATGTGGCTGCTCTCGACGGTCACGCCGATGGGGCTGCTCGAACGCTGCCATTCCTACAAGGACAAGCTGGCCAAGGGTATCCCGGCCAGCCATGCGCTCTTCTCGTATCCGGTGCTGATGGCGGCGGATATACTGGCGGTGCAATCGACGGTGGTGCCCGTCGGACGCGACCAGAAGCAGCATGTGGAAGTCACTCGGGATATCGCGCTGAAATTCAACCAGCAGTACGGCGAGGTCTTCACGATCCCGGAACCCTCGATCCGCGAGGATGTGGCGGTGGTTCCTGGCGTCGATGGCCAGAAGATGTCCAAGTCGTATGATAACCACATCGAGCTTTTCGGCGATCCGAAGGCGACGAAGAACCGGATCATGCGGATCGTGACTGACAGTACCTCGCTGGAGGATCCGAAGGATCCGTCCACGTGCAACGTCTTCAAGCTCTACAAGCTGTTCGCGACCCCCGCCCAGTGCGATGAACTGGCGGCGCGCTACCGCAAGGGCGGTTTCGGCTATGGCGAGGCGAAGAAGGCGCTGCATGAGATCATGACCGTGACCCTGGCCCCGTTCCGCGCCCGCCGCGAGCAACTGGCGGCCGATCCGGATTATGTCGAGGACGTCCTGCGGACCGGGGCGGCCAGGGCCCGCGCGGAAGCGGGGCGGACGCTTGCGGCGGCCCGCCAGGCGATGGGATTGTAAGGGGGCGTTTTGAAACAGGAAGAATACAAGGTTGATCTCGAGGTCTTCGAGGGACCGCTGGATCTGCTGCTTTACCTGATCCGCAAGGACGAGGTGGATATCTACAACATCCCCATCGAGCGCATCACCACGCAGTACATGGAATACCTCAGCGTCATGCGCATGCTCGATCTCAACATCGCCGGCGAGTTCATCGTGATGGCCGCGACCTTGATGATGATCAAGAGCCGGATGCTGCTGCCGGTTGATGAGCGTGCGGAAGAGGAGGAGGAAGAGGAGGATGATCCGCGCTGGGACCTGGTGCGGCAGCTCGTGGAGTACAAGAAGTTCAAGGACATCGCCAGCCAGCTCCAGGAACGCGAGTTCTACCAGGAGAATGTGTTCGCGTTCGGCGGCAGGAGCGCGGTGGCGATCGAGCCTGAGGAAGCGGGGCTGGGACTGCAGGATATCGGCCTGTTCGATCTTATCGCGGCCTTCAACGAGGTCCTCAAGAATGCCCCGCCGGAGCAGCTTGGCGAGATCGCGGCGGATCGCTATACCGTGGCGGACAAGATCGACCATGTACTGCAGTCGGTGCGCAACGGGGGATCGCTGCGCTTCTCGCGGCTGTTCGGGCGCATGGCCTCGCGCAACGAGATCATCTGTACCTTCCTGGCCTTGCTGGAGCTGCTGCGGCTGCGGCAGATTGTCGCGGTCCAGGATACGAGTTTCGCTGATATTGTGATCACGCAGTCCGATGCGGTCTATGATCCGGACTCCGACTCGATCGAGGCGGGGGTGGGGCGTGTTGATGATCGCACGGGCGACCTTTTTGAACGGATGGAAACGGGAGGAGATGCGAATGTCTGATATCCAAAGCCTGCCGGAACTGAAACAGATCCTGGGAGCGTTGATCTTCGGGGCCAATCGCCCCCTGACCATCAAGGAGCTGCGATCCTGCATTGTCGAGGTGGCCGAGACAGATCCCGAGGTCGCGGTATTTGCCGATGTGCAGCCGAAACAGCTGGAGGATGCCCTGGATGAACTGCGGCAGGACCTGCTGCGCACGCATGCGGGATTCACTGTGCAGGAGGTCGCCGGTGGATTCCGCCTGCAGAGTGATGCGTCCTGTGGCCGTTGGCTGAGGCATCTGCTCAAGACCAAGCCGCAGCGGCTTTCGCAGCCGGCGCTGGAGACCATGGCGATCATTGCCTACCGACAGCCGATCTCGAAGGCGGATATCGAGTCGATTCGCGGGGTGAACGTGGTACATATCATCAAGGGGCTGATGGAAATGCAGCTGGTGCGGATTTCCGGACGCAGCGAGTTGCCAGGCCGCCCGTTCCTGTATGGAACGACCCACCTGTTCCTGGAGCATTTCGGACTGAAGGATCTCAAGCAGCTTGACAAGATGGCCCCGCGAGTCCTGTCGCGCAAGGTTCGGGCGGATGATAATCCTGAACCCCTGTTCGAAGCAGCCGAAGGGATCGAGATCGAGCAGGAAGAGGATCCGCGGCAGGTGGTGATGGATTTTGATGGGGGAAAAGTCGAAAATCGAGAGTCGAAAGTCGAATTGGAGAGGGAAGACACTGCGGGAGAGACTGAAGACCGAAGACTGGGCTGCTGATTCTCCGCACGGCTCACCGAGGACGGTTCGCCCAACCTTCTGGAGCAGTGGGGTAGGGCGAGGCGTTCCGCCGAGCCGCTGTCAATCAGATCGACTAAGGTTAATCGATTATGTGTGGTGACAAAGTGTGTTTGCAGGGAGCGGGAGCATGATTGAGTCGGTGGCGATTGTCGGCATGGGGCTGATGGGCGGTTCGCTCGGGTTGGCGTTGCGCGCGCGCGGCGTCCCTGTCGCGGTCCGTGGATACGCCCGCCGGGATGCCGCGCGGCAGCAGGCGCTGACCGGCGGTTTTGTCGATGCAGTGTACGATACCGCGTCTGCGGCTGTAGCCGGGGCTGATCTGGTGGTATTGTGTACGCCGGTGCTGACGATGCCTGCCTTGGCTCGGGAGATCCGCGATGCCCTGAAGCCTGGCTGCATCGTCACCGATGTCGGCAGTACCAAGCAATGGCTGGCCGGCGAGCTGCAGGCGGCGCTGGCCGGTAGCGGGGCGGTCTACGTCGGCAGTCACCCCATGGCTGGCTCCGAGAAGGTCGGGATGGAGGCGGCGCGCGCGGATCTTTACGAGAGGGCCTGCGTGCTGGTGACCCCTTGCTCGGATGGACAGGGCGATAGCGCGGATATCCTGAGGCGATTCTGGGAATCGGTGGGTTCGGTGGTCACGCTCATGACGCCGGAGGAGCACGACCGCCTGATTGCCCGTACCAGTCACCTCCCGCATCTGATGGCGGCTCTGCTGGTGGCGGCCGTCGATCGTGATGATAGACGTGTCTTTCCCTTCTGTGGGCCTGGGTTTCGCGATACGACGCGCATTGCTGCCGGATCCGAGGATGTCTGGCACGACATTGTCAAGAGCAACGCCGCGGCGATCCGCGATGAGCTGGATGTCCTGCGGGCCGGGATTGATGACTTGTGCGGGTTGATGGATGCTGGCGATTTCGAGGCCGTGCGGGAGATCGCCAAGATCGTCCGCGGC
>CAZZBA010000256.1:0-6174 GCA_964652765.1 uncultured Victivallales bacterium | reverse complement strand
CTGGATTCGCCGGCGTGGTTGGTGAACGGCGGCGAGGAGCAGCCCGTGGACGAAGTCCTGCTGGTTGACCGCAAGGTGCGTCAGAACTTTGGGGTGCCGATACGCGCGGGCGACATGATCCAGCCCTGGTTCAGGAAGCAGCAGGCGCTGCCCGTCCTTGGAAGGGTGACGTTGCGCTTCCACCTTAAGGTGGATGCCCGTGGCCTGGAGGCGGTGTCGAAGGCGCAACTGGTGATGGAGACGCCGGAACGGTTCGCCGTCACGATCAACGGTCGCCCCGTCGAGACCGGCAAGGATCTCGGGTGGTGGGTCGATGTGGCATTCCGGCGCATGAGCGTGCCGGATGGGGTGTTTGTCGCAGGGGACAACGAGGTTGCCGTCACCTGTGATTTCTCGGAAGATATCAATCTGGAGGCTATCTATCTGCTCGGCGATTTCTCGGTGGCGCTTGAGGGTGCGATGCCGTGTCTGTCCGCCTTACCGCAAAAGCTGATGACCTCATCCATCGTGGAACAGGGTTTGCCTTACTTTTCGGGGAATCTGGTCTATCACTATGATCTCCCTGTGAATTGGATCGGGAAACGGGTGACAGTGGAAATCCCCGCCTACGAGGGGGCGTATGTAAAGGTCTCGTCCGGGCAGGAACAGAAACTGATTCCCTGGCGTCCTAACCGGGCTGTGATGACGCTCGGGAATACTCTGGATGTTACAGTCTGCATTACCCGCAAGAACACGTTCGGCCCGCTGCATCTGACGGATCCCCGTCCCAATGCCACGGGCCCTGGGCACTTCACTTCCTCGGGGAAACACTTCTCGCTGGCACCGGTATTCCTTGAATCCGGATTGCTTGCCCCCGTCAAGCTGATCTCTTCATGATGAACAAGAGCACAGTGATGATAATATCAGCCTGTATGGCACTGCAATACGGGCTGCGGGCAGAGCAGGCAGGCAAGAATGCGGGAGAAAGGTTGATGGAAGAGAAGCACATCTACAAGGTGGTGGATAAACGCGAGTTGAGTCTTTTCGTGATCAAGCCTGCCGACTGGAAACCCGCCGATGCACGGCCTGCCGCCGTTTTCTTTCACGGTGGGGGTTGGATGGGGGGGACGCCTGCCCAGTTCAGCGAGCACGGGGCGTATCTGGCGTCGCGCGGCATGGTCTGCGTCCTGGTTGAATACCGCTTGCTGACCAAGCCTGAGCAGACCCCCGAGGTCTGCATCCGGGATGCGCAGTCGGCGATGCGGTGGGTGCGCGCGAGGGCAGGTGAACTAGGCATCGATCCGGACCGGATCGCCAGCGGTGGCGGCTCGGCAGGGGGACACCTGGCTGCCTATTGCGGGCTGATGGCTGGTATGGATGATCCACAGGACGACTTGGCGGTCTCCGCCCGGGCCGACGCCATGCTGCTTTTCAACCCCGTTTTTGACAACGGTCCGTCCGGCTATGGCTATAAGCGGGTGGGTGAGAATTACATGGCTTATTCGCCGCTTCACAATGTCGCGACCGGTGCCCCGCCGACGATTGCCTTTTTCGGGGATCAAGACAATCTGGTCTCCGTGGATACCGCCGCTGTGTTCAAACGCAAGATGGACGCAGTTGACGCAGTCTGTGAGGTCATCATCTACGAGAAAATGAAGCACGGCTTTTTCAACTACGCCATCCTGGACCACATCCCGTATTACAAGACCATACTCGCCTGCGACCGGTTCCTCGTCGATCTCGGCTGGCTACAGGGGCAACCCGCCATCGACACAGGGAATGCCGATCTGGGAACCGTGCATTCTTACCTGCTTCAATCATCGCCGATTACGAGCGGCGCAATAAACAGCAAGGAGACAATCCAATGATCAAGATTATGGCAAGCAACCCCATCCTGCCCGGCATCGGGCTTTGCGATCCGCATGTCCGGATCTATAACGACCGGGCCTATCTTTACGCCACCCACGACAAGGGCCCTGATTACAAGGGTTTTGTTATGGACGACTGGTGGATCTGGTCTTCACCGGATCTTGTGCATTGGAAGCACGAGTGCACCATCCGTCCTGAAGCGATTTACTATGGCAAGCCGGATGCGAGCTGCTGGGCGGTGGATGAGATGGAGAGGAACGGGAAACACTATTTCTACTTCTCTCGCGGACCGCGCGACATTGGCGTCATGGTGTCGGACTACCCGGCTGGACCGTGGCGTGATCCACTCGGCAAGCCGTTGCTGGCGCAAGGTTCCGTCGATACCCAGATCCGCGATCCCGGTCTTTTCAAGGACGACGATGGCGAGTGCTACATCGTTTTCGGCACGTACAAATTCTATATTGCGCGGTTGAACGCGGATATGATCTCGCTGGCTGAGACTCCGCGCCTGATCACGATTCGCAACCCCGAAGGTCCGTATGGCAAAGACAAGACCGACGACAAGCCCTATCTGCACAAACGGGATGGCATCTATTACCTTTCCTGGGGATGCTATTACGGGATGTCTGACTCTGTCTACGGTGATTACGACTGCAAGGGCTCGATTATCTTTGATGCAGATGTCGATCCGGCCATGCGATACCAGCACAAACCCATCAACTATGACCGGCATGGATCATTTTTTGAATGGCGAGGCCAGTGGTTCTTCATCTGCAACGAGATGGGCATCACCCAGATCAGCCACTTCCGGGATTCATCCATTGCTTATGTCCATTATCGCGCCAACGGGGAGATTTCCCCGCTCCGGATCACGCGGGAAGGCGTCTCATTGCCGGAGTAGGGTTTCACCCCATGGCTAATTACGAAGGCCCTGCGTACTCTCTGAAGCGTTGATGCAGACGTTAAGGGTATCCGGTAGCCGACCGACATACTCGGTGAGCATAGGCGAAACGGCAAAACAAAGGAGAGATGCGCATGAAAATGGAACGGATGATGATTGGTAGTGTTGTGGTGTTGGCGAGCTTCGTGGCTCTGGTCGGCTGCGCAAGGAAAACCGAATCGGAGTCGGTGGGGAAACCGGGCGTTATGGAGCGCACGGGTGCCGCAGTGGATACGGTCGCCGAGAAGACCATTGACGCAGATGTCACGGTCGCGGATAAAACCGTTGATGCCGCCAAGGCCAGTGCCGCGGCTGCCAAGGATGTGACGGGCAAGGTTATCGATAAGACCGGCGAAACCCTTCAAAAGGCCGGGGAAGCGGTCGAGAACGCCGGCGAGAGCATGCGCGAGCCCCCGCCCGTCACCGTAGGCAACTGAAGTGATATGGTTTTCCTGTAAGCGCACACAAAAGAAGGATGAAATAGCGAATTTCATGTGTTGACATCTCAGGCTCTGTCGGTTGAAACTATGCAATCGCATTTGTAGGGATTGCATCGCGAGGATATTGCCTGATGACTGAAATCAACCGGACCATCGCTGGACTGCCATTCACCATAGACTTGCCCATTGACGCCCTTGGCTGCGACATCACGCCGGGGCCGGATGTCGGCGGCATCCAGGAATTCCGCATCGTCATTTCGGCGGTGCAACCGGTGTGTCCTGCGCCGACGATGATCCGGTGGCGCGAGCCGATGCACGAAATCCATTATAAGTGGAATCCGGCCTGCTATGAGAACCGCATGCTGGATGTGTCCGCCAGCAGCCGTCACCGCTTTACCTCCCGCATCAATTTCGCGGCCCCGGTGGTCTGCCTGCACAAGATCAATGGCGAGAACACCGTCACGTTTGCCCTTTCGGAAACGCTGTATGCGACGACCCTTATCAGCCGGATTTCTGAATTCGGCTATGCCGAGTGCTGCCTGCAATTGTTCTGTGAGCCATGGCCGGCGATCACCGAATACGCCGTGGTCCTGCGGATCGATCGGCGGCGTCTGCCCATGCATACCTGCCTGCGCGACTGCGCCACCTGGTGGGATGCGCAGATCCCGGGGCAATCCTTGCCGGTGACGGATGCCGCCAGGACCGCCCGCTATTGCGACTGGTACCCCTTTCACGGGAAATTCACCGGCCAGCAGACCGAACGCCAGGCTACGCTAGCCAAGGCTCTGGGCATGGGTACCTTTTGCTACGAGGCCGGCTGGGCCGACGACGCCCTCGATTATACGCCCGACGCCCGCAAGTACGACGATTTTCGGCAGCATGTGGAGTCCTTGCATGCGCTAGGGATGCCGTTTGTGTTGTGGGTGGCTCCCTCGTTCACCAATCCGGTAAACCGCACGCGCTTTGCCAACCAACTACTGGGCCCCCGTGATAGCGTCGGCAAGATCGAGAATCCGCAGAAGGCACACCTCGATCCACGCTATCCGCAGGTTCGTGCCTATATCATACCCCCAAATGGAACCGCATCCCTAGTCCACAGGAGGAAACGTAATGGATTGTAAATGTGTGAGGGTTGTGATTCTAAGCCTAGTGGCTTTATGGCAGGGGTCGTTGGTGTTTGCCGCGGGAGGCGGGAAGGCGGATATGAAAGAAGCCGTGGATGTGGTTCGCTATGAGGCTTTCGGGGCGAAGGGAGATGGCAAGACGGACGACAGCGAGGCGATTGCCAAGGCGCATGCGTTCGCCAACCAGCATGGGCTTCCCGTTCGTGCGGATGACAAGGCAACCTACTATATCGGCGGACAGGACTGTACGGCGGTCATCCTGACCGATACGGATTTCGGCTCGGCCCGGTTTGTCATCGATGATACGACGGTGCAGAACATCAGGGCGAATATCTTCGAGGTGCGTTCCGCATTGCCTTCGATCAAGCCGGAGGGGATCACGTCCCTGAAACGCAATCAGCGCAAGCTCGATGTGGCGTTTCCTGGCCGCAGCGTGGTGCAGGTTTCCAACTCCGGAGTTAAGCACTTCATCCGCGAGGGCTTGAATCAGAACAATGGCAGCCCGCAGACCGATGTCTTTCTCGTCGACGCGGGTGGTAATATCGACGCGGATACGCCGGTGCAATGGGATTTTGAACTGGTTACCGAGGTCATCGCTTATCCGGTGGATGCGAAGATCCTGACCATCAAGGGTGGTCGCTTCACCACCATCGCCAATGCTGCGGAGTCCAAGTACACGTATTACGCCCGCGGGATTTCGATCAAACGTTCCACTGTGGTGCTGGACGGACTGGAACATCGTATAAGCGGCGAGGGAGAACATGGCGCACCCTACAACGGCTTCATTAACATCAGCAATTGCGCCGATGTGACGGTCAGGAATACGCTTGTCACCGGACGCAAGACCTATAAGACGATCGGCAAGGCAAATAAACCTGTGTCCATGGGCAGTTACGGGATCTCGCTGACCCGGGGGGTGAACATAACCCTTGAGAATATCAGTCAAACCAATGATATTCATGATCGGCGCTTCTGGGGCATCATGGGAACGAACTTCTGCAGGAACCTTCTTCTCGACAGGTGCAAATTGTCGCGGTTTGATGCCCATCAGGGGGTCTACAATGCGACGATCCGTAACTCGACCATCGGGCACATGGGCATCCTTGCCATCGGCGGGGGGACGCTGCTCGTGGAGAGTACCACCATCAAGACCAGGCACTTTATCGGTTTGCGCCCTGACTACGGCAGCACATGGCGAGGGGAATTCATCATCCGCAACTGTGTGTTTGCCCCAGCCAATCCGGACGACGCCGTCCTGATCAGCGGCTCGAATTCGGGCAACCATGATTTTGGCTATCCCTGCTCCATGCCGGAGCGGGTCACGATCGAAAACCTTCGAGTCGACGATTCCAAGGCTTCCGGCAACTACAAGGGGTTACCCATTTTCGCGAACTTCAATCCGGCCTTCAAGGACAGCTATTACAAACAGGCGCTTCCTTATGCTGTCACCCGTGAAATCATCTTGAAGAACGTCACCACCGCCAGCGGCAAGTCCCTCCGGGTAAGTGACGACGCTTTCATGTTCAAGGACGTCGTCGTCAGGGGTAACCATGGAATGGTGGGGTTGCGGCCTCTTCCAAGAACGGCGGCATTGGATCATAGCCATAATCATGGCGGTTCATGGGCGGGTACGCCTACATATGATGTGCAATCCGGAAAATATCCCTTCGTCGCTGAAAATCTGGATCTCGTCAAGGGGTGGCTGGACGGGGACTTCAAGACCAAACGGATGTTCTTTGAGTATTACTGGGGCATCGATCAAAAGCTCGACGATCTTGATCCGGAAAAGAACGGGCTCATCAAGACCATTCGCGATTGGGAA
>CAZZBA010000255.1:0-6183 GCA_964652765.1 uncultured Victivallales bacterium | reverse complement strand
AGCGCCATCAGACCAGCCGCGCCCCCTTCCATGTGCCACATTCGACAAACGCGTCCTCAAGACCGCCCCTTTCACAGAAAGCGGATTGCTGTCACAGGCTGACCAGCCGTCGGTATGGCAGCATCGTGTAGGGTCGTACAACACTGAGCGCCGCCTGCACCTCGACCTCCAGATCATACCCCTCGGCCGCCTGCTCGACCGGCTCGGTTGGCGGGCTTTCCGAGCGTCGACATTGCCGTACCGCCGCACGCAGTATCCGCCTTACAAGGTTCTCCCCGGAACTGTCAGCCATTGGCATTCTCCTTCACTCGCACCACAGGAGTGCGTGCCTGTGAACCCGGTTACAGACGTTTTGACAATACGCTCGTCGCGCCAACAGGCATAAACCCGCTGGCAACCAGCACTCTCTGCATTGGAATATTGTGGAACTGCGTAACAACGCGAACGGGTCGCATCGGATGCCTGCGCAGCGCGGCATCAACAAGAAGCTGACCAGTGCCTCTGTGCCGGCCTGCCTCGAAGACGCCGATCAAGTCGAAGAATTGTTCGCGCCCTGAGACCATGACGCAAAGAAATCCTAGCAGGTTGTCTCCTTCGTTTGCCGTCATCACCTCGCGGCACCGACCCTCGATGTTGTTTGTCATCCATTTCCTGTACAGGTCGGGAACCCTGGCAGGGTCAAGATCCTCCTCCCGGCGGAAACGGTCCATCACAAAAAGGCTTCCGGCAGAAGCAACCATCTCGTTAGCATGCCGGGTCTCAAGCGGACCGATGCGCACACTTTCCGGTTCCCTTGAGGAAGGCAACACATCCCTTTCCGTATAAAGAAACGTTAGCTTTGTGTTAACCAGACGCCACCCATCGGATGTGAGGCGAGCCATCAGGCGAAAGTCAGCGGCGTCCACATGCACGTCCACTTTCGTCCCTCGCGGCTCAAATGCCAACGCAGAAGGGAGACCGGGGAAGTTGGTCTCGGAGAGTTGAGGCTCAGCGCGCATCCACCGAATTCCGAACACGTCCGAGAGAAAGACATCGTGAACAAGTCGGATCTCGTCTCCCCGCGGTTTGTCATCAGGTGCGTTCATATATTCCTCCACCGGCTTGATCGAGTCCACGAACATCATATCCGCCCGACCCGGCGACGGCTCTCACGTAGGCGTGTCCCTCAGCCAAATTCAAACCTGCAATACGTTCAAAGGCGAACAGGTACCTGTCCACCACTGCGTGAACGTTGATATGCTCCCGTATCCGACGCGTTCCCGCTTCGCCCATCGGCCGCTGCCGTTCCGCCGAACCCAGCAGTTCACCTACCTTGCCGGTAAGGTCTTCGGCGTCGCCGTTGCCGAAGAACAGACCGGTTTCGCCATCAACAACGAGGGCCTTCTCTGTGCCGTCGCATACACTGCACACGACGGGACATCCGTAGCACATGGCGTCGTTGATCGAAATGCCGCCCATCCCCGCCAGAACGTAGACGCCGCTCTCCATGAAAAGTCGCGCCAACGCCAGCGGTTCGTAGACCCCGCCGACAAATCGGACATAGGCCTGCTGCCCAAGCGACACGCTGAGCTGACGCCACTCTGCGGCCATCGGACCTTCACCGGCGACAACGACTTCAAGGTCCGGATACAGCGCATGCAGACGGTGGGCCGCTTCCAGCAGCAGGTCAACACGCTTCCATGCCACCAACCGGCCGACGTGCAGCAACCGGTGCGGATGCCGCCGCACCCCCGCCTGCTCAACCTGCGCACGGAGCGAAAAGTGCCGGTCGGTGTCCGGCGAGTTGCCGATCACGTGAATGCGCTGCGCAGGGACCCCGTAACTGCCATAGACGCGATAGGCGTCCTCGATGTAGTTGACATGACCGTCGGGAAGTTGCCACAGGCTTCGTTCCTCCCGGCAGTAGCGGGCCACCCGCACCGTCCCCGCCAGCCTGCGCAGCGCCTCGACCGGCGCCGCCGCCAGACGCCCCGGGACCCCCATTCGCCGCAGCGGCGCGGTCCATCGCGACGGGCGCTCAAGGCTCTCGCGCATTCGCGCGGTCTGCCGCTCGCGGAATTCCCCATAGTCCGGCACGCGGAACGGAATCGTCTTGAGCACAAGCTTGAAGCCTGGACGCCGGCGCGCACGGCGCAACGCGGGGTCACGATAGAAGGATCGCAGATATTCCGGAACCGTAACCACCACCCCTGGCCGCAGCGCCGTTATACGTTCTGCGAGCCCGACCAAGAACAAATCCCCAGCGGGACCAGTGCCTTGGGGCATTTCGATGATTTGGTAGGCCAGAATTCCGCCTGTGCGTTTGATTGGGGCTTGTCCCTTCCTCACACCTATAATAACGGTAACCAACACCCCGGGCACATGCTGCATCTGGTTTAGAATGTGAAGATAGTAATCGGTCGTGTCTGGAACAGCCTGAAAGACAAAGACGATATGCAACTCGGCGCTCATGCCCGCTGCGCTCCATCGGCTGCGTTGCCTTCCGCCAGCGCACGACACGCTGCCATGTAGCGGTCCGCAAACACCGCGCGCGCATGCTCCAGGAGCGCGGCCGCGCGCGCTCCCGCCCGGACGGCGGGATCATTACGCCGCCGCAGAATCCGCATAATTCCCTCAGCCAGTTCATCGGGATCGGGCCCTCTGCAAACCCACCCGTTCTCCCCGTTACGGATCAGGCGACCCGTGTAGCCGGCGGGAAAAGCAACCACCGGGGTTCCGCACATCATCGCCTGCGGCACCATCATCGGCCCCTCGTCCTGCCGCGAGGGACAGACGAACACATCGGCGGCTTGAAAGACTAGCGCCAGCGCGATCTCGTCTTGCAGATACCCGAAGGCGCGGTACTCGAACGGCAGCCGCCCGGCCAACATATCGCTGCCGTGGCCCACCGAGACCAGCACGGGCTCGCCGTCCGGTCCCGCCCCGCCGGTTCCGCGTGCGCGCCAGATGGCCAGCGCCGCCTCCAGAAGGTCCACGCCCTTGCGCGGGTCGCTGAGCATGTCCGATCCGAACATGACCACGGGGCGGCCGAGCGGCAGCCCCAGCACCGTACGCGCGACGGCGGGTTCGATGGGCCGGAAGCGCTCCTCGTCCACGCTCAACGGCGTCACGAATGCGGGCTGCCGGCCAAAGAGCGAACTGCGGCGCACCAGGGCCGCCCCGGGCTCGCCGCCGCAGGCAAATCCGATCGGCAGGCCGGACAGACAGCGACGCTTGGCCGTCCAGTTCCTGCGCGAGCGGTCGCACGGGCCTCCCGGATCGAGTTGCGGACAATCGCCGCAGGAACGGGTGAAACCCTCGCAACCCAGCGTGTAGTGGCAACCGCCCGTCACGGGCTCCTGGTCCATCAGCATCCACAGAATGGGACAACGGTAATGCTCCTGCACGCGGCGAATGGTCCGCACGTCGAGAAGTCCGTCCACCGTGTGCAGCCCGATCACATCGAAGGATCCGGGCGAGTGCCGCAGCAGCGCCCGCGGGTTTGCCAGCGGCGGGCCGTTGAAGTTGAAATCCGAGCGGGCGCGCGGCCGACGCTCCAGTCCCATTCGCCGGCGCAAGGCCTGCATGCGGTAGCGCAATGCGGACACCGGCGCTTCTTCCACATCCGGATCGAAGGTGCCCTTCGCAGCTACGATCATGCGCGATTCCCAACCCCGTTCGCGCAAGACGCGGTGCAGAGCATAGGCGCACTTCGCCGCCCCCCCGCGCGAATCGTGCGCGCAAAGGTGGAGAATGCGGAGGGCAGCCCCGTCGCCTGCCGGTCTTTTGCCACAAACTCTCATGTGTCCGCCAAGCGCCGCGACACCCTGCTCATGCAACCCGCAAGCCGGCGCCGCAACCGTAGGATTACTGAAGCCGCCGCCTGGGCGGAGGTCACGGGCGCGCATCGCTCAACTGCATCTGCAAACATGCGGCCAGCCGATTCCGCATCGAATGTTAGGGCCACCCAGGCGGAAGCCTCCGCCCGCTGTGCATCCGTCGGCTGCTCCGAGCGCCAGAGCGTCAGTATGGCTTCGGATAACGCCTCCGGCGTGTTGGGCTCGTAAAGGAAGCCCGTGACCCCCGCACGCACAGTTTCAGGCAAGGCCAGATGGCGTGGCATCACAGGCAGACATCCGCAGGCCTGCGCCTCGAGGGCGATGAGCGGGAAGTTCTCGCCATAGCGTGAGGACAGCAGCAGGAGACTGTGCGCATGCAGCACACGGGCCAATACGTCGGCCTCACAGTGCCCCATAAAGGCCACCCCGGGAACATCGCGGGTAATCGCTCCACAGTTCAGCGCGCCCGAAGCATCGGTCCAACCCTTCTCCAGCAAACCGCCGTCCCGGCAACATTCCCATGGACCAGGGACACGGCCACAGACCGTTAAAGTCGCATCCGGCGCGACATTCCGAACCTGCCGGAACGCCTGCAGTACGATGTCGACACCCTTGTAAGCCGCGATGTTTCCCGCAAATACCAACGATCTTGGATTGCGCGGCGCCATGGCCCCCGGATTGAAAGTCTCCGTATCATACGTGTTGATCACACGAACGACACGGTCCGCACGCAGGCCGCTCGATACCATCTGCGCGGCGGAGTAGTCTGAGACAGCGAACACCGAAGCGCCGATGCGGTTGAGCTGGGCGGGCGTCAGGCCTCCCGGAATGGCATGGGTCGTGTGGTGATAGACGATCCTACGCCGAGCCCGGCCGTTCAAAAGCGGATCGCTGCGTCCTACACACACGAGCGCATCCGTGCGCCCCCACGCCGCCAACACCCGCTGAAGCGTCCAGTCATCGCCTGCGGCAACCGCTGGCAGACCGCCGCAGTACATTAGGGGCGCGGAGCCGCGCCCCAGGAGCCACACGGCCTGGCCCTGCCCCTGCAGATAGGCCGCCATCGTCAGCGTCATGCGAAGCGCGCCATACACTTCCCCGGACTCTAGACTGGTGTTCTCAGGCGTCATGAACAGACATTCCCCTGCCCGCCGGGAAACCGGTCGGTCGCCACCCATGGGCAACCTGCGTCCCTCGAAGCGCGCAAGGTAGCCCGCATACGTTTCCCACGCCGCATCGCCACACCCGCGACTCCAGTGGGCTTGCGCCGCCAGCACATCGGCTACGGAGGCAGGCCGGAAAGCAACTGGACCGCGCCATGCCACAGATGCGGCATGCGCAGCTCGCCAAAGGTATCCGAGCGGTGTTCCCGCGTGCACATGCGCAGCTGCGCGGGCACGCTCACGGAACATGTGCCGCCAGCGGCGGCCGTCAGGACCGCGATCCTCAGCCCATACCCATTCCATGATCCTCAGCACGAGGCCGGGGTGCACACCGGCCTTGTACAGGAATGCGTGCGGATTTGCCGCCGCATCCAGCGCGTGATCCAGCGCACGTTCCGCCTGTCGTGAGTCGTTTAGGTCCATCAACGGAAAGAGTGCCTCGAAGCGGGTTCTGTTCAGGAACAGGATCGCGGCCTTTCCATCATCGATGAACAGGTTCAGCGCGCCCTGCGTGTTGGTTGTTTGTCCGGCATGCCGTCCGATTCGACAGGTCCGCTGATCCATGAACTCAGCGGGGAATGACGCCAGCAGACGAAGGAAGATGTCATAGTCCTGACTGTATCGCAAAGATTCATCGAAGCATCCGATTTGCTCGAAACAAGCACGGTGCACACAGATTGAGATCGTTTGGATGTACGTGCTTTCCAGCATCTCAAGAATCTGCCAACGCGTCTCGGGTTGACGCCGCCAGTGGTCGGGCGCGGTCACGATTCCCGTCGCATAGTCCACCAATTCAAAATGGGTGTGGAAAAATCGCGTAGACGGGTGCTGCGCAAACGCGGCCTGATGCTGAGCCAGTTTTTCGGGACAAAATGAATCGTCAGAACTAAGCCATAGAATCCAGACGCCGCGTGCGTGGCTCAACCCGACGTTCAGCGCCGAGGCGCACCCGCCATTTGCCTTATGATACACCCGGATGCGCGGGTCGCGGCGAGCATACTCCTCAATGATGGGGACGGTACCGTCCGTGGACCCGTCGTTGACGACTACAGCTTCCCAGTCGGTGCAGGTTTGCGCGCGCAAGCTGTCCAACGCCGCACCGACATACGCAGCGTGGTTATACGTGGGCACAAGCACACTGAACATGGGGGAAGCATCCGTCATTACAGCACCCAGATAGATCCTGCCAACCGCCGGGGCCC
>CAZZBA010000254.1:0-6184 GCA_964652765.1 uncultured Victivallales bacterium | reverse complement strand
TCGATTCCGCGTCGGAAATCGGCAACTACGGCGTGTAGTTTCGGTTGAACTTATAGACAGCCCGCCGCTTTTGGCGGTGGGCGAAAACGAGTAGGTAACTTTTTTGATGAAATGAAAGTAGGACGGGCACCCTGCCCGTTCATCCGAGAAAAAGGCATTCGGCAGCCAGGCAGCGTATGCTCGGTGGTCGGGCAAGGTGCCGCGACCTACTTTATGACCGGAGCTACAGGTTGGTGATCGGTGCATGCGAACGGCGACGAGACCGTATTAAAGAAAGGTCTTCGATATGAACACACAGCGTGTTGCGGAACTGATCAGGGAATTGCTGATCGAGATCGGCGAGGATCCGGATCGCGAGGGCCTGCTGAAGACGCCCGAACGGGTAGCCGCCGCCTATCGCTTCCTGACCAGCGGGTACCACGCGGACCTCAAAGCCATCATCAACGGCGCGATATTCGAGTCGCACGCCAACAACATGATCATCGTGCGCAACATCGAGGTCTACAGCATGTGCGAGCATCACATGCTGCCCTTCTTCGGCCAATGCCACATCGGCTACATCGCCAAAGGCAAGGTGCTGGGGGTCAGCAAGCTGGCGCGCATTGCCAACGGGTTCGCCCGCCGCCTGCAGATCCAGGAGAACCTGACACACGAGATCGCCCGGGCAATCAGCGATGCCGTCGGGGCCGAGGGCGTCGGCGTGGTGATGGAATGCCGGCACCTGTGCATGATGATGCGCGGCGTGGAAAAGCAGAACAGCGTGATGACCACCTCGTCCGTGCTGGGCAGCTTCCACGACGATGCCGCCACGCGGGCCGAGTTCAACAACCTGATCCTGCGCGACACCAGATGCTAGAACGCCGTATCGAAAGCACTGCATGACAACCGCCGCCCCGCTCCCGAACGCGATCACGATCATTGCAGGCAAGGGTGCCTACCCCCGGCTGCTGGCCGATTCCGCCCGTTCCCAGGGGGTCACGCGCATTGCCGCCATCGCCTTCCGCCACGAGACCGATCCGGTGATCGGGAAGTTCGCCGACGAAGTCCACTGGATCTATCTCGGCCAGCTCGGGCGCATGCTCGACGCGCTCCAGGGCACCGGTATCCCCCATGCCGTCATGGCGGGCCAGATCACGCCGACCCACCTCTTCCGCGTCCGCATGGACGGGGCACTGCTCAGCCTGTTGCGCCGGCTGCCCGAACGCAACGCGCACTCGATCTTTGCCGCCATCGGCGAGGAGATCCGCAGGATCGGCGTCTCGCTGCTGCCAGCCTCGTCGTTCATGGAGAAGCACATGCCGGCTGCAGGCCTGCTTTCCCGCCGTGCCCCGACCGAGAGCGAGGCCAGCGACATCCGCATCGGCTTCGATGTAGCAAAAGCGGTCAGCCGTCTCGACATCGGACAAACCGTCGTGATCAAGGAAGGCACGATCCTGGCGGTGGAGGCATTCGAGGGGACGGATGCGGCCATCCTGCGGGCGGGCAAGCTGGGAGGCGCGGGCGGCGTAGTCGTCAAGGTGGCCAAGCCCGGCCACGACATGCGCTTCGATATCCCCGTCATCGGCCTGCATACCGTCAAGTCCATCCGCAAGGCCCGCATCCACGCCGTGGCGGTAGAGGCCGGACGGGCCATCCTGCTGGAGCGCGACGAGGTGATCCGGCAGCTTGATAAACTGGATATCGCGTTTACTGTCATGGAGGATCCGCAATGAACAAAAGCAGCAAAATTCGCGCCGGCGTGATCGGTGTCGGCAGTCTCGGCCAGTGGCACGCCCGCATCTATTCCGAAATGGACGACGTGGAGCTGACCGGCGTCTACGACGCCTCGCCGGAACGGGCGGCGGAGATCGCCACGCGCTACGGTACACGCGTCTTCGATACGGTCGAGGCGCTGGCCGAGGCGGTCGATGCCGTCAGCATCGTGGTCCCCACCGACCTGCATTTCGACGTGTTCCAGCAGGTGCTGCCGTTCAACGTCCACATGATGGTCGAGAAGCCGATCGCCTCGTCCTATGACCAGGCCGAGCAGATGGTCCGCATGGCCGATGCGCAGGACCTGCTGCTGCAGGTCGGCCATGTGGAGCGGTTCAACCCGGTGATGCGCTTCCTCAACGAGAACCTGACGCATGCCCGCTTTATCGAGGCGACCCGCCTCGCCCCCTTCCCGCCCCCGCGCGAAGGCGCGCTGCCGCGCGGCACGGAGGTCAGTGTGGTGCTGGATCTGATGATCCACGATCTTGACATCATCCTCAGGATCGCCAATTCGCCGGTCAAGGACATCCACGCCACCGGCGTCGCCGTCCTCAGTCCCACGGAAGATATCGCCAACGCCCGCATCCAGTTCGAGAACGGCTGCGTGGCCAACGTCACCGCCAGCCGCATCAGCCAGGACAAGCTGCGCAAGATCCGGGTCTTCCAGGACGACACCTATCTCTCGCTCGACTACATGGAACAGTCCGGCCAGCTCTGCCGCCGCACCGCCACGGGAATCGAGGCTCTCCCGGTGCCGATCGACAAATCCGAGCCCCTGGCAGCCGAGCTGCGTTCGTTTGCCGACTGCGTCAAGCGGCGCACGGATCCGGTCGTGACCGGACGCCACGGCATGGAGGCGCTGCAGCTTGCTGTCGCCATCTGCCAGACCATCCGGGAAAACCCCTCATGAGCCGGATCATGATCATTGCCGGCGAAGTCTCCGGCGACATGCGCGCGGCGGAACTGGTCGAGGCGGCCAACGCCATCTCGCCCGGCCTGCGCTGGTTCGGCATCGGCGGGCCGGCGATGCGGGCGGCCGGGGTCGAGACCCGCCACGACGTCAAGGACATGGCCGTGATTGGCTTCGCGGAGGTCCTGAAGCGTTATCCCTTCTTCAAGCGCGTGTTCAACGAGATGCTGGCATGGGCGGCCAGGGAGAAACCGGACCTTGCTGTTTTTGTCGATTACCCCGGCTTCAACCTCCGCCTGGCCGAGAAGCTGCACGCGCAGGGCATCAAGACGCTCCACTACATCTGCCCGCAGGTCTGGGCGTGGCACCGCTCCCGCATCCCGCAGATGGCCCGCTACCTGGACCATCTGATCACGATTTTCCCGTTCGAGGCCGAACATTTCGCGGGCACAGGACTGCCGGTCACCTTCGCCGGCCACCCGCTGGTTGACAGCATCAGGCAGTCGCGCGAAACCAAGCCCCCTGCCCTGCCCTGGCAAGGGCTGCCGCGTATCGCGCTGCTCCCCGGCAGCCGCCACGGGGAGATCAGCCGCCTGCTGCCCGTCATGCTTGAGGCGGCCGCCCTGCTCGACCAGCGCATTCCCGGCTGCAGCTTTATCGTGGCCGCCCCGGGCCCGGAGCAGGCCGAGCAGGCCCGCGGGATCTGCGCGAGCGCGACGCCGATGCGCGCACCGGTCACGGTGATCGAGGACATGACGCGCGATGTCATCCGCCAGGCGGATGCCGCCATGGTCTGCTCCGGCACGGCCACGGTCGAGACGGCCCTGCTGGGCTGCCCGATGGTGGTGGTGTACAAGCTGAATCCGATCTCGTACCACCTGTTCAAGGCCATGATCCACGTCAAGCATATCGGCATGGTCAATATCGTCGCCGGCCGCGAGATCTGCCCGGAGCTGGTGCAGGGACGCGCCAACGGCATCAACCTGGCCGACGCGATCGAGCCGCTCCTGACGCCAACCGATACGCGCCACACCATGCTTGAGGCACTGAAGCAGTTCGACGCGAGCATGGGCGAAGGCGGAGCCGCCACCCGCGCCGCCGCCGTTCTCGTGGGGATGCTGGGGGCGGGGTAAGACAGACTGCAGACCGCAGACTGCAGCCTTTTGTGCACGCAGGCTGCACGCACCGCCATCCACCACCGCAACCCTTGCACACCGCGGCCCGCGTGGAATCGGGCCCTCCCGAACCGGGACGACTTCCACGTCGCCCCCCCTCGGGAGGGAGGGGTTCCACCCCGTCCGCAGCGCTTTATGGCTAATGGAAAAGCTGAAGGTAAGCCCCAAAGTGGCGGGAGCATCCTGCTCCCGCTGGGGAGCTGGAAGCTCCCCCACTATCTCCCCTGCATGAACGCAGCAACCCCGTCCGACCCCAAAAACACCGCGTCGTTCGTATTGCAGGCATTATATTCTGGCATAATATTCTTGCGAATTACTTACGATTATCGTAATTTACTTACATAAATGAAAACATTAACCGAAAGCATATTCAGATTGGCACCACCTGGCGGGCTTTTCAATGAGACCGTCTTGACAAATATTTTTCCTGATCGTTCCATCGGGGCTCGCGAACTGCTGCTGGATCGCGCCATCAAGGCCGGGGAAGTCCTGCGCATAAAAAGGGGGCTATTCGTTCTGGCACCTGAATACAGGAAAACGGATCCGCCACTATTCACGGTTGCAGCCCTGCTTTACTCACCATCATACATCAGCCTTGAAACCGCACTGGCATACCACGGACTGATTCCGGAAGCCGTGTATCAGGTTGCAAGCGTCACGCCCAAACGCAGCCATAACTTCGAGACACCGCTCGGCGTGTTTTCCTATCACAGCGTGCCATGCCGGAACCCGACGGCAGGGGTCGAGGGTGTGAAGCTGGATCAATCCTTCTGGGCCTTCGTGGCAACACCGCTCAGGGCCATTGCCGATTTGTTGTATCTCAACCGCACGATTACCTGGCAAAAGGATGGCCCCGGATTCCTGCTGGATTCACTCCGCATGGAAGAGGAGGATTTGCAGGGGATCGCGTTCGACCGCTACGAGGAAATCCTGCAGGCATTTCGTAGCCGGCGTGTCAAAACGTTTCTAGCACATATGCAGCGGGAGTATAGCCATGATTGATGACGTCTTGAAATCACGTTTCGATGAGTATGCTCCTGCAAATGCGCTGGAGCAGGATAACATGCTGAAGGAAACCATGCAGCATTACATCCTTGCCGGACTCTCCAAACACGGACTCTTCTCGGAAGCGATCTTTCATGGCGGCACCTGTCTTCGCATTCTACATCGCATGCAGCGGTTTTCCGAGGATCTCGATTTCCTGCTGAAGAAACCGGATTCAGCCTTCAAATGGGATAAATACGTCGAAGGGGTGCAGAGGGACTGCCGCACCGAAGGAATCGAATTCGAGATTGTCGCACGCGAGAATAGCGAAAACGCTGTTCGGAAGACTTTCCTGAAAACCGATTCCATCGGTAGCCTGCTGTATTTCCAGCTACCCTTCGGACGGCACCGGCAACACAAGATCCGGATCAAACTTGAAATCGACACGAATCCGCCTTCTGGTTCATCATTTGACACCGCCTACCTGTTGTTCCCCAGGCCAGAACCGCTGACGATCCAGACGATGGAATCCGGGTTCGCACTGAAACTGCATGCCATGCTCTGCCGTTCGTACGTGAAAGGTCGAGACTGGTACGATTTCCTCTGGTATGTAGCCCGGAAGGCGGTCCCGGATCTGAACCTGCTTGCCAACGCACTCGATCAGCAGGGGCCATGGGCCGGTATGCGACCGGAAGTGACATACAACTGGCTATCCGAGACTGTATCGTCGCGAATCAAGGATATCGACTGGAACCAGGCACGGGATGATGTACAACGTTTTCTCCCTTTATCTGAACAACCCGCACTCCGCAACTGGGATCAAGCATTATTCCTTTACCATGCCAGACGCTTGAGCGAAGGAAGCATCGGCAGTTTGTCAGTAGCCAGCGGGCCGTAGTCAGTGGTCAGTTGTCGGAGATCAGAGGACTGAGGTCAGCAGTCGGATGACAGTGGCAGCGGGAGGGACGACGGCCTCGCGTCCGTGGCGAAAGAAATGGGAAACTGGCGCAGCAGACCCCTAGGCGGGTTCCACCCCGTCCGCAGCGCTGTATGGCTAATGGAAAAGTCGAAGGTCAGCCCCAAAGTGGCGGGAGCATCCTGCTCCCGATGGGCGAGCTGGGAAGCTCCCCCCACCATCTCCAGCGCATAGAGAGACACTGGCGAAGCCTTTTCAAGAAGCCGTGCGGTGTTCAGACTGGCGCGCGGACAGCGAGCCGCTGTCCCTCCCACACCGCACACTCCAAACTCTTCAGTCTGTTGCCTGCAATTTCGACTTTCCCAATTTCGACTTTACCCAGAAGTCTGCGGTCTGCAGTCTGTAGTCTGCAGTCTGCAGTCTGCGGTCTGCAGTCTGCAGTCTGTA
>CAZZBA010000253.1:0-6192 GCA_964652765.1 uncultured Victivallales bacterium | reverse complement strand
GCGGGCGGTCGACGCGCTCGTAGGTGTGCGCGCCGAAGTAGTCGCGCTGCGCCTGCAGCAGGTTCGCCGGCAGCCGCGCGGTGCGGTAGCCGTCGTAGTAGGCCAGCGCGGCGCTGATCGCCGGCATCGGGATGCCGAGTTCAACTGCCGTCATGACCACCCGCCGCCAGGAAGCCTGCGCCTTGCTCATGGCCGCCTTGAAGAACGGATCCAGCAGCAGGTTCGAGAGCTTCGGGTT
Source organism: uncultured Victivallales bacterium (assembly GCA_964652765.1). Lineage (GTDB taxonomy): Bacteria > Verrucomicrobiota > Kiritimatiellia > UBA8416 > UBA8416 > UBA8416. The sequence continues at coordinate 5,954 of CAZZBA010000253.1, read as the reverse complement.
GTTGTCGAAGGCTTCCTTGATCTTGCCGAGGAACGCGGAACGGATGATGCAGCCACCGCGCCACATCAGCGCGATACCTCCGTAGTTGAGGTTCCAGCCGTTCGTGGCCGCCGCCGCCTGCATGAGCTGGTAGCCCTGGGCGTAGGAGACGATCTTGGAGGCATAGAGAGCCTCCTCGAGATCCTTGACCAGTTGCGTGGCCTTGCCTTCGAATTTCGCCTTAGGCCCCTTGAGGACCTTGGAAGCAGCCACGCGCTCGTCCTTGATCGCCGACAGGCAGCGGGCGAAGACCGCCTCGCCGATCAGCGTCAGCGGCATGCCCTCGTCGAGCGCCGCGATCGCGGTCCACTTGCCGGTGCCCTTCTGCCCGGCCGTGTCGAGGATCAGGTCCACGGTGGACTTGCCGTCCTCGTCCTTGTAGCCGAGGATGTCGCGGGTGATCTCGATCAGGTACGAGTCGAGCTTGCCGCTGTTCCACTTGGCCATGACCTTGTGCATCTGCTCATTGCTCATGCCGAGGCCATCCTTCATCATCTGGTAGACCTCGCAGATCATCTGCATGTCGCCATACTCGATCCCGTTGTGCACCATCTTGACGAAATGGCCGGCACCGTTCTCGCCGACCCACTCGCAGCAGGGCTCGCCGGCGTCGGTATGCGCGGCAATCGTCTGGAAGATCTTCCTGACCGAGGGCCACGCCTTCGGCGAACCGCCGGGCATGATCGAGGGCCCGATCAGCGCGCCTTCCTCGCCACCGGAGACGCCGGTGCCGATATAGAGCAGCCCCTTGCTCTCGCAATAGGCCGTGCGCCGTGTCGTGTCCGGGAAATGCGAGTTGCCGCCGTCGATGATGATGTCGCCCTTTTCAAGACAGGGGATCACCTGCTCGATGAACGCATCCACCGCCGCACCGGCCTTGACCATCATCATGACCTTGCGCGGGCGCTTGAGGCTGGCCACCAATTCCTCGACGCTGTGCGCACCAATGATATTCTTGCCGGCGGCCCGCCCGCTGGTGAAATCGTCGACCTTGCTTACCGTCCGGTTGTAGCAGGCCACGGTAAAGCCCTTGCTTTCCATGTTGAGAATCAGGTTCTCACCCATGACCGCCAACCCCACTACCCCGATATCCGCCAGCTTCGTCTTTTTTTCAGCAACCTTCTTCGCCATCATCGCCTCCTTGCATTTCGACTTTCTGCCACTTATAACTTCAATTTGTTTCAACGCCCAACATCCAACGCCCAACATCCAAGTAAAGACTCTTCAACCTGGGCGTTGGATGTTGGGCGTTGGGTGTTGGGCGTTCGATTCGATTTTTCTCCAGTTACCAATTCGTCTTGGCCTACCGGCACAAGGCCGGTGGGATCGCCCACAATCAATTCCGCATTCCGAAATCCAAAATCCCTACACCCCGCTGTAGGCGGAGAAGCCGCCGTCCACCGGCACGACCACGCCGGTCACGAAACCGGCCGCCTGGTCCGAGACCAGCCAGAGCAGTGCGCCGACCAGATCGTCTGGTTCGCCGTAATGACCCATCGGCGTATGCGCCAGGATCTTCTCAGAGCGCGGGGTCGGGGACCCGTCCGGGTTGGTCAGCAGCGAGCGGTTCTGGTCGGTCACGAAGAAGCCCGGGGCGATCGCGTTCACCCGGATCCCGGCAGAGGCCATGTGCACGGCCATCCACTGCGTGAAGTTGCTCACCGCCGCCTTGGCGGCGCTGTAGGCCGGGATCTTGGTCAACGGACGGAACGCGTTCATCGACGAGATGTTGATCACCACGCCCGAGCGGTCGCGCGCCATCGTGCGGGTGAAGGCCTGCGAGGGCAGCAGCGTCCCGAGGAAGTTGAGGTTGAACACGAACTCGATGCCCTTCGGATCCAGATCGTAGAAGGTCACGAAGTCGCGCTTGGTATTGAGCAGGTCATCCGGATTGAGCCGCTCCATGCCGGTCGTGCCCTTGGGATGGTTGCCGCCGGCGCCGTTGATCAGGATGGACACCGGGCCGAAGGCCGCTTCCACGGCGGCATTGGCCTCGTCCAGGCTGGCCTTGTCGAGGACGTTGCAGGCAACCGCCATGGCACGCCCGCCCGCGGCGTTGATCTCATCGGCGACCGCCTGGGCGTTATCCAGCCGCAGATCCGCCACGGCCACCGCCGCGCCGCATTCGGCCAAGGCCTTCGCCATGGTGCTGCAAAGCACCCCGCCACCACCGGTCACCACCGCCACCTTGCCCGCCAAATCCACTTTGAATGGTACTGCCATCGTCTCGTCTCCTTCGTTGTTTTTCACTAGTCCTGAAAACGTTCGCGCACGGCCCAGAGGCCGATCGCGGGATTGCTGATATAGAAGAACTCATCACCCTCGGGCCCTTCGTTCATCCCGTCGCGCAGCGTGGCCGGGTTATAGCGCTTGAGCATCTCGCCAAGGTCGGCATAGGCGAAGCCCGCCCCCTCGATCTCGGCGCGGGTCAGGTGCCCCGGCGCGTAGGTGATGTTGAAGCGTCCCTCGGACGAGCCATGGATCAGGTGCGCAGCCGCCCCGAGGTTGTCGCGCAGGTCGTCATGCTGCCGCACGGCCTCCAGCGTCTTCTCGGTCCCGAAATAGCCGTACTTGCGGATCAGGGCGTCGATCTGCTTGTCCTCGCCGAATTCCTTCACTCCCGGTGCCAGGATCAGCAGTTCCCCGCCATCGGCCATCGCCATGCGCGTGCGGTAGATCGCCTTGTTGCCGAGCCAGGTGCTCTTGAACTCGGACGGATCGAGGTACACCACGCATTTCTTCAGCGGCTGCGCCAGCATCTCGAAGTTGACTTCCAGCGAGAGTTCCGCCGCCCGGGTGAAAACCTCGACATCGTCGCCAATATACATCCCGCGTACCGCCATGCCGCCGCGTCCGGTCCGCCCGACCACCGTCTGCACATAGACCAGGTGCGGCAGCATCGCGCCGAACTTGTCCGAGCCGTAGTTGAAGAGCTTGCGCACGGGCGTATCGGCCCGCCCCATGATCCGCTCCATCCCGTAGACCGCCCCCACGAAGTGGCTGCGGTTGATCGCCGTCGACCCACCGGTGCCCACGAAGATGTTCTTGTTGTGGTTGGCCATGCCCACCACTTCGTGCGGCACGACCTGCCCGAGCGAGAGGATAAGATCAAAGCCGCCTTCCACCAGCAGCCGGTTGACCTGCACCGGCCACTCGAAATCGAGCTTGCCCTCGGTTATCTCGTTGACATAGGAGGACGGCACGGTACCGAGCGTCACCACGTCATGGCGCCAGTCGTGCGGCTTGAAAAGCGAGAGCGGCATGTCGCCGAACATCTCATGGATCTGCACCGGTGTCATCGGTGAATGCGTACCAAGTGCCGGCAGGACCGCGGCCAGCCGGTCGCCATAGTACTCGTACACGAGCTGTGTCAGCAGCCCGGCCTGCGAATGGAAACGGGTAAAGTCAGGAGGGATGGCCAGTACCCGCTGCCGGGGACCCAGCGCATCCAGTGCCGCGAACAATCCCTGCTTCAGGATATCCGCACTCAAGACTTCCTTGGCGAAACCGCGTTCGTAATATATCATGTTGTCACACCTGCTCTCTATGCCGGTTGAAAAGAATGGTCATACGTTATGAAATGTTGCGCAACATTACAAGGTTTATTACGCATCCCAGGCATTTTGGGTGCGATCCTGCCCCTCTTGTGGGTGGGGTTCCACGCGCCGCAGCTTTACGGCAGCCAGGATGGCGGCATCCGTTTTTCGCTGACCGTTGTCTTCGCGCTGCTGATTTTCTTCCGCCGCCAGCGGCCGACGGACGACGAGCGCCCCGGCAGCAACGACAGCACCGGGCCGCGCGGCGCGTGGCTGGCGATGGCGGCCCTGCTCGGTGCCGCCGCCGTGGTGACGGGGCTGATCGTGCCGATCCGCCAGGTCGAATGGATCGGCCTGCTGCTGGTGGTCTACGCCTGCCTGGCTTTCGCGCTGCCACGCCCGCTGGCGCGCAACCTGCCAGCCGCCCTGTTTGTCCTCTATTGGGCGAACCCGCTTCCGTCGGCACTGTTCGGCGCGTTGCAGACCGGCATGCAGCAGGCGTCGGTGCTGGGGTCTGAATGGCTGCTGCACCTGGTCAACACCCGCGTCTGGGCGGACGGCATGGTCCTGCACACCGGCACCCGCATCTTCGAAGTCCCCGCCTGGTGCAGCGGCATGCGCACGGCAACGACGGTATTCATCCTGTCGCTGGCCGTGGGGATCCTGCGCCGCCTGCGACCGGCCGAAATACTGGTCTTCATCGGCTGGTCTCTCGTCCACGCCCTGGCGCTGAACATCCTGCGCATCAGCGCCATGATCTATTTCGCGCCGCTGCTGTCCGACACCGCCGGACTGGGGTTCCTGCACGACACGGCCGGGATGATCGTCATCGCCGGGGTCCTGCTGGTGTATATCGAGCTGCTGGTGCTCGAGCACGCCCGGCGCCACCGGCACAGCCAGCGCGGCATGCTGCGGGCCGCGCGCGAGGGCGGCTTGAGCGAATACCCGCCCTTCTGGCACCGCTTCCTGCGGCGGCGCAGCGCCATCTTCGCCTCCCTGGCCCTGCTGGCGCTCGGCGGCCTGGTCGCCTGGCGCAGCCGTCCCTACCACCGCACGATGATGCTCCACGACGTCGTGCTCACCCTGCGCGACCGCGGCGATATGGCTAACGCCCGGCGGCTTGCCGCCATCGTGTCGCACCGCCTGCCGGCGGAGGACCTGGATTGGCGCTTCACCACCATCCGCCTGGACCTCATCAGCGGCGACCCCCAGCGGGCGCTGGATGAGCTTGACGCGATGGAGGATCTGCCGACGGGGTTGCAGCTCCAGCGGCGCATCCTGCAGGCCTACGCCCTGCTGTGGCTCGGCCGCCTGGACGAGGCGGGCGCCATCGTCACGGAACTGCCCGAGGACGAACAGCGGCGCGACCCCCGGGTCGCCATGATTTTGGCGGAAATGGCCCTGCGCCGCCAGGACGCCGCCGCCGTCGCCGAACACGTGATCGCCGCCGGCCAGTGGGCCCCGAACGCGGGCCGGATCCGCAAAATCTACCCCTTCCTGCGCATACACCGCCAGTGGGATGCCATGGCCGCCACCGACGTCCGCGTCCCTTACGACGACCCGGTGCAGGCCTTCTCGATCCTGGAGGCGTTCATGCACCTCAACAACGTGCCGCGGGTCGCCGAGATCAGCCTCGAGGTACTCGACCGCCACCCCGATGACCCGCGCCTGCTCGAACCGCTCTATTTCATGGCCTTGCAGAGCGGCGCGGAGTGGGAGTCCCGCTTCCGCGACCACCTGCTGCGCACCCTGCCAGGCATCGGGGCGCCAGCGGTGCTTTACGAGATGCTTTACAAGTGCTTCGACCTCGCCCGGCCCGATCTTGCCTGGCGGATCTACCGCCGGATCGCCGAGATCGATCCCGACCACCCCGTGCTGCACCTGGCCGCCGTTGAATACGGCGCCCGCTGGTTTGTCTTCCGACGCCATTACCTGGGCCTGCCCGCCGGGAATGCGCGCGAGACTATCGATCTGAAACCCTTCTACATACTCGGGGCCATGCTACCCGGCTGGCGGGACCTGGCGCAAGCCGTGCCGCTGGGCGGCACGCTCGCCGTCGCGGATACCGTGCCGGCGCGCAAGGTGCTGCTCCAGCAGGCCATCGCCGGGTTCGCCGCGCGCGAGCAGCTCGAGGCGCAGCCGGTTGATCTACAGTATCTCCACGCGCTGGCGCTCGAGCGCGCCAGCAGGCTCGATCTCGCCCGGGCGAAAATCGACGCCATCGTCCGTGACAACCCGCAGGAGACCGAAGCCGCGCGCGAGCTGCTCGCCGAAATGTACGAGCGCAAGGGTGCCTGGGTGCAGGTCTACGAGACCCTGCGCACGTACCTTCTGGAAACACCGGCCCCGGCGGGGGGGGATAACCCGGCCGGAACGCCC
>CAZZBA010000252.1:0-6209 GCA_964652765.1 uncultured Victivallales bacterium | reverse complement strand
GAACTCAATAAACAATTACGAATAGTACATATTCGATAAAGATTTGTCGCAATCTGCGCAAACTTTATCGCCAACAAAAAATCATATCTACCCGACCCGGCGGCACGATTGCCAATGTATTCCACTGGTTTTATCGGAATGAATGGTGTGATTTCAGTAAACCTGATATACGGGACTCTTTTGCAAGGCAGGATGTTGACCTGCAAGGAAAATGAATATGATGACGCAGACTTACCCTTATCAACCTGCACGAGGCGGGATTGAAATTTGTGATGGAGGGCGACGATTCAATCGCCCGCTGTACAGTTCCGTGACGCGCAGCAGTCGGTTGATTGCACTGGCGGGCGACCGGCCCGAGTTCATGGTGATGGAAATCTCGTCGACGAAAAGCATGAATAAGCTCGCCAACATCAAGCTCGGTGTTGACGGGGCGCAATGGCTGGACGCGGTGACACCGGTACTGACACGGTACGAGATGGGTCTGCAGCATTATGACGTGGGTGAACCGGCGAGCATGATCGCGCTCGATACCGTGCGCGGTATCTCGTTCGAGGGACTGCTGCTGCGTGTACGCTGTCACGGGCAGCCGTCAGGTCCGCTGGTCGCCGCCGTGGGTGGACGAGCTACCGCGAATTACGACCAGAATCACGCGGCGGCCTTCAGTCCGGACGAGTGCCGCGGAACCCGACTGTCGTTTGCCGACAACGTTCTGATGATTTCCGAACGCGGCCCCGCCCTGTATGCAACCGCCTCCGTGCCGCTGCGATACTGCGCCGCCGATCCATCAGCGGTCGGCGCCGGACCGAAGGCTCTGCTTGCCGCGCCGGCCAAGGAGGCGGCTGTAGGCACACTTGTAGCTGATTGGCCACCGGATGGCGTGATTTATCTGATCGTCACGACCGATACGCCTGATTCCGAAGGGGTTGCCGCTTATCTGGCGTCACCGGAGAGGCTGTTTGCGCAAGCGGTCGAGGAAAACCGTGAACTGGCGACCGCGATCACGATTGACACGCCGGACCCTTACCTGGATGCAGCGCTGCCATCGGCACTGCTCGGCTGCAACGCCGCCTGGAACGCGCCGACCTTCCGTCATGGCGCCATCGCCTGGCATGACAGCTTTGCAGGCTGGCGTGTCACCTACGGTGCGACGGTTGCAGGCTGGCATGATCGTGTGCAATCGCATGTGCAGGCGTTCTTCGCTGTACAGCGCCCGGATGGCCGGATTCCCTCCATGCTGGAACATGACGGTATCTACAACATGAACGAGGAACTGGTTGACCAGGCGCTATACGACTACGAATGGACCGGCGAGCTCGAGCCACTCCGGAACGGCGGATTCGAGGCGATCGAACGACATCTGGCCTGGGGCGAGACGCACATGCAGACACAGGACGGATTGTATGAGAACTTACTGAACGCCTGGAACACCGATTACAAATGGTGCAATGGCGGTGGCGGGACGATTGCCTCTGCATACTACTGGCGGGCAAACCGCACGATGGCGCAGATCGCCCGGCGACTCGATAAGGATCCGACCATCTTCCAGAGGCGTGCGGACGAGATTTCCGCCGCCATGAAGGCATTGCTGTGGTCCGAGCGGGCCGGTGTTTACGGTGAGTATCGCGATGCGCAGGGGCACAAACTGCTCCACGAGTCGCCCGATCTGTCAACCATCTATACGCCGATAGACCTGGATATTTGCGATCCGTTTGAGTCATATCGCATGCTGCGCTTCGCCCTTCGGAACTTCGAGACGGTGACCGGCCTGCCGCACGGCGGCGCACTGATCTATACTTCCGAATGGCTGCCGAACCAGTACAGCACACGCGGTATCTATACGACGGAAACGATCAACACGCTGCTGGCGCTTTATCGGATCGGTCAGTCCGAAGCAGCGGAATCCTTGCGTCGCGGCATCGACGGGAGTTTCTTTGCAGGACCAGGCCCGGGCTCGACGGGCTATATGATCAACCCCGACGGCACCTACAAACCGCATACAGATTTTTCGGACACAACCTCCATGTATATCCGGAATGTGGTCGAGGGGTTATTCGGGGTGCAGATGCGCGCACCGGAGAACCGGGTCCTGTTGCAACCCGGGTTCCCGCCGGAGTGGGACCATGCGTCCATCCATTGCCCCGCCGTTGCGTACCGCTATACCTGGGACGGCACGACGGAAACGATGCGGGTGAACACCCCGCGCGATCTGGCACGCACCCTACGGCTGCGCGCCCGCCGGGCGGAGATAGCAAAAGTCACTATTGACGGAAGGGATAGCGCGTATCTCGTGGAACCGGAAGTCGGTTGCGCCTGGATCACGATCACGACGGATCCGGGCACGGAATCGCAGATCGCCGTTACCTACGGTGCCGAGTCGCTGCCAGTGATGGAAGCACCCGTCCCGAATAAAACGGGGCAGTCCTGCGCGGCAAGGGTGGATCGCGGCAGGATCGAGGCTGTTCGACAGGGCCATGTGCCCCTGCGCGACGTAACGATTTCCGCAGATGGGCGGGCATGCACGCTACCCTATCCGGACAAAACCGACGCGGCGACATTCTTCATTCTTGTCAGTCATCGTGACATCCGGATGTGGCTGCCGGTTGAGGTAGACACTCCCGCAAAGGAGAAACGAACAAGAGTCGAGGACAAGACCACCGTGCTGAAGGCAAGGGCAGTGGATTTGCGAGCATTCCGCAATCAGCGCCTCGCGGATCTGCACCGGAATAGCTATACCCCCCGGGTTGCCCAATTCTACTGGACGACCTGGGATGGCCTTCGTACGTTGCTACCAAACGGACGGAGCTGGTGGGAAACGCATGGACGCACCAGCATGAGCCAGGACACCGTCAGGCTGACCGAGGCTGGCGGGAAATTCATCACGGACAAGGGCATACCTTTTGAGGTTCCAGCGGAAGGAAATGACGCGGTATTCACCTCGTTGTACGAGATCTTTCCCGATCGCATCGAGATTCCCGTCAATATGCACGCCCGGAAAGTCTGTTTTCTGGTGGCCGCCTCGATCCCCTTGATGCAGAGCCGCATGGAAAACGGCCGGATTACCGTCAAGCTGGATGACGGCACGGTACAGGAGTTGGCGCTGCGTGATCCGGAGACCATTGATGACTGGCTGGGGTCGGGTTACGGCAAACCCTACCTGCTAGGCAGGGAAGGTGCGAGCGCGCAACCGATCGGCAGCGCCGCGCACGCCGTCCTGCTGGAAATGGATCTGAACGGGGGAAAAATGATCCAGTCCATCACTCTCGAAACCCGAACCAACGAGACCATGATCGGTCTCCTGGGAATCACGCTCTTGCAGGCTTGCCTATAACTTCAAGCCGCCGTTTGCGGCATATTGCGTTCTAACTGATTGCAGGAAAAAGAGATTTGAGTGTACGAGTAGGTGTACGAGTACGCCATAGAAACGGCATTCCCTTACTCGTACACATACTCGTACACGCCGATCTCTCCCGCCTTCATCCTCTCCAGTTACCCACTCGTTTTCGCCCACCGCGGTTGGTGGTCGGCTTGTTTATAACTTGGCCATTCTGGCACACAACTTTTCAAATAGATTAGGGCAAAAGATTAGGGCGAAAGATAAAGGTTGCCGTGCCCTGCGAAGCCTTTGGCGAAGCATGGGCTTATGCTCCACCCCTAATCTTTTGCCTTAATCTTTCGCCTTAATCTTCCCCCCGACGTTCCCCCTCATTTTCGCCCACCGCCACGGATGCTTGGATGTTGATATTGCCGTGATTTTATATCATCTTTCTCGCACAAAGCATAGGCACCTGAATCACCAACACAATATCATTGAGAAAGCGGGCAAATAGATGACAGCCTTCAATCAGGAAGAGCGGTTGCAGTGGTGGCACGAGGCGAAGTTCGGGATGTTTGTGCATTGGGGATGTTATAGCGCCCTCGGACGGGGGGAACAGATCATCCTGCGCGACATGATGCCGCTGGCTGAATACGCGGAATTAGCGGCGCGTTTCGATCCGGCTCCCGACTGGGCGGATCAGGTTGCGGACCAGGCGGTGCGCGCGGGGGCAAAGTATGTTGTGCTTACCACCCGGCATCATGACGGGTATTGCCTCTTTGACACGAAGACGGATGCGTTCAATTCCGTACAGACGGGGCCGGGGCGCGACCTGGTGGCTGAATATGTCACGGCACTGCGCAAACGCGGCCTGCGGGTCGGTCTCTACTACTCGATCCTCAACTGGCGCTGGCATGGCTTCTGGGATCCGGAGGGGTATCCGGAGGAGCTGCCGAAGATCGTGAACGAAATTCATGCGCAGGTTCGCGAGCTGATGACGAATTATGGCCAGATCGATATCCTCTGGTACGATGTGTCGGCGGTTCCCGGGGGGTGGACGCCTGGTGCCTCAGGCTATACCGGCAATCCGGTTTGCAGCTCCGCGGCTGAATTTTTCCGTTCGGTGGAGTTGAATGCGATGGTGCGGGAGCTGCAGCCGGATATCCTGATCAACAACCGCAGCGGCACGCCGGAGGATTTCGGTACGCCCGAACAGGAAATCGTGCCCGATAAAAGCGGGCGCGCCTGGGAGGCCTGCATGACGATCAATTATGCACCGAACTGGGCGAACATCAAACACTCAATGGCGGACAAGACGGCTGGACAGGTTTTGTACAACATGATCCAGGCCGTTCGACTGGGCGGGAATTTTCTCTTCAACATCGGTCCGGACGAGAGGGGTTATGTTGCACGTCGCGATCGCGAGGCGCTTGACCGGGTCGGGCAGTGGATGCTTCTGCACGGCGAGGCTGTGTACGGGACGCAGCCGGAAGGGATATACCCCGTCGCCAATCAGGGACCGTGCTATCAGTATGGTATGTTCACCTGCAAGGGTAATATTGCCTACCTGACGATCTTCTATTACCCCGGCGATTATCTTGTGATATCAAAGGTCGGCCCGGACATCCTGTCGGCCGAATTGATGGCGACTGGGCAGAAACTCCGGGTGGAATCGATGTCGAATGCACGCTGGAAGCTGTCGGGGTTGCCAGCCGATCCGCCCGGCGTGCTGGCGCCTGTCATCAAGATCGCGTTTTCAGCCCCCCCATATGTGCTTGAGTTCAATGACGCCAAGTGGCTGGATTGAGACTTCATCGACCCCGCCTAGTCTCGTGATTTCGCAAGGTTCTGTATGGGTTCCTCGCTCATTGGGCAAAAGAGGCCATTCCGGTTTTAATGCGACATGCACACACCGCCCCCGTAGCCGCGACGTGTTTGCACCAGCGGTTGTCGGGGCCTGTCCCCGGTCTACCTGGGGCAGCAAGGCCTAGCTTTATACAGTCAAATCTTGACAAGCGAAGTGTGATGGCACATATTTATGGTATGGCAACAATGACACATCGAGCAACATTTGCTCTCGACAGCAAAACTATCGTCAGATTGAAGAATCTGGCAGGTAGTTGGCACACCTCACAAGCTGAGGTTATACGGCGCGCCATTGCATTGGCCGACGAAAAAGAAACCACGGATGCAGATACGACAGCATTACTGCGAGCGATACACACATCCGGGAAACTGCTCGCACGCGAGCAAGCGGAAGCATACTTGGCAGAGATAAAAACAAACCGGAACGCTTGGCGGGGAGACGAATGATTTGCCTCGACACCAACTATCTGATCATGGCACTGGTTGCAAATAGCCATGAAGCACGGAGCCTTTTACATTGGGCCGAACAGGGAGAAACATTCTGTGTATCTACGATTGTATGGTATGAATTCCTGTGCGGACCCATCACAGCGCAGCAAGAAAACGCCATTAAACTGATGATCAAGGAAATCGTGCCCTTCGACAGCGCGGTAGCTAAATCCGCAGCAATCTTGTTCAACCAGATCGGCAGGAAACGAAAACTGCGTGTCGACACTATGATTGCGGCCACCGCCATATCCAGAAAGATCCCGTTCGCCACACACAATACCGACGACTTTATGAATTTTGTGCCCTTCGAATTAATGCTAATCAACAATCCTACAGCTACCAAACTGTAGGGCGGCACTGCGTGACGCATCCCCTGTAGGGCGGCACTGCGTGACGCATCCCCTGTAGGGCGGCACTGCGTGACGCATCCCCTGTAGGGCGGCACTGCGTGACGCATCCCCTGTAGGGCGGCACTGCGTGACGCATATGGGCTTTCCCTTATTTCCCCTATGAACCCACCGCACACAGTGCGGTCCTACAG
>CAZZBA010000251.1:5232-6212 GCA_964652765.1 uncultured Victivallales bacterium | reverse complement strand
CAGGCCAAAACCGCAACCGCGGCGGCGGACGGCAAGTGGATGGTGAAGCTGGATCCGCTCGCCGCCGGCGGGCCGGATGTGTTGACCGTGAACGACATCATCTTGGAGGATGTCCTGGTCGGTGAGGTGTGGGTCGGGTCGGGTCAGTCGAACATGCAGAATTATTGCGGCGTCAATGGGAGCGGTGACCCGGTTTTGGCCTCCTATGTGGCGGACGCGCCCTATCCGAAGATCCGGATCCTGAGCGCCAATAGGTCCTGGTCGGAGGCCACTAGCAAGAGTATCGCCGGTTTCTCCGCGCTGTTGTTCTCATTCGGGCTGCCGTTACAGAAGGAACTTGATGTGCCGGTCGGCCTGATGGTCGGCGCGCAGGGCGGCACCGCCTCGGGCGAGTGGATTACCCGGGAAGCATTTGACGCGGACCTTGCGTGTAATGCCGTGGTCAAGGCCTATTCTGCTGAACAGGCACAAAAAGCGTATGAGGAACAATTGGCAACTTGGGAAAAACAGGAGGCCGAAGCCAAGGCGAAAGGAAAGAAGAGCCGGGCCCGGAAACCGGCGGAGCCTCGCAAGCATGGCGAATGTGCGCGCGCATTCGGTCATCTTTACAAGTCGCAAATCCTTCCGCTCCAACCGTACGGAATCCGCGGCGTGCTGTGGGACCAGGGCGAGTCAGGCACCATGGTTGAGGGCATTGACCAATATACCCTGATGGGCGCGTTGATCAGTGGATGGCGCAAGGATTGGGCCCAAGGCGACTTCCCGTTCCTCTATGTCCAGAAACCAAGCGGTGGTGGCTGCGCCTGGGACCCGAACGACAAGGTCACGAACCAGGCAATGCCGTTTCAGCAGTTGCCGTCCGCAGTTCCGAGCGATGGGGCTGGTGTTGAGAACCACACCCGCATCATGCAATACCCGAACACCGCCATGGTCATCAGCAGCGACCTCGGCGGTAAACTGCACCCGGTCAACAAGTCCGG
>CAZZBA010000251.1:0-5222 GCA_964652765.1 uncultured Victivallales bacterium | reverse complement strand
AAAGAAGGTGTAGTATTACGGACCGATGTACGCTTCCCACGCCGTCGAAGCCGGAAAAATCCGGGTGAAATTCACCCATGTCGGCCAGGGCCTGGCCTTCAAGCATGGCGACAAGCTGCAGGGCTTTGCCGTGGCAGGAGATGACAAGGTGTTCCAGTGGGCCGATGCCGTCATTGACGGAGACACGGTCGTCCTCAGCAGCGCGGCCGTGCCCAAGCCCGTGGCCGTGCGGTATGCCTGGGCGAATTACCGGAATTGGGCGAATCTGTTCAACAAGGACGGCCTGCCCGCCCTGACGTTCCGTACGGACAGTTGGTAGGGGGGGATAGTGCAACCACGGACGATGCAAATAAGCGGTAAGGGAACGCGATGCCAGCGACCGGCTTTTATCGTTTAAAAAAGATTGATCGCAACGGTCTTGATGCTCGCGAGATGGTGTTGATGCCTCTGTCAACGTCACTGGCTGCCAAGCGTACGATTGCTTGGTGGTCGTTTGATGCCAATGAAGGACGCCAGGATGCCATCATTGGTCATCATGAAATCGTTCCCGGCGTCCGCGGCTCCGCACTGCGGTCGGACGAATTTGAGACCGCCATCGAATGCGAGGCCGCGTCCTTGCCGCCGTTGACGAACGGCTCTTTCACGGTCGAGGCGTGGGTAGCGCCGCGCGCTTTCCCCTGGAATTACTGTCCCATTGTCGAGCAGCGGGACCAGGCAAACGGGTTTTACTTCGGGATCAACTATCAGGGGCAACTGCAGTTTGCCGTTTCGCTCGGGGGCACGTGGTTTCGCTGCGAAAGCCCCGCGGCGTTGCCGGGGTTGGATGAGAACGTGCGCTTTGCCGGTGAAAACCGGATCAGTGGAAAAAAGATCGCGGACTTTGGCGAGGCCCGGGAAAATCCTTCTGTGCCATTGCTGAAATGGACGCACGTGGCCGCTGCCCTTTACCTTGACGGTACGCTCCAGCTCTTTATCAACGGTAAGCTTGCCGGTGAGACGAAGGGCACTGGCCCATTAACGGTAGCCAGCACAAAGCTCGTGCTCCTCCGCACGGCCGAACCGGTGCTGCCGCTGTTCCTTGCCCGGCCGCCTTGCAACATTCCGCACCGCTGTTCGTTTGACGGTCTTTTAGATGAGGTCAAACTCTACGATGTCGCGTTGACCGAAACGGAGGTACGTGGGTGTTTTGAATCCGTTCAACCGGCGAACTCGCAACCGCTGCAATTCCGTCGGATGCCCACGGCGCAGGATCTACCCGGTGCCTTCGGCGCATTCTACACGCGCTTCCACTACGATGAGGACTGGGACCGCACGCGCCGGTTCGACATGGCGCCGGATGTGTTCGTCCGGTTTGACAACAATCCTTGCACGCTCGTTTGCTGGAACGGGACGATGCATTATCCCGTTTTCTATCCCGAGGGCGGCAACATCGGCCAGGCCTTCGAAGCCTTCGAGACGTGGAACGCAAATGGGTGTCACGAGGCGATGATGGACCGGCAGTGCAAATACTCCTCGTGGCGCATCCTCGAGAGTTCGTCCGCCCGCGTGGTGCTGCATTGGCGGCATGCGCTGGTTTCCGTCAACAACACGCTGATCAACACCGAACCGATGACCGGTTGGTCCGATTGGGTGGATGACTTTTATACGATTTATCCGGACACCACCTGCGCGCGCCGCACGGTGTTGTGGAGTTCCCGTCCGACGGATAACCATTCCTACGCGCAGGATGATTCCGTGATCCAGCCCGGATTCATGCCGTGGGACGTTTACGAAACCGAACCCCTGTCCATTGCCAACCTGGCCGGACAGGAAACCATTTTGACCATGGGTCAGGGTCATCGCGGCCCCAAGGATAACGCGTTCCAGGAGCCGGCGGTGATCCAGCGGCACAACTTCAAGACCCGTTGGAAACCGTTCATGATCGCGCCGCCGAAGGAAGTCTTCAGCGGGGCATGGACAAACAAGGCGACGTGGCCTTGGTTCCTGCCGTGCTGGCATCATTGGCCGAGCGCGCAACGGATTGATTCGGACGGTTCCTGTACGTTTGTTGAGAATGGCAGGCCGAAAAGTTCCTGTCTCACGATGGGCTGGGGCTATGGCGAGGCCAAGGGCGAGGCCTTTATCCTGACACCCAACTCCCTGACGCGCTTCACACTCACCGGCATGACCGACGGTTCAGCGGCGGCACTGGCGCCGCTGGCCCGTTCGTATCGTCAACCGCCAGCGGTCTTCCCCCAGTCCGAAGGCTATCAAAGCGACGGATATTTACTGGCGGAAAAGGCATTCCTCTTCACCCGCGTGGCGGGCAAAGCTGCTGCGGAACTGGAAGTTTCCATCGCTGCGAGTGCAGATTCACCGCTGGTCAACCCCGCGTTTGTCGTCAAGAATTGGGGCGCTGCCGGGGTTGCGGTCAGTCTCAACGGCAAGCCTGCCCCCCTCGGCGATATCTGCCGGGTGGGGTTCCGTGAAACACCGACGGGAAAAGATGCGATCGTGTGGCTCCGGTTTACCGCCGAATCACCCACGCGCCTAGGTTTTAGAGAATCAACGAAATAGTAAGTGAGCCACCTTGTTACATACAGTGAGTAGGCCCCTTGCGAGTGATGAGTTCTTGAGAAGGGAACGATACAATGAATAAGACGATGTTTGTATGTACGTGGTTCTTTGTGACTGCACTCGCGAGCGCCGGGGAGCGGGTTTCTTTGTGGCCGGAGGGGAAGATCCCGAATTTCCAGTCCCAGCAGATCGCGGCAACCACCCAGGAGGTGAAGGCACCGGGGTTCAAGGCCGCGGAGCATACGATGCCGTATCTGAGCTGGTACGAGACTCCTGCGCAAACAAACGGTGGATGCATGTTGCTCATTCCCGGTGGCGGTTATGAGAAATGCTGCGACGGAGCGTGGATTGACCGGGTCGCGCAAAAGCTCACCGGACTCGGATTCGTTTGCGTGAGCCTGACCTACCGCACGCCGCGCCCACAGGGGCTGCCGATCTATCAGAGCGCGTGGGAGGACGGTCAACGTGCCGTCCGGCTCGTCCGTAGCGAGGCGCAGAAGCGCGGGTTCGACCCGGAGAAGATCGGGGCGATCGGATTCTCCGCAGGGGCGCACCTGACCGTCCTGCTCGGGACGAGCGCGCTTACGCCGGCATACGCGGCGGTCGATGAGCTCGACCAGCTTCCGTGTCACATCAACTGGGCGGTGCCGATCTACACCGCCTACGCGCTCACCGATGGTCTCACCGGACCCAACACGCAGGCCGGCGATGCGGCCGACGTCAAGCTCACGGACGTGTTCAAGTTAGATGCCAAGACCTGTCCGATGGCGCTCTTCCACGGCGGGACGGATGCCTATTCCCCCAACGGGTCCACCCAGATCTACCGCCAGCTGCGCAGGATGAAAGTCCCGGCAGAGATCCATCTTTTTGCCGATCGTCCTCATGGTTTCATGGGCGACCCGGACAAGGGCGAGGAGGGCACCGCCTACGATCACTGGTTTGATCGTGTTGCCGAGTTCCTTCGTCAGATGAATTACGACGGACGCCTCGGAAAGGAAGAGGATTTGATGGCCCGTTACCGCAATGACGAGGCGCGCGGCGAATACCTCAAGGAATCGATCTGGCCGGAGGGCAAGATGCCGGATGTGCAGGAGAAGCAGTGTCAACCGTACATCGAGTGGCACATGCCGAAGGAACTCAAGACGAAGGCGATTCAGATCATTTATTCGGGTGGCGCCTACGAGAAAAACAAACCGGATTCATTCGAAGTTGCGCCGGCGCGGCGTTTCCTGAATGAAAAGGGCATGACGGTGGTGACGATGAAATACCGCACGCCGCGACCCGTGGGGCTGGCAGCGCATATGAGTGCGTGGCAGGATCTGCAGCGTGCCATCCGGATCGTCCGCAGCCAGGCGGCGGCGAAAGGGCTCGATCCTGACCGCATCGGCATCATGGGGTCCTCGGCCGGAGGTCACCTGACGGTCATAGGCGCGACCACTTCGCAACAGCAATCCTATGCGCCGATCGACGATCTCGACAAGCTGCCATGCAACGTGCAGTGGGCGGTCGCGGTCTATCCGGCCTACACGCTCACGAGGCGTTCTGGGAAAGACGGTGGCGGCAATAACGACGATGTGAAGCTTGCCCCTGAGCTCGCGTTCGACTCTTCGACCTGCCCGATGCTGTTCCTTCATGGCGATGCGGACGTGCACCCGGCGATGAATTCAGTGAAATGCTGGGAGCAGCTACGTCGGATGGGCATCCAGTCTGATCTCCACACGTTGGTCACACGCGGGCACTGCTTCCAAAGCAAGGCTGCACCAGGGACGGGCAGCTACACCTGGATGGGGCGCATCTGGGAATTCATGAACCACAAAGGGTTCAACAAATGAGTAAGAAATGAAGAATAAACATGAATCCGCAAAGGAAAGCTATACCAAATGAAATACGGTCACCATTTCAGTCTGATTATATTTGGTGCCGGCATGGTCGGGGCTGCGGAATATCATGTTTCGCCTAAGGGCGATCCTGCGGGTGATGGTTCGTCTGCAAAGCCATTCAAAATGATTTCGGACGCCGCGCTGGTTGCCCAGCCTGGTGATGTGATCACCGTGCATGCCGGCGTTTATCGCGAACGCATCGATCCCCCGCGCGGGGGGGAATCCGACGCGAAGCGCATCATCTATCAGGCCGCACCGGGCGAAAAGGTGGTCATCACGGGTGCGGAACCCGTCAAAGGCTGGTCCAAAGTCACGAACGACACCTGGAGCGTGACAATCCCTAACACCTTCTTCGGCAGTTTCAATCCATACACCGACCGCATCAAGGGGGATTGGTGCCGTAATCCCGGGGGATACCACACAGGCGCCGTTTACGTGAACGGTGAGTGGTTGATGGAAACTAACAAAAAAGATGAGGTGCTCGGTCCCGTCGGGAAAAATGCCTGCTGGTTTGTGACCGTAGATGCGACAAATACAACCATGTGGGCACAATTTCCCGGCATCAACCCAGACCAGGAGCTGATCGAAATCAATGTCCGGCAGACCGTGTTCACGCCCTCGCGTCATGGTATCAATTACCTTACCGTCAGGGGCTTTGAAATGCGCGCGGCGGCCACTCCATGGGCACCGCCCACGGCTGCGCAAATCGGCATTATCTCAGCCTACTGGTGCAAGGGCTGGCTCATTGAAAACAATATCATCCGCTACTCCTCCTGCTCGGGCATT
>CAZZBA010000250.1:3665-6217 GCA_964652765.1 uncultured Victivallales bacterium | reverse complement strand
GGGACACGCGAGGGCAGCGTCGGGCACCCCGTGCCCGGTGTGGCGATCCGGGTCGAGGATCTACAGACCGGTGCACTGTTGCCGCCGGGGGTGGCCGGATTGCTGAAGGTCAAGGGCCCGAACCTGATGCTCGGTTACCTTGGCCAGCCGGCCCGGACCGCCGAAGTCGTGCAGGACGGCTGGTACACGACCGGGGACATCGCCAGTGTCGACGAGGATGGCTTCATCTTCCTGCAGGACCGCCTGTCGCGCTTCAGCAAGATCGGCGGCGAGATGGTTCCGCACCTGGCGGTCGAGGATGCCCTGAATGGCCTGCTTGAGGTCCAGGAACGCTGTGTGGCGGTGGTGGCGGTCGCGGATGAACGCAAGGGCGAGCAGCTCGTCGTCTGTTGCACGCCGGCTGCTGGCGATATCAGGGTCCTCCACGAACGGCTGGGTGATTGCGACCTGCCGAATCTCTGGCGGCCGAAAAAGGACAACTACATGCCGATCGAGGCCATGCCGACGCTGGGCTCTGGAAAACTCGACATTCCGCGTCTCAAGCAGATGGCACTTGAATTCGTCGAGAACCGTCCAGGGCGCTTCCAGACGCTTGTCAACCGGATTCGCGACGCGTTCTAGATCCGATTCATCAATTCTGTTGCCCGCGACTCTTCGTCCCACCCATCGTTGGTGACGGTCTTGAAATCGCCCGTCGCCTTAGTGGCTATTTATCCTCCGGGGCAGGGGAATCGTCGCGTGGGATCGTGTGCATGGACTCGACGGCTGGCGGCGGGACGGGGGCTCGGCGAAGCTGCGGGATTCGGTACTGGGTGGCGATCCGCTGATTGGCTTCGCCTAGCGACTCGGGATCAAGCGCTATCTCGACCCCGCTGCCGAGCAGTCCCAGCCGCCGGATGCCGCCTTCTCTGTCGACGGCGGCGAGGACGTCGCGCAGATTGGCTACCGCCGTGCCATTGACGGTTTCGATGATCTCGTCGCGCAGATGCTGGTAGCCGATATTGATCGTATCCGGCAGGACCGTGGACAGGATCACCACCCTTTCGCCGGGCTTATGTGCGTCGGTCTGTCTCGCCAGGTACAGGTGGGCCAGTCGCGGATCAGTGCGCAGTGTCCATTGCTTGCCGGGTGCCTTGATCATGCGCCCGGTCAACTCGCGAATGACAAAGCCACCATCGACAAGATAGGGCTCTGGCAGTCCTTCGGGGTTTTCGGGAATCAGCAGGCATTCATCATCGAAACGCGCAAGCACGACCGTGTTGGTCATGACCTGCCGCTCACGGATACGCTTGACCAGGATCTGGTCGCCTGGGCGGTGATGGCCCTTGATCATGTGCGGGAAGGCGAGGCGGCCCCAGACGGGGTCGTCGTAGTACCCCTGGGCGTCGATGGGGGTGGCGTTGACCGCGAGGATGATGTCGTTCGGTTGCAGCGGGTTCTCGCCGTTGGCCCCGGGCAGGACGCCCAGCACCTGGATGCCACCGGTCTCCGTGTCGGGAATGCCGAAGTAGGCGCGCTTGGAATCGTCGATCATCGGTTGCCAGGCAATGCCGGCGGAGGCGAACCCGCGATAGGGAGGGGATTGCACATCGTCGATAAACTGCTTGATGAACATGGCTGGCAGCATCAGGGCGGTGCGTGAACCGCCATTGTAGCGGAGCGTGATGCCGGCCAGGCGGTTGCCGGCGTAAACCGGTGCGCCTGCCCCGTCGATGTTCAGGTCTGTCAGGATGGAGCCCAGAAGGACGCCGTAGGGAGCGTTCGGAAGTTCCTCGACCTTCCACTGCACGATGCGCCCGTTGCCCTCCTGCGGCTCGCCGCCGGCGGTGATCTGGAGGATGCTTGCCGTCGTCGCGGTGGTGCCGGGCTCCATCGTCTCCGGCAGGCTGGCTGCCGGGATGCTGGTCGCCGTGTCCAATACCAGCAGCGCGAGGTCGATCTGGGGATCGGCCTGGATCAGGCGGGCGGTTTCCTTGCGTCCGGAACGGGGACGGCGGATCTCGATCAGGGTCTGGTTGCGGATCAGGGATTCGGTGGTGATGATCACGGCATCGTTCAGCATCAGGCCGAACCCGCGACGGTCCCTGGCCGGGTCGCGCTGCCAGGGCAGGTTGGTGTCATACTCCTGGAAGCTCACGAGCACCTCGACGACGGGCTTCGCTTCCGTGTCGGCAGCGGGGCAGGGGATGACGACCCATAGGGTCAGCACGAGCAGTAGTGGTGTCAGGAAGGCTGTTCTCATTCCGGTTCTCCGAGTTTGATATTGAATGGCGCGAGCACGCCGTATTGTGCCAGAATGCCGTCCTGGACGGTTCCAAGTACGCCTGCATCCAGGATGAGCGGGTCGGTCATGCCGGCGAACCGGATGACGTGGAACCCGTTTCCGGGGGTCTTGAATGCGGTAACCAGATCCTGCATCCGGCGGATCGGTGTGCCGTTGACTTCCACCACAAGCCCGTTGATAAAGGCCTCGGCGTAGGTGTTGACGGGATGCGGCAGGCGGCGTATGAGGATGACGAACGCATCGTGGTCGCGGTGATGTCCGTCGATCT
>CAZZBA010000250.1:0-3655 GCA_964652765.1 uncultured Victivallales bacterium | reverse complement strand
GCATATGGCAACCAGCGCCGGAGGTACCGCACCCAAGGCGCAGACCATGGGCTATTCCGTAGGTGGAAAAACCGGCACTGCCCACAAGCAGGAAGGCAAAGGCTATGCCGACAAGAAATACCGCGGTTTCTTCGTCGGCGTTGCGCCCGTCGACAAACCGCGCATCGTGGTCGCGGTGATGTCCGTCGATCTTGGCGTAGCGCGAGAGATAAAGCAGGCGCTGGTCGTTGACGGTCTCGAAGCCGGTGCTGATCGTCTTGAGGATCTCGCGGTTGAGCGGGGCGAAGACCAGCCCGCCGAAGATGGCGTATTCGGGCTGGATGTCGTAGAGATTGCGGAAGACGAACGGATCGCTCGGGTTGGCGAGCAGCAGCTTGAGCACTTGCACCTGTCCGTCGCGGAAGATCCGCATGTCCAGCGTATCACCGGACTGGCGGCGCTCGAACAGTTCGGTGAATTCCACGGGATTGCCGTCGAGGCTGATCGTGCCGTCCTCGGCAATGTCGTGGCCATCGATATGGAGCAGCACATCGCCGGGCTCGAGATGGCCTTGCGCACTGCCGAAGGGATCGACACGGGAGATCACGATGCCGGTTTCCCCGGCTGGCACCCCGAGGCTGGCACGCATGGCGGGATTGCGCAGTTCGAAATAGTCGATCCCGATCTCGGGATAGCCATCGTAGGTGCCGTCCTCGATGTCTTTCAGGAAATGGCGGATGACGGGCACGGGAATCGCATAGCCGATGTTGTCGCCGACCGACAGTCCCTGGAAGGCCACGCCGGCGACCTGCTCGTTGAAGACGACGGGGCCGCCGCTGTTTCCGGGATTGATCGCGGCATCGACCTGCAGCACCAGGTGCTGGTCGATCGCGCTATGGGCATAGGTGCTGTGGTCGATGCGGGAGACCACCCCGCGGGTGATCGAGACCCGGTCACCGCCGAGCGGGAAGCCGATCGCGGTGACGGTGTCGCCCAGCGAGGGGAGCGCATCCGCGAAGGCCACGGGGGGCAGGTTGTCAAAGAAGGTGGGCTCATCGACATCCAGCACGGCCAGGTCGCAATCATGCGCGGCAAAGCGCACGCGGGCCAGGTAGCGCCTGGGGTCGCCGTTCTTCTGCACTTCCAGGAACCGGCTGTTTGAGACTACATGTGCATTGGTCAGGATACGTTTGCCGCCGATCACGAATCCAGTGCCGCTGCCGCGCATCGGGGGTGACGCCTGCCAAGGCGTCGAGAACCGGTTCACCTGCATGGTGTTATGGATCTTGACGGTGGATTGTTGCACGACATGCGGCGCGGGAACGTCCGTGGTTGGCACGGTGATGCAGCCGCTGAGCAAGGCAACCGCGGAGATGACAACGACAGTCCACCGGTTCGTGTGGATCGGTTTTGGTTTTGTAATTTTCATAGTGGGCGGTATAGTTGCGCAAAGAGACAGTGAATGCACGAAAAAAAGCGAGGGGAATGTAATGGGACTCAGTGACCGGGACTATATGCGTGGCAGCGGCCGTCCGGCGCCATCGCGCGAGCAGGGACAGACATGGCGGGATCGCCTGGTGAAGGCGCGGTTCCGCCTTTGGCTGGTATGGCGTTGGCTGAGATCGCTAGGGCGGTCTAGAAATTGAAGTTGAGCAGCAGCATGTACTCGATATCACCGCCATCGAATTCGCTCAGCGCGTCCCAGGTCTCGAAGGGATAGGAGGCCATCAATTCGACGGGCAGGGCGGGCAGGGGTATCTTGAAGCCGAGCATCAGTTGCCAGTAGACGTCTGTCCAGTCGCTCGCGTCGCTGTCTTCCGCCTCGATGTAGCTTCCAAGCACACCCACGCCGCCGATCCAGTTACGATCCTCGAAAAGGAGATTGATCTGGGGGGTGATCACGTAGTCGATCCCGGCACCGCGACCATCGTCGCCCTCGCTGATATCCGGCACGTAGCCCACGAGAAGCTGCCAGAAAGCGCTGTTCTCATGGTACTCGTAGCCCAGCAGGTAGCTGAAATCACCATCGTCGAAGGGCAGCTCCAGGTATTCGGAATGACGCATGTGATAACGCGCTCCCGCGCAGAGTGCGTGCCCGGCGATGGCCAGGCCCTGCAGTGCTATCAGGATGGAGGCAGCGACAAATGCGATTTTCTTGTTCATGTCGGCAATAGTAAAGCAGGCACCATCGAAAAGCAAGTGCTCTTTGGGGCTGGACAAGGTCGGCTTTCAGACGTAATGCTTTCTGAAATGGAAACAGAGCGGGATATGCGGCAGGACGGGATCCGCGAAGCGGATACAGGCGGCGCGGGGGGGCGCATCCCCGGACGCATTGTCGTGGCGATGTCCGGCGGTGTCGACAGCAGTGCGGCGGCGGCCATGCTGGTGGAGCAGGGTGGCGACGTGGCTGGCGCGTTCATGAAGAACTGGATCAACGAGGTCAACGTGATCGGCGACTGCCCCTGGCAGCAGGATGCGGATGATGCGCGGGCCGTGGCGGAACGGCTCGGTATCCCGTTCACCATCGTCAACCTGATGGATGAGTACCGTGCCCGGATCGTGGATTACCTGGTCGCAGGCTATCGCGACGGGGTGACGCCGAATCCCGATGTGCTGTGCAACCGCGAGATCAAGTTCGGGGTCTTTCGTGAATGGGCGAAGGCGCAGGGTTTCGAGGCGGTGGCGACGGGCCACTATGCCCGCAGCAGGATCCGGGACGATGGCCGGCGCGAGATACTGACGGGCAATGACCCGAACAAGGACCAGACCTATTTCCTGAGCCTGATGCAGCCGGACCAGGTGCAGGATGCCCGTTTCCCGATCGGGCACCTGCTCAAGCCGGCGGTTCGCGAGCTGGCCCGTCGGCACGGGCTGCCGACCGCGCAGAAGAAGGACAGCCAGGGCCTCTGCTTTATCGGGCAGGTCAAAATGGCGGATTTCCTCGAAGCGTTCATTCCCGATGCGCCGGGGGACATCGTGCTGCAGGATGGCCGGCGGGTGGGGCATCATCGCGGACTGCATTTTTTCACGCTAGGGCAGCGCCGCGGCATCGGGGTGGCGTCACCCGTCCACTGCCAGAACTACGTCGTGGTCGAGAAGCGTCTGTCCACGCGCGAGCTGGTCGTGGCCTTCGACCAGCCGGAGACGCCCGGCTTGTATTCGCGGTCCTGTGTTCTGGCGTCGGTCAGCGCGACCGGACGCGAAGGCACGCTGCAACGCGAGCAGATGCTGCTGGCCCGGGCGCGCTACCGCGCACCATCGGTCCCGGTGCGGTATATCCCGCTGCCGGGTGGCCGGGCACGGGTGGAGTGGTCTGTGCCGCAACGGGCGCTCACCTGCGGCCAGGTCTGCGCGCTCTACGAGGGCGAGGTCCTGCGCGGCGGCGGCATCTATGCTGAGATCCTCTGACTCAGCATGCAGGCCAGGGCGCTGACGGCATAGATGGCGGCTGTCTCGGCCCGCAACGTCAGGTTGCCGAGGGAGACGGGCAAGGCACCGGCGGTTAGCAGTCCCCGGATCTCGTCCGGAGTGAGATCGCCTTCCGGCCCGATTACGACGGTGACGGCAGGCGGTGGCGCGGCGCGCAGCTCGTCGATGACCGCCGACAGCGGCCGGGTGCCGTCCCCCAGCGAGGCCAGCAGCACCGGTCCGCTGGTATTTCGTATGGCGTCTTGCA
>CAZZBA010000249.1:0-6246 GCA_964652765.1 uncultured Victivallales bacterium | reverse complement strand
CGGCGGCCAGGCGGCAGAGATAGCTGATGGCGGCGGTGCGTCGCCAGTCGCCGTGGCAGGCGCGGCGGTTGTCGAGCGCGGCGCACTCGCGGAAGTTGTGCAGGCCGTTATGCGCGTACTCATAGAAGAGCAGCTCGCAGCGGTAGCCGATATCGTATTGCCCGGAGGCGTCCTGCTTCGGGCGGCAGGCCCCTTTGATGACCGTGGCGAGCTTGCCGTGGCCGGGGGTCAGCCAAGTGACGATCTGCGAGGTGTTGGAAAAGGGGGTCACCCGCAGCGGGATGGCGTCGGTCCTGGCGATGGGATGGTAGGACATGGTGTTGTCAGCTCGCGTGTTTGGTGATGACGCCGACGCGGTCGCAGACGGCGGTGATGGGGCAGCGGTTGCATTGGGGATGGCGCGGGGTGCACAGCGTCTGGCCGAACGAGACGAGCTGGCGGTTCCAGCTTTTCCAATAGCGTTTCGGCAGGATTTCTCGCAATTCCATTTCGGTCTCCAGCGGAGTGTTGGTTTGCAGCAGGCCGAGACGGTTGGAAATGCGGTGGACGTGGATATCGACGCAGATGCCGTGTTTGTCGAAGGCGACCGTCACGACCAGGTTGGCGGTCTTGCGGCCGACCCCGGGCAGGGTGCAGAGCTGCTCGATCGTGTCGGGCACGCGGTCGTCGAAGCCGCGTTGCAGCGCGTCACCCAGAGCCTTGAGGTGGCGGGCCTTCGTGCGGTAGAACCCCACGGGGAAGATCAGCGTCTCGAGTTCCTCCACGGAGCAGCGGCGCAGGTCGGCGGGTGATTTCACGGCGGCAAAGAGCTTGCGTACAACCTTGGTCGTGGTTTCATCGCGTGTGCGGGCGCTGAGGATCGTTGCGACCAGCACGTTGAAGGCCGACCCGGTCTGGGCCTGGATGAACTCGATGATCGGGGCGGCCTGCTGCTCGTATTCCGCTTTCAGCGCCCGGTGGACAAACGGTATGTCGGTCGTTTTCATGCGGAGCGGCCCCGGTTGGCGGTGGCGGCGGCGATTTCCTGCAGGATCTGCTCGGCGGCCAGGCCCGGATCGGCGGCCTCGAGGATCGGGCGGCCGACCACCAGGTGCGAGGCCCCGTCGGTAACGGCCATTGTGGGGGTGGCGACGCGCTTCTGGTCGCCGAGTTCCCCGTTGGCGGGCCGGATGCCGGGGGTCACGATCAGCGGTGTGCTGCCGATACGGCGGCGGAAGGCGGCGATCTCGAGCGGCGAGCAGACCAGGCCGCTGATGCCGCAGTCGATCGCCAGCGCTCCCAGCTCGGTCGTGTGGGTGCGCAGGTCGCGGGCGATGCCCAGCTCGGTGAGGTCGTCCTGGTCGAGGCTGGTCAGCGTGGTCACGGCCACTATATCGACCCCGTCGGGACAGGCCTCCGCCGCTGCCGACAGCATCGCGCGCCCACCGCCTGCATGCACGGTCAGCAGCGAGACGCCGTAGCTGGAGGCGGAGGCGACCGCGCGGGCGACGGTGCGCGGGATATCGTGCAGCTTGAGATCCAGGAAGATGCGCTTGCCGCGCTGCTGCAGGAACGTGAGGGCGTCCGGGCCGGCGGCGATGAACAGTTCAAGGCCGACCTTGTAGTAGCCGACCGCCTCGGGCAGGCGGTTGACGATAGCCGGGATCTCGGCGGCGGTGGGGACATCGAGGGCGACGATCAGTTCGGTCTTCATGCAGGCTCCTTCACGGTAATGGTCCGGTTTTCGGGTTTTTGTTCGATTTCAAAGTGAATGTGGATCGTGCGCGCGGGCAGCAGCGGTCCGGCACGATCAGCCCATTCGATCACCGTGATACCGCTGCCTTCGAGGTAGTCATCGAGGCCCAGCGCATCAAGTGCGTCGGGGCCGCTGAGGCGATACAAGTCCATGTGGTAGA
This sequence comes from uncultured Victivallales bacterium, assembly GCA_964652765.1. Taxonomy (GTDB): domain Bacteria; phylum Verrucomicrobiota; class Kiritimatiellia; order UBA8416; family UBA8416; genus UBA8416. The sequence goes on along the minus strand of CAZZBA010000249.1, from coordinate 4,351 downwards.
GCGGCGGATCCGACGGGTATTCGTGGATCAGCGTGAACGTGGGGCTGGTGACGGGAACGGTAAGGTGCAGGGCGGCGGCGAGGCCGCGTACGAAGCAGGTCTTGCCGCTGCCCAGATCGCCATGGAGCGCCAGGACCGTGCCGGGAGCGAGACTGGCGAGTACCGTTCCGGCGAAGTCGGCGGTTTCCTGCGGCGAGTGCGAGGTGAAGGTCATCGTCTTCATAGCGGCGGTAGCACGGGTTGCAGGAGTTCCATCAGTTCGGCTTCCAGGTCGCGGTGGCGGTAGCGCTCCAGTCGCGCGTCCTGACCGGCGATCACGGCAGTGCGCAGCGCCTTGTCAGTGATTACGCGGTGCAGGGTCTCGGCGGCGACATCGAAGCGGCGTTCATCGAGCAGGATGCCGCTGCCGTCCATGGTCTCGGGAATCGCGGCGGAGGCGTGGGCGACGACCGGCACGCCGTGCAGCATGGCCTCCAGCAGCGGGATGCAGAACCCCTCGTGCTCGCTCATGCAGAGGAAGGCGTGCGCGTGGCGATAGCAGGCGTTCAGCACCGGTTGCGGCACGGACCCGGCGAAGACGACATTCTGCAGGGCAAGGTCCCTGATCATCGAGGATAGCAGCGCCTGGTAGCGTTCGGAGCCGGCGGCGGAACCGACATGGATCAGGCGCGAGCGTGGTTCGATGGTTTTCTGGTAGAAGGCGAAGACGCGGACCAGATCCTCGATCTTCTTGTTCGGGGTGCAGCGGCCGACAAAGAGGATGTTGTGCAGGCCGTCGTTGTAGAGGGCGGCCGTCGCCGGGTCGATCTCGCGAGTGACCGCGTCGATATCCATGACAATCGGTAGGACGCTGACGTCGCGGTAGCCCATCGATTCGAGCTCCTGCGCATTGAAGCGGCTGTCGGCCATGTTGACAGCCGCAATCCCGGCCAGGGCGGCGGCCTGGTTGCGTCCGCGCCGCAGGTGGGCCGCCGTCTGGGTGCTGATGAAATCGAAATAGTGCGCGGGGGTGATGTTGTGGTAGAGGATGGCCTTGCGGCAGGGCAGGGTGCGGAAGGTGTCGTTGACCGTCGTGCCGATGGAAAGGTGCAGCAGCACCAGATCGTCCGGGGCGAGCCCGGCGGCGCAGGCCGCCGCATCGCGCACCTCGTCGCGCAGCGACTTGTTGACATTGCGGGTCTCGCTGAAAATCTCCGAGCGATAGCCGAGACGGCGGAAAATGTCGCGGAAGACGACGGTTTCGTTGCTGATGGCATCGCTGCGGGCGAAACCGGCGGTAAACTGATGGATTGCTGGCATGGTGAACTCCTCGATGAAGCCCCGAGTCTGCCGTAAACCCGCATGGGAATCAAGCGTGGATCGTGGAAAGCAGCCTGTCGCAAACGCGGTGTGTGAATGTCGTAATCGAGCGTTGCTTGCTGGATTGCCACATCGATAGACTTCATGCGGGTCAGAGATCGGCAATCCGTGATCGGTGTGGCGAGAGACAATTGGATCGGCGAGAAAGGCAACCATGAACGTGACGAAAAAGTTAGGTTTGACGTGTCTGGCATTCACAATGGCTCTAGGGGGAGTCGGCGTAGCCGCGCCTGCGAAGCCATCTAAGGAAGAGGTGCCCGTCCTTCCCCTGACGGAAACCGGCGAGAAGCTACAGGCGCAGTACGCGGCCCAGCTCGAGGCCTTGCGCGCCGAGATTACCAAGGCCCTGCCGGCGATAGACACGCAGGCGCAGGAAGCCTTTGTCAAGGCCTATGGCGCCGAGTCGTCAGCGCTCTCGGCAGAACTCAAGACGATGCGGGCATGTGCGAAGTCCAAGGACAAGGATGCGGCGACCAAGGCCCACGAGGATGCCAAGGTGGCTCTCGAACAGGCTACGGCGAGCGCGCAGGCACCGTCAGCAACCGTGCTCAAGCAACTGGGTGGGTTCCTGGCGAGCGACAAGCTAGACGCGGAACTGGTGGAATTTACCGTCCTGTCGAAGGCCACGCCCCGCGGCCTGGCCGAATTCTGCCAGCAGGGGGATGCGAACAAGGCCCTCGTGGACACATTGCTGGCCGACGGTGGACTGATGAAGCAGATGGTGGTTGCGGGCGGGGCCAGTGGCGGCCGTTACGGCCAGGCAATGCAGATTTATGCGGCAATTCAGAAGGCGAGCCCGAAAGCTGCCGAAGGTGTTCTACAGCGGCTGGCGCTTGGCACGGCCCTTGAGCACGCCGTGCCGATCGCGCAGTCCAATCCGGCGGCGATGACCGATGGACCCGCGTTTGTCGATCCGGTCAAGCGCTACCTGCATTTCGAGAAGGCGTTCCTGGATGGCGAGCTGGATCCGGCCTTCAAGGATCTGACAGCCTGGGATCTGCGCAATGCGGTCAACGGCGACGAGCCGGACGCGACACTGGCCTGGGGGCGTGAGATGCTCCGCAACTACCGGCCGGACCATATCCGGACTGCCGACACCCGCTGGCGCTATGTCAAGGCCGTCAAGACCGAAGTCCGCTACGGGTCGCAGTACGACAAATTCGACAAGCCCGAGCTTCAGAAATACCAGAACATGATCATGAATGGCGGTGTCTGTGGCCGACGCGCATTCTTCGGGCGCTTCATCCTGCGCTGTTTCGGCATCCCGACCCTGGCTCGTCCTCAGCCTGGTCACGCCACGTTGACCCATTGGTCGCCCGAGGGCTGGGTGATCAATCTCGGTGCCGGCTGGGGGTGGGGCTGGCTTAAGGACGGGATGGAGGATCGCGACTTCGTGGTGTATACGCAGGCCCGTGCTGTCGAGGACAAGTTCATGGAGGTGCTGCGGGCTCAGTGGATTGCCAGCGTGCTAGGCGAGCAGGACGTGTCCGGCTTCCATGGCGAGCCGTCCGGTTTCTGGAACGGCGTTGCGATCTACCGCCAGCGCGCGATTGCCGACGAGGCCAATGCCGTGGCGCTGGCCGCCGTGGGCACGGACATTGGCGAGGCCAACGAGTCCAAGGAAAAGGATGTTGCCGATACCGTGGAGATCACGGATGCGGACCGGCAGATCGTCCTCGCTACGGATGGGACCATCACGATCCCGGCCGTGGCCTGCGCCAGGCCGACCGCGAGCACGGAGAAGATCGTCTTCATGAAGAGTTATCTCGGTGGCCTGCAGTTGCATTATAACCGTAACGGTGAACCCGAGACGTTCGAGTATGTCGTCGAGGTTCCCGAAGCAGGGAAATACGCCCTGAGCGCCCGTGTGGTCACAGTTACCGGCGACCAGCATCTGCTGGTGGCGGTCAATGGGGCCGGGGAGCCGGTCGATATGGTCCTGCCCCTGACCGTCGGCATGTGGGATCGGTGCGAACCGGTTGACATCTCGCTGGTAAAAGGCAAGAACGTGCTCACGTTCTCGCGCGGCGGTGAGAATATCAGGGGTGTGACAATCAAGGACTTCGAGTTGAGTAAGTTGTAATCGAGTGGCGGTTGTCGACGGCAGTTGGAGTGTGTTTGTAAACGGATAATTCAGCAGGAAAGGGAGAAATCATGAGAAGAATCAGCATCAAGACCACGGCAACGTTCTCCGCGCTATTGCTGGCGGGGCAAATCACCCAGGCTATCGGGGCGTCTATTCCCGATGTACTGCCGCGGCCCGATGACAAGCCGGCGGACATGACGAAGCCGGTCGAGGTCTATATCCTGCTTGGTCAATCGAACATGCTGGGTTTCGGCAAGGCTGCCGGCATGGCGGAAGGCTCGCTGGATTTTGCGGCCAAGGAGAAGAAGCTTTATCCCTACCTGATTGACGACAGCGGTGCCTGGACCGTACGCAATGATGTGCGCAACGTCCGGGTCATGGTTGGCAAGGGTGGTGGCATGCAGGTTTTCAACAACGAGTGGATGACCATCAAGGGGAACATTGGTCCGGAGATCGGGATCGGCCATTATGTCGGTCATGTCACCGATGCGCCGGTCATGATCCTGAAGAGCTGTATCGGTAACCGCAGTCTCGGGTGGGATCTCCTGCCGCCGGGAAGCGAACCGTACGAGTTCAACGGGACCATGCAGCCTGGTTACCGCGGCACTCCTGGTAATCCGAAGGGCAATGGCGAGAAAGTCCAGGGTGAATGGTATGCCGGCAAGCAGTATGACGATGATATCGAGAATGCCAAGAAGGTGCTTGCCGAACTTGATAAATACTATCCGGGTGCCAAGAATTACGTCGTAAAGGGCTTCTTCTGGTGGCAGGGCGACAAGGACCGCTACAATCCCGGTCATGCCTCCCGCTACGAGCAGAACCTTGTCCAGTTGATCAAGTCGCTCCGCAAGGATTTCGATGCCCCTGATGCGAAATTCGTCTTGGCCACCCTCGGGCAGACCAAGA
>CAZZBA010000248.1:0-6310 GCA_964652765.1 uncultured Victivallales bacterium | reverse complement strand
ATCAAACTGGACATACACGCCGGCGTCGCCCGGATTCTGGACCTTTAAGGCATCGCCTTCGGAAACCCGCCCATCGACCCAGTTGCCCATGGAGGTCATCGGGTGGTCGAATTCGATGACAAAATGCACCCGGTAATCCTGACTGGCATCTTTGCTCCACACGCTGCCGCTGAATTGGTGCGCAACCCCCTCCAAGCGGGAGTCCGATACCTTCCGGATGTCCACTTCCTTCAGCTTATACTTGTTCTCGGTGGGAATCTGGAGATCGATGAGCACGCGGGCTTGGTCACGGTCCTTGGGAAATTTGAAGCGCAGGAATCCGCAGCGCGTGGTGGCCGTCATTTCAGCATCGATTCCGTAATCATCCAGAAACACCCGATAATATCCGATGGTGGCCTTTTCGGTGTTTTTGGAAAAACGCGAGCGGTAGCCGGAGTCCGGCTTGAGTTCGTCGCCCACTTGGGTTTCAAGCTTTCCGTTGGTGGCAAAGATGCCCAGTCCGCCCATGGTCCACTCGTGGATGTGGCTGAAGGTTCCGATGCTTTCAAACGACGGTTGGTAGCCGGCCTGCCATCCCGCGTTCTGGTTGTCCGGACTGAGTTTTACCATGCTGAACGGCATCCACGGGCCGGGAGCGATCATCCAGCGCGAGTGAGCCGTGCCCATGCGGGTGTCCACATAGTCGGCGGGGGTCTGCGCCGGTTGTGGCGAGCGGGCGACCGCCCCGTGCCCGACAGGCTGGCCGTCCACGAGCACTTCGTAGTGGCTTGTGACCGGGGAATGGACTGCCAGCATGGGGACCTCGAAATCGTAGCCACCACGCTCGAGGATTTTCTCGAACACCACCTTCCCGTCGAGCTTGACGCTCAGGCGCGGCTGGCCGTCCAGATGCTCCACATGCACGAGAAGCGGCTGCACCGCACCGTTCGGCGAATCCAGTTGGTAAGCGGCGGCGCGGACATTCCGCACCAATGCCTTCCCGGGCTTGCCGGGTTTCACTCCGGAGCCTTCAAGCCGGATCTGGTCGAACATGATCCAGGAACCTTCATAAACCGCGATCTTGATCTGGTTGCCCCCTTGCCGCAGAACGCCTTTGGGGAGCGGCATGACGATGGTTCTCGGGGTGGCGGCCGACATATCTCCTTTGAGGGCGGCGGCGACGACCCGCGATCCCTTGAGTCTGGGTGAGCGTTGCCGCGAGAGATCGTAACCTTTGGCTTCTAACTGAATCCGCTCCGCGTGGCCGTTGACATCGACCTTCACCAAAGGGAGAAATTCCTTGGCGTGGTCCGCCAGTTCGATCACCAACCGGCAATCTCCGCTGTCGCGCAACTCATCCAAAGTGAAGAGGAGATTCACCTCATTCACCCGCCATCCCGAAGTTGGCCAGGTGCCGCCCCAGGTATCCACCGGCCCCGGAAGGACGTAAGGCATGTCCCGGCCTTCCTGCGAAGCACCCACGACATAGAACTTGTCCTCGTAGCCGAAGTCGCTTTGGACAAACTTTTCATAGCCATCAGGAGCGAGAGCAAACTCTCGGGAAGAATGGTCTTTGGTGCCGACACTCCAAATCACGGGAGGCTCTGCGGAGATGACACTGCCGCAGAAGATGAGACAGGCGGCGAGAACAAGAGGAATGGATTTCATTGAATTTTTTGATAGATGCATTGTTTTTCTTTTCTATGCGAAACTACTTGCACTTCCGGGGCAAAGCACCCGGTCTGCGGAAAGTTGTTTGTTTCCACCACGCCTTTCATTTAGTGCTTTCCGTTGTCGCGGACTGGAAACGATAAACTCCCGAGCCCACCTCATAGATCGCCACGCCGTGTTCCATGCGGAGGAATTTCACGCCGGCACTTGTCGATGCAGGCTGGCCGGACTCCTTCACACCGGCGGCATCCTTTGCCGGGACATGCACCGTCGCTGTCGTGTTCACGGGAATCGTCACATCCATTGTGAGCTTGTCACCCTCGCGTTTCCAGTTGCTGACAATCCGGCCGTAGGGCGAGTCGTGATGGCATTTCACCCACGTCATGTCGCCAACCATGGCGGGCTTGATGATGACATTCTTGAAACCCGGCGCCGCGGGATCGGGTATGATGCCCCCGAGCCCCTGGTAAAACCAATTGTCGGGCGAGGTGAAGCAGGAGTGGATATGGGAATAGTACCCGTTCCACTGCTCCCAGAGCGTGGTGGCGCCCTGCTCCAGCATATACCCCCACCCCGGGTGCGTGGTCTGGTTGAACATCGTGAAGACCAGGTCACTCCGGCCGGTCTCGCGGAGATATTCCATCATGAAATAGGTGCCGAGCATGCCGGTATCGAGATGCCCCTGGTTCTTGACGAGGATGTTCTGCTCGAGCTTCTTGAGCATGGCGGCGCGCTCCGGCTCAGGAACCACGCCGGTCATCAGCGGCATGACATAGTAGGCCTGCTCATCAATGACGTAGTGCCCGGCGGCTTTATCATAGAACGCGGCATGGACAGCCGGACGAATGACCGCCAGACGTGACTGGCAGCGTTCAACCTCGTCCTTCTTGCCAAGTGCTTCCGCCATCCGCATCAGGAGATCCATCTGGTAGATGCGGTAGCAGTTATTGAACAACTCAGCTGCCTGCGGCCCCGGCCAGTTCTTGGTGTCCATGCCACGGTTGGGCGGCACCCAGTCGCCGATGAAATCCCACTGCCCGCCGTACTTCCTGAGAATGCTGTCTTTGCAGCGCGCCTCCAGGTGGTCCACATAGCGGCGGATGGCGTCGAAGTTCTCCTCCAGCACACGCCGGTCGCCATAGTAGAGATAGTGACGCCAGGTGGTAGCCGCCAACAGGCCGGGCCAGCCGGGCCCGCCACCGCCTTGGCCGAATGGCGCCATGTGCGGCAGCTTGCCGTCCGCCCCCTGCCGCAGCCGCCAGTCACAGAGCCACTTGCGGTAATAGCCGTAAGCATTAAAGCTGGTCATGAAACCTTCCGTGGCGACCTGCCCGTCGCCATACCCCATGCGCTCGCGATGCGGACAGTCGACATAGTAGCCACCGAGATTGAGGCTGCGCTGGGTCCACTGGTTCACTCTGGAAATGCGGTTGAACAATTCATTGGAACACTCGAAGGCACCGGCGGACTCAAGGTCACTTTCCACCAGCATGGCCACCGCGTCCTCCTTGGCCGGAGGAACCGGAAGCCCCTCCACCAGCACATAGCGGAAGCCGGCGTAGTTGAACTTGTGCTGGAAGACCTCGCCCGGTTTTCCGGTGGGGATGAACTCGCTGACCTGATTGAAGTGCTGGTAGGTGCCGTTGGGTAGTTTTTTATCCGCAAAGGTCATCCGCGCCATGGCGCGCTTCGGTTGCACGGGAATCGTGAGCGGGCTGAAATCCACCGCGCGGGTGGTGCGGCGGTTGCCGTGGAGTTCGTATTCCACCACCAGATCCTTCAAATGGTTCAATGCAGGATCCCCGCCGAGGGTGTTGGGGGTAACCTCGAAATTCAAGGTGTCGTCCTTCACCAGCGAGGCCACTTTCGCGGTCACATCAGCCGAGCCGGCGCCGTCGCGGGCCGTGTAAGTCGCCTGGATGATCGTCAGATTCGCCGGGCCTGCCGGCTTCGCTGCTTCGGACGGTTCGGCGTCGATGTTCCACACCGGCATCTTGAGCCGCAGCCATCCGGCCAGGGCCGTTCCAAAATCAATCTCCAGCTTGCCGCCGCCGATGTCAGTCACGGCCACGGCCGTAATCTCCTTGCCGATCCGGTTCAGCGGCGCCTGCTGTGTCACCGCCTCCCCTTTCGGGGCGTCGGTTTCGAGCGCATTCGTCCAAGAACTGTCATCGAATGTTTCCCGGCTCCAATCCGGGACGGCGGCGTTGGCATCCACCCGCTCGCCGCCAAAGTCTCCCCATTTCCGCTTTCCGATCCACTGATAATGACTCACGCGGGTTTTCCAGGAGGCATCCGTCCCCAGGAGCCACGGCTTACCGTCAACTTCCGCGTGCAACTCGGCACGCACGAGCGGCACGCCATTCGCCCAGCCACGCCCCAGCCAGAGGCCGATGGCATTGCGCCCCTTTTTCAGGAGCGGCGTGATATCGTAAGTATTGTAGAATACCTGCCGGTTGTGATCGGATACCGCCGGAGTGAGGACGTCGGTGCCAACCTTTTGGCCGTTGACATACAGCTCCGTATAGCCGGCGATATTCACGTAGACGGATGCCCGCGCCGGCACGGCGGAGAGATCAAAGCTCTTTCGCAGCCAGGGTGAGGCATTGACATCCTCCTCCTGGCTTCGGAGCCACTTCGCGCTCCAGGCTTCCGGCTTTAGCAGCCCCATGCTCCAATGCGCCGGCTCGCTCCAGGAAGAAGAGGTCGGAGGCCGGAGATCGGAGGTCTGCAACCAGACGCGTACTTTCCAGAAACAGTGCATGCCGGAGGCCAACGGTTTGCCTGCGTATTCAACATGGACGCTCTGGTCACTCTCCACCTTGCCACTGTCCCACAGGTCACCCTGGTCCTTGGCCAGCAGCTCATGGGATCTCGCCACCAGAATCTGATAGGCCGTCTGCATCTGACCTCTGACTTCCGACTTCTGACCTCTGTCCTCAATCACCCAACTCAAGCGAGGTTTCGCCACGTCGATTCCGAGCGGGTTCTCACGGTATTCACAGCGCAGGTTCGCCACCTCGGCGGCGTGCAGGGATGCCAGCGGCGCCGACAGCATTGCGGCGATGGTGATGGATTGAAGTTTGTTCATGCGTATATTCTCCATCTCTTTACGTGTATCCATTTGTGAGCGGGAACTATAATTGACAGGGGGCGGCATGCAATCTTTAAGTGTTTGGTCAATCGGTTAGCGCGGCCACACTCTGACTGCATTACCTGCTTGCGGTGTCGGACGGAAAGGTCCCGGGAAGGGATTGGACGTATCGTGTGCCTTTCCAAAGTAGTCAGCATCAACAGCCAATCGAGTTCCATCCGGATTTAGATAATTCATTCCAGGGATTACTGCTTTGCCAAGCAAATCAGTGTTTACCTGCGGACGCTTCCGCGTTTCCCATCCATCCTGGGGCAGGATGTTCAGGAACCAACCTTCCGGCTTCTGCTGGAGAAGGAGTTCTGTTGTCACCTTGTCGAGGATAAGCGGATTGACTTCGAGTTTCGACGGTTTTGCGCCCCTGATATAGATGTTGCCCTCCAAGGAATTCGACAGTTTTGCCGAGTCAAAACCCGAGAGATCACAATGCTCCACAAAGATGTTATTGTAAAAATGATTATCACCGCAGGGGTTGTCATGGAGCTGCACGGTCTCTGTGGAGTGCGGCTTAAGGTAAGGGGTCATGCGTTTATCGTGAGCAACGATTCTAAAGGCTCCCGCGAAGAGGTTGTGAGCGAAGAGGACTCCCTGGCTGCGATTGTTGAGGGAGTAGGTAGAGAGAAATAGATTGTTGTCCACGATGATGGGACCGTGGTTCACCTCAAGAAAGAGATCCTGTTCCCCCCCCGACACTTTGGCTTCCCACTTTGCGGGCCAGTCGACGTTGGTAGACGAATTGTCGTGGAGCAAGTTGCTGGTGACGCGGGTCCCCTGAGCCATCCAGTCCAGCCAGATCCCGCGGTTGCAACGGTAAATGTGATTGCGCGCAATGAGGGTGTCGATGGGACCATGAAACTTGATGCCCCCCATCTCCTCTCCTTGGACGAAACGACGGACATGAATGTCATGAATCTCATTATCGGTGATCGTGCTGAACGAACAGCCCATGCTGCCAACAATGCCGGCCTGCTCACAGTGTGAAATGGTGTTGTGGCGAACCGTGTGATGTCCGATATTCTCTTTCGTCCACGGGAGGGTGAAGGCATATGCCCGTTCAATGGTCTTGACGTAGCCTCCGGCGGAGTTGGCGGAGGTATTGTCAAAGCTATCACCGTGTTTCCCCAAGGCAATGCCCGAGCAGGAGGAGTAGCGGATGATGTTGTTTTCAATGAGCCAGCCCTTGCACCAGTAGGCTGAGATGATGCCGATTTGCGCAGCCGTGGGCGGGGCCCATGGAGTGGCCGCCGAGCGCATTTCAAAGCCTCTGATGGTAAGGTAATTGATGCCATGACGCGAGGGCGTGAACACGGTCTGACGGACATTGATCTCGATCAGTTCCTGGTCTGGGTTGATGCCGGGAAATTGTGCCCACAAGGTTGTGTTGGTCTCATCTACGGTCGCAAACCAGCGCGCATTCTTCCCAACGGGCCCGAGCACCTCATCTTTTCTATTGGTTTCCATCAACCACTCACCGTTCATGTAGACGGCGCCTGTGTGGTATCCCCCGGG
>CAZZBA010000247.1:0-6328 GCA_964652765.1 uncultured Victivallales bacterium | reverse complement strand
GTGGGGAAGCGGTAGCCTTGCACCCTTTCTCTTGGCCCCTTGTGAACAAGGGGCGCAGGACGGAGTGGCGTGGCAGGTGTCCTGCTGGCGGTGTTCACACCGGCATCCATCACCCCGCCTCCACAGTGGCAACCGCTTCCGACGTTGGCTGGTAGAGGCGGTAGATAATGGCGTTCAGGGCTGCTCTCCTGCCCCCACCGGGATCAGGATCTCGTTGCGCCGCATGAACCAGGGGGTGATCGGTGGGTTGTAGCGGGCCCACTCCGCGTCGCCCGCGGCCACGAGCCCCTGCGCCTGGATCCAGTCCTCCAGCAGGCGCTTGTGCCGCTGGTCGTTTTCCTCGCTCCAGGTGCCCGAGTAGCGCACGGCGGCCATGCGGCGGACGGGCACTTGGCGAAGCGTGACCGCCGTATCCTTCGGCTGCGGCAGCGTCTCCATCGTGAACGAGGCCGGCATCATGAAACTGACCGCCCACTTATCCTGCCGACGCTGCTGGCCGACCGGTGCCGTCATCGCGATCTTCTCCCCGCCCGGCGACTGCGAGACCGGGGCCGTCATCGCGATCTTGCCGCGTGACTCGTTATCGCCGGAGATATAGCGGAACAGCCGCCGGAAGGCCTTGTTGCCCGCCTCCTCGAGATCCCCGTCCACCATGGTTTCGGCCAGGATATGGCCCTCGTACTGGCGCAGCTCGAACCGGCCGTCTTTACGATCCACCTTATACGGAGCCTCTTCAATTGCCATGACATTCCCCATTCCCGCCAGCACCACCACCGCCGCCAGCATGTTCAGTAATCCATTCCGCATAGCCGTCCCCCTTATCGATGAATGCCGCCCGTCCAGCGTCCACATGTTACAGGGATGGATGTGCACATGTCAAAGCGCAAGCTTCGTGGACTTACCCATTTTCCGTTTTGGCAGGTCGTGGAGGGGTATTTGAGCCGCTGGCGCCTTGAGGATGCGATACATTAAGCAAAGCTACCATTTTGAAGACATCAGCCAGCCGTTACGCGGCACGGGGCGGCCTTCTTCAGGCGGACATCCATGCTGCCGTCGTCTTGGACTTTATAGCTGGATGTTGAATCGGACGGCACAAAGCGGAACTTCTGGAATCCCCTGGGCAGCCGCAGCACGATCTGTTGATCCGATTGGCTCCGGAGCTGCACGTCAAGGGTTTGTGCATCAAGATTCCAGTCGAGATCCACCGTGATGCCGCCCCGGCAGGCCAGGCCCTTGATGCGCCCTGAACGCCACTTGGCGGGCAGGGCCGGCAGCAGCTTCAGGGAACCGGGCCGGCTGTAGACCAGCATCTCAAGGATGGCGGCTGTGAAGCCGAGATTGGCGTCGATCTGGAACGGCGGGAGTGTGCCCGCCATGCTCATACCCATCTGTCGCCAGTCGTTATGATACGTGAACAGGTTCGGTCCCACGGTACAGCGCGTGAGGTGATTCAGGCATTCCCAGGCCCGGTCCCCCTGCCCCAGCCGGGCATAGATGTTGGCCATGTGCGCCAGGGACCAGCCCGTCTGGCTCGTCAGGCCAACCACCAGCCGCTTCTCCACCGCCACCCGGCAGGCCTCGAACAGCGCCGGATTGTTCTCCTCCGTGATCTCAAGCCCGGGGAATACCGGATACAGATGCGACTGGTGCCGGTGATGGTAGTTATCCTCGAAGGCGGGATGCAGCCACTCCTTGATCGCCCCGTCGGCATTGACCTCGTACGCCGGAAGCCTGGCGAGCATCGCCTGCCAGCGCCGGATACCCTCGGGATCAACCCCGAGCACGGCACAGGCCTCGCAAAGGTTGGTGAGCACCTCCCGGCAGACAGCCACATCCATCGTGGCATTGATCGTCAACAGGCTGTTGCCATTGCCCGGACGGTTCTCGGGCGAGACGGAAGGGCAGAAAACCAGCCTGCCATCCTCGCCCTCGGTCAGGTAATCCTCGTAGAACGTCGCCACTTCCCTCAGCCAGGGCATCGCGCGTTTCGCCAGGAACTCCTTGTCTCCCGTGAACAGGTAATAGTCGTGGAAATGCTGCGCGAGCCATCCCGCCGCCGCCGTCCAGAAGGAGTAGCTGCGCGGCCGTTCCCTGCCGTGGGTCGTCATGCAGAGCGGGACGAGGATGCCGCGGCAGCCCAGGATGTTGCGGGCGTTTTCACGGAATGCAGGCAAATGCTTCTCGAAGTAATCGAAGAACGGCAGCATGGTTTCGGCGAGTCCGCCGGGCAAGGCCAGCCAGTAGTTCATCTGGATGTTCTCGTCGGTATGGATATCCGAGGTCCAGGCCGGCACGTAATCACCGTTCCAGATGCCCTGCAGGTTCGACGGCCAGCCGCCGGCGCGGCTGGAGCAGAGCAGCAGGTAGCGCCCGTAGTCGAACATTGTTTGCGCCAGGGCCGCGGACATCTCGCCATCGAAGGCCGCCATCAGCATCTCCTCGTTCGAGGCCGGCCCGGGCCCGTCGAGTTCCAGCGCCGTGCGCTCGAACAGCTCGCGGTGCAGGCGGCAATGCGCCTCGAAGGCGGCATCGTAATCGGCCGATTCCGTGGCCAGTGCGTCCAGGAGCCTGGCGGCGGCTTCCGCGTGCGGCTCGTCAACGAAAAGCCGGGCGCGCAGGACGATCTCGTCCGCGCCCTCGACCCACACCGCGTCATCCTCGCGCCGGAGGGTTCCCCCGGTCGACTGCACACGACCGACTGCACCAAAGCAAAGGCCGCCAGGATAACGCCCGAGGAAGGTGATAGACTGGTCATCTGCCGCCGCGTGCCGTGACACATCGATATTCACTTCATTCGTCTTGCCGAAATACCCGACCCCGTGCTGCTCGTCTTTGGCCGACTCCAATGCAAACCGGCAGGAGACCGTTCCGGGCATGGAACCGCGGATCCGCAGGAAGAGGGTGTCCGTCTTGCGGGAGACGAAAACCTCGCGGGTGAAGCTGGCCTGCTCATCAGTCCACTCGACCCATGCGCGGGCGGTATCGAAATCGAGACCGCGCCGGTAGCGGTGGAACGCCCCGTGCGTGGTCATGTCGAGCTTGATCGTGCAAAGCGGCTGGTACGGGGCGTCGAAGCCGGTGTCATCCGATTGCCGCCGCTGCTCATAGGCGCTCGGCATCACCTGCGCCGCTTCCCGGCATTTGCCGCCATGGATCAGCTCACGCACCTGCGGCAGCAGATCGGAGACATCGGCCGACTCGGGAACCGACTGCGGGTAGTAAAGGTCATCATGATTCAGCAGGATCGTCTCCTGCCTGATCGATCCATACACCATCGCGCCCGCCACGCCGCTGCCTGTCGGCAGGGCATCCTGCCACCGCGTCGCCGGATACCGCATCGTCATCTTATTCATTCTCGCCCCTTAAACCCTCAGCGGGACTCCTCGCGCAGGCGGTTGAACACCTCACGGTCGGGGGCGGACAACTGCTCGCGGTAGGGGTCCAGCATATCGAGCATATTTCGCACGGGCTCCTTCTTGCCGAGCGCAAGTTGCGCCTCGCCCAGGTGCAGATGCCAGGTCGGATTGTTGCCGAAGAGGGCGATCGAGCGTCCGAACGCCTCCTCCGCCGCTTGCGTCCGCCCGGTGCGCATGAGGATCACGCCCTTGGTATCCCAGGCGGCGGGCTGTTTCTCGTTCGCGGCCAGAGCCTCGTTGACCAGGCTCTCGGCCTCGTCGAACACACCCCGTTCCGTCAGCAGCCAGGCCAGGTCGTTGAGCGCCATCGGCAGGCGCTCGCGGCGCAGGCTCTGGCGCAGCGAATCTTCCGCCAGCACAAGATCGCCGGCGGCGATCTGCAGGCTGCCGCGCACATAGAGCGCCAGCGAATGGCCCGGATCCTCCTGCAGCAGCACCTTGACGTGCCGCCGGATCGACTCGGCCCGTTCCAGCGCCAGATCCAGGCGCAGCAGCGTCTCGATCAGCCTGCGGTTGCCGGGCTGCAGCGCGAGCGCGGCCTCGAAGAATTCCACCGCCGCCGGCAGGTCCTGCTTCTCGAAGGCCCGGCGACCGGCGATGATCGAGCCATGCAGGCCGCTACGCCCCTCGATCGACTCCAGCCGGCGCAGCGCGGTATCGACCAGCCGCTCGTTTCCGGAAGCAAAGCCGACCTCGGCCAGCAACACCCAGCCACGAACCAGTTGCCGCTGATCCTGCAGGAGCGTCTCCAGCCGTTCACGCGCCGGTTCATAGGCCTTGGCCGCGATCTCGATCAGCGCCTGCTGGAGCACCGCCTGCACGGGGTCCAGCCCGCTGGCGGCCGCCTGCACCCGGTAGGACTCGGCCTTTGCGTGGTCGCGCTGCATCAGGGCGATACGCATCAGGCCCTGCAAGGCCGGCAGGCTGCCCGGCTCGCGCAGCAGCATGTCCTTGTAGATCGTCTCGCTCTCCAGCGGGCGGTTGTCCATCAGGTACAAGTCGGCCATCACGCCCTGCATGTTCGCGCGCTGCGCATCAGGCAGCAGTTCGGAGGCCCGTTCCATCTGGGCAATGGCCATCTCCGGCCGCCCGGAGTAGGCCCAGGTCCAGCCGAGCTGCGCGAAGGCCTCCGGCGCACGCACGGTCCCGTAGTGCCGCGAGAGCGCCCAGATGTGGTACTTCTGCTCCAGCCCCTTCTCCAATGCCGCGAGCGCCGCCGCCACGCTGCCATCGGTATCCTGCGCCCGCCCGGCCTGCACCATGGCCGCCAGGTTCAACAGCGCGCTGACATTGTCCGGATCCAGCCGGCGCGACGCCCGGTAGGCGCGCTCCGCGTCGGCGGACCGTTCAAGATCCTCCATCAGCACACCAAGGTTGTTGGCCGCCATCGCTGTATGCGCCGCCGGCCACGGAGTCCGCCGGACGGCGGTTCCAGCCAGTGCTTTGGTGGCCGTCGCGGCCTCGCCGGCCAGCCACGCCTCCAGCTCCGGCCAGAACGCTTCGTTGCGGCTCATCAGCGCCGCCGCGTCAAGGGTAGAGCGATCCTCGACCCCGAAGAAGACCATCCGGTTCGGAACGGCATGGAACCCGTGGCGCGCCCACAGGTCCGGGTCGTTCAGGACCGCGACGCTCGACGCCGCCTCGCTGCCCGGGGCCAGCCATTCGCGTAAAAGTGCCGTGAGGCTCAGCGTCGCCAGGTTCTTCAGGCGCACGTCATCGAAGAGGCTCGCCACATAGTCCTGGTAAAGCGAACTGTTGCCAGCCTGCAGGTTCAGGACGCGCAGCGGGACCTGCTGGCGGCGGGCCGCCAGCAGCAGGTGGTTGTCAAGCTGCCCATCGGTCATTAGCCAGGTGCGCCCTTCGAGGCTGGCGACCACCTGGGCGGCCACCGCGTTGATCATGCGGGCGGCCCCGGTATCGACCTCCTTCGCGTTGGGCCAGGGACGCCAGAGCACCGCACCGAGCAAGCCGGCCAGCACGACCCGGCCAATCACCAGGCGCACAATCCCCTGGACCGGGGCCGCGCTACTGTCACGCTCCGTGCCGGGCATCAGCAGCCAGAAGGCAGCCAGGTAGCCGTAGACCATCGCCGCCAACACATAGGGGGTCACCAGCAGCCGGTGCCAGCCCTGCATCGCCCAGGGCGAGAGCGGCATGTCCAGCGCCAGCCCGATCGCCAGGGCCGTCATGATCGCGTGCAGGATGTAGAGCCCCCAGTCACGCTCGTCGTTGAGCGCCCGCCGCGCCACCGCGAACATGGCCGCCCACGGCACCACGGTCACGAACAGGATCACCAGCCAGCCGTCGCGCGGCAGGCTGCGGGTAACCAGGAAGAACTGGTCGCGCCACATATAGTGCAGGATCTGCCAGAAGCTCTGGTAGCCGCGGATGGCATAGCCGGGCGTCTGATAGAACATCCAGGCGCCAACCAGATACGTCGCCAGCAGCCCGGCCAGGAAGACGGCGACCAGCAACACCGGCAGCCAGCCGCGCAGGTTCTCGCGCTTCCACATGACGTAAAGCATGGCGAAACCGAAGACCGGCCCAAGTACCAGCAGCGTCGCGAACTCCGCCATGCACAACCCGTACAGCAAGGCCAGCGCCACCGCCGCCGCCATGCGCCCGGTCTGGGCGTAGGTAACGAAAAGCCGCGCCAGCACCAGCACCAGCAGGACATCGAACGCGGCGGTATGCGCCCGCGTCGCCACGCTCCAGAACGGCAGGCAGAAGGCCAGGAACAGGGCGGCGGCGATACCCGCCACCAGCGATACCGCCCGGCGACGACCGGCGGTCACCTGGTATTCATCCATGAAGAACACGATCCCGCGGCGCATCAGGCTGTAAAGCAGCCATACTGCCCCCGCCGCGCAGACCGCGCTCAGCAGGTTCAGCGCCAGCACCGCCTGGCCACC
>CAZZBA010000246.1:0-6348 GCA_964652765.1 uncultured Victivallales bacterium | reverse complement strand
CACCAGCGTCAAGAAGCGGGTGATCGTTCTCGGCGGTGGCAACACCGCGATGGAGGACGCCATGTTTCTGACGCGCTTCGCCCGGCGCGTGACGATCGTGCACCGGCGTGACTATTTCCGGGCGGCCCCGATCGAGGTCGACAAGTGCAGGCGGAACCCGAAGATCGACTGGCTGATCCCCTGGGTGGTGGAGACGATCACCGGCGATGCGCGCGGTGTCCGGGGGGCGGTCCTGAAGCACGCGGATACCGGCGAGATGCGCGAGGTTGAATGCCAGGGTATTTTCGTGGCGATCGGGCATGATCCCAAAACCGCGCCGTTCCAGGGGCTGGTACCGTTGGACGACGAGGGTTTTATCGTGGCCGTCGAGGGCTCCACGTGCACCTCGACGCCGGGCGTCTTCGCCTGCGGCGATGTGCGTGACCGCCGCTACAAGCAGGCGGTGCTGGCGGCCGGTCATGGCTGCATGGCGGCATTGGATGTTGAACACTATCTCGGGCAACGGGAATAACGGAAACGGTGCAGCCATGAGCGAAGCGGGGCAAGGCATGAGCGCGGTGGAGCTGGACGGTTTCGTCTTCCGCAAGTCGCTGGCGATGCAGATTGAATTGCAGCAGGCGCTTGCCGCCCTGGGGGAGGTCGCCGATCTCGATTGCCTGGAGATCGGCAGCGCGAACGCCATGTTCAGCTACCAGCTCCGCCGGGCCGGCGGACGCTGGCATTCGCTGACCGCGGACGCGGCGACGGCGGAGCGCATCCGTGAGGTGGTAGAGGATCATGTGGAGGTCCTGCCGCCTCCGCCTGAGGAACCCTTCGCCAAGGGAACCTTTGATGTCGTGATTGTGTTCGGGACGCTCGAGACGCAAGACTCGGATGCGGCGTTCGTCAAGCGCTGCCACCGGATGCTTAAATCCGACGGGCGGCTGATTGTCTGTGCGGCAAGGAAAAAACCGTTCTCGCTGCTGAATAACGTCCGCGGGTGGCTGCAACCTGCCGGACAGGTGCGGATCGGTTACACGGAAGGCCGTCTGTTCGCGGCGCTCAAGAGCGGGTTTGATGTCGCCAGCCTACGCACCTACCAGCGCTTCTTCATGGCCCTTGCTTCCGCGATGGTCGAGAGCATGGACAGCCGCCGGGCGGAAGGTCCCGCCGATGCCCGTTGCCGTCTCCACAGGGTGGCCGCCTTCCTCTACTGGTTCGCCTTCCAGTTTGATGCGCTGCTGTTCCTGACGCGTGGACACCGGATGATCGCGGTAGCCAAGCGGCGAGGCTGGCGCCTGCGCGAGGCCCCGGTGCTCTCGGACGGCCGTTCGATCACCGAGGCGGTGCTCAGGCCGATCGGGTGAATGGGGAAAGCAGAAATTGGGAAAGTCGAAAGTCGAGATTGTTCTAACCTCACTGTTGCGGCCACTGTGTGGTCGTAAGAACCGACGAAAAAGGGCAAAAATGCAAACAACCCCCCAGATAATCGCGGAGCCGGCGGCGGTTGTGCTGCTCTCGGGGGGGATGGACTCGACGACGCTGCTGCATGCGGTCTGCCGCACGCCGGGGATCGAGGCGGTCTATGCACTCTCCTTCGCGTACGGGCAGAAACACTCGCGCGAGCTGGAAATGGCCGCCTGGCAGGCACAAGCCGCCGGGGTAGCCCGTCATGAGACCGTGGATATGTCCTTCTTCGCGGGGTTGACGCGGGGCGGTTCGGCCCTGACCGACCCGGCGATCGCCGTGCCGGCTCTGGACAGCCTGGCGGCCAGCCAGCTCCAGCAGCCTCCGACCTATGTGCCAAACCGCAACATGATCCTGCTGTCGCTGGCGGCGGCCTGGACCGAATCGCTGGGTGCCGCCAGCGTCTACTACGGGGCCCAGGCGCAGGATCGCTACGGCTACTGGGATTGCACGGCGGAATTCGTCCAGCGCCTTAATCATGTTTTTTCGCTCAATCGCGCTCGCGGCGTGACAATCCGCGCTCCTTTTGCCATGATGCCCAAGTCAGACGTGGTCCGGGAGGGGCTCCGACTGGGTGTCGACTACGCACGGACCTGGAGCTGCTACCGTGGCGGGGCGAGGCCTTGCGGCGTCTGCCCGACCTGCGTGGAGCGGCAGCGGGCGTTCGCGGCAGCAGGGGTAGAGGATCCGCTTTGGGTAAATTGGGAAAGTCGAAATTGGGAAAGCAGAAATGCAGACTGAAGACCGCAGACTGAAGACTTTTTTGGAAAGCAGAAAACGAAGAAAGTTTTAATTACGCATTGCGACAACTGCGTGGTCGCAATCACCCCGTTTTGAAAGGAACATTAGGAATGGCTGAAAACAAAATTACGGTTCCGTTGCTGGATTTGCGGGCGCAATATGCGCCGCTGCGGGAGGAGATCCGCGCGGCGATGGACGCAGTCTGCGATGCCCAGGCGTTCATCCTGGGACCGGTGGTCTCGGATTTCGAGAAGCAAGTGGCCGCCTACTGCGGGACCGCCGAGGCGATCGGCATGTCGTCCGGCACGGACGCGCTGCTGGCGGCGTTGATGGCCTTTGGCGTGGGGCCGGGCGATGGCGTGGTCACCTCGCCGTTCTCGTTCTTCGCGACGGCGGGCTCGATCGTGAGGCTGGGCGCGGTGCCGGTATTCGCGGATATCAACCCGCTCACCTATAATCTCGATCCGGAACGGGCGCGCACGGCGATCGCGCAGGCGGCTGCACGGTTTCCCGGCATCCGGATCAAGGCGTTGATGCCGGTGCACTTGTTTGGCCAATGTGCCGATATGGACGGACTGATGTCCGTGGCCGAGTCGTCCGGGCTGCGCGTGATCGAGGATGCCTGCCAGGCCATCGGCGCGGAATACCCGGGGCAGGCGGGGCACTGGCGTGCGGGCGCCATCGGCGATGCGGGCTGCTACAGCTTCTTCCCTTCCAAGAACCTGGGCGGGTTCGGGGATGGCGGGCTGGTCGCCGTGCAGGATCGGGCACTGGCCACGCAACTGCGGGAACTGCGCAACCATGGTATGGAGCCGAAGTACTACCACCGGCATGTCGGCGGCAATTTCCGCCTGGATGCGCTACAGGCGGCCGTGCTGGCGGTCAAGCTCAAGCACCTCGAGAACTGGCACGCCGGGCGGAGGGCGAATGCCGCGCGCTATGATCGGCTTTTCGCGGGGTCGCCCGTGCAGGCCCCGGCGGCGGTTTACCGCGGCAGCGGGGTAAAGAACTTCCACATCTACAACCAGTACGTGGTGCGGGTGCCGGACCGCGACCGGGTGCGCCAGGCGCTGGCGGCCGCCTCGGTCGGCTGCGATGTGTATTACCCGGTGCCGCTGCACCTGCAGGAATGCTTCCGGTCGCTTGGGTATAAGGCGGGCGATTTCCCGGTCAGCGAGCAGGCCGCGGCGGAGGTGCTGGCACTGCCGGTCTATCCAGAACTGACCGGCGAGATGCAGGACCACGTGGCCAGAATCTTGAAACAGGCGGTTACGCAATAACGAAGGAGAAGGACGAAATGGCTATTACGGTGTTGATCGGTGCCCAGTGGGGTGATGAGGGTAAAGGTAAAATCATTGACGTGCTGGCGAATGATGTCGATCTGGTGGTGCGTTTCCAGGGCGGCAACAATGCGGGCCACACGGTCAAGATGGGCAACGAGAAGTACGTGCTTCATCTGATCCCCTCCGGCATCCTGCGCGAACGGCAGCAATGCGTGATAGGTAATGGACTTGTGGTCAATCCGCGCGCCCTGCTCGAGGAGATCGCCGAGGTCGAGAGCGCGGGCAAGACCGTTGCCGGCCGGCTTTTCCTGAGTGACCGGGCGCACATCGTGTTCCCGTACCATGGCGCGATCGACGCGGCCCGCGAGGCACGGCTGGCCGAAGGGGAGAAGATCGGCACGACCAAGCGCGGGATCGGCCCCTGCTACGGCGACAAGGTCTCGCGCGTTGGGTTGCGGGCGGGCGACCTGCTGTCTTCGGACTTCCCGGAACTGCTGCGCTCGCGCCTCGACGAGGCCAACCGTGTGCTGCTGGCCCTGGGAGGCAAGCCGCTGGACGAGGCGGTGCTGCTGGCGGACTACCTGGATGCAGCCGAGAAGATCCGCCCCTACGTGACCGATACGGTCACGCTGCTCAACGATGCCATATCCGCCGGCAAGTCCCTGCTCTTCGAGGGTGCCCAGGGCACGATGCTGGATATCGATTTTGGCACTTATCCGTTCGTCACCTCGTCGAACACGACTGCGGGCGGGGCCTGTACCGGTTCGGGCGTGGCACCGCACCGGATCGACCGGGTGATCGGCGTGATCAAGACCTACACCACGCGTGTGGGCGAGGGGCCGTTCCCGACGGAACTGCTCGATGCGGACGGGGAAACCATGCGCGCGGTCGGCGGCGAGTTCGGCGCGACGACAGGCCGCCCGCGGCGCTGCGGCTGGTTCGATGCCGTGGTCGCGCGCTACTCGGCGCAGATCAACGGGGTTGATTTCTGGGCGATGACCAAGCTCGATGTTCTCGATGGCTTCAAGACGATCCGTATCTGCACGGCCTACGAGTACGAAGGCAAGCGGATCACGAGTGTGCCTGCCAGCACGCGCATCCTTGCAAAATGCAAGCCGGTCTACGAGGAGATGCCCGGGTGGAACTGCAACACCAGCGAGGTGACACGCTACGAGGATCTACCCAAGGCCGCGCGGGAGTATGTCGAGCACCTGTGCAAGATAACCGGGGTGAAGCTGGGCATCCTCTCCGTGGGGCCCAAGCGCGAAAGCACGATGCGCATCGCGCTGTAGTGGGGTGGGGCGGTTGAAGTTATAGGCATGAGTACAGAAAAGACAAAGGATCCAGCCCCCTCCGCCATCCCGCGGCACGTGGCCGTGATCATGGATGGCAACGGGCGCTGGGCCCGGCAGCGCGGGCTGCCACGCCTGAAGGGGCACGAGGAGGGGGCTCAATCGGTTCGCGCGGTGATCCAGGCCTGCCGGGATCACGGCGTCGAGTACCTGACCCTGTATGCCTTCAGTGTGGAGAACTGGGTCCGTCCGGCGGCGGAAGTGCAGGGACTGATGAGTTTGCTGCGGCGGTTCCTGAAAACCGAGGAGCCTCTGCTGCATAAGCACAAGGTGCGCCTGCGGGTGATGGGGCGGCTGGAGGATCTGCCGCTATTGGTTCAGCGCGGCTTGAAGCGCGTGATGGCGGCCACGGCCGGCTATACGCAAGGCCAGTTGATCCTGGCGCTCAGCTATGGCGGGCGTACCGAGATCGCGGCGGCGGCACGCGAGATCGCCCGCAAGGTGAAAGCGGGGGATTTGAAGCTGTCCGCGATCGACGAGGCTCTGGTGGCCGGGCATCTGTATCTGCCGGATGTGCCGGATCCCGACCTGATGATCCGAACCAGCGGCGAGATGCGGCTGAGTAATTTCATGCTCTGGCAGCTCTCGTATGCCGAGCTGTATGTCACGCCGGTCCTGTGGCCGGATTTCCGCGAGCCGCAGTTTGCCGAGGCCCTCGAGGCCTACAGTCGCCGCCAGCGCCGCTTCGGCGATGTCGGCCCGTCCACCTCGTAGCGGTGGATGTCCACACGCTTCGTTTGGTGGGACAGCGGATCGCTGTCCGCATGCCCGTCTTCCCAGAAAAGGCTTCGCCTGGTTCCTTCTCTTTCGCAACGGCTCACCGAGGACGGTTCGCCCTACCAAAATATGCAGGGGTAGGGCGAGGCGTCCCGCCGAGCCGCAAGCGCAAGGGAATGATGATATTTCAGCTTTACCTAAAAAGATCGCGCAGCGGATTGTCCGATCGGTTGCGCTGGATCTCGGCTTTCTGCACCGGACCCTTGGCGTAGGGAGGGGGGCTGATCAGCACGGTGTGGTCATCCAGTGGCGGCGTTTCCGGATCGAACGGTGGCGGCGGGGGCGGCGTGTTGTCGCCGAAGCCGCGGTTACGCATCAGCTCCTCGACCTGCACTTGGCGGTACTCGCGCTCGCCGATCATGAAGACAAAACCGGCGATCATCAACAGGCCGTAATTGCCGCTATCCAGGAATGCCACACCGGGCAGGCCGAAAAGTCCGATCAGGACAAACAGAACCGCAATGCCCTTGCCTGCCAACGCAGCTATGCGAGTGGCATTGAGTCGTCCGAGTTTCGGCGTAAGGATTGCCCGGAACACACGCCCGCCATCCATGGGAAAGGCTGGCAGTAGGTTGAAACCGGCTAGCATTATGTTGGCAATCCCGGCATAAAACATCAGCTTGGCGAACCAAGCGGTTAGCGATCCGCTTTGCGCTGGCAGCAGGAAAGCCCCGGCGATGGCCAGCGCGCCGAGCAGGAGGCTGACTGCCGGCCCGGCGATTGCCATCAGCAGTTCATCGCGCGGCCGG
>CAZZBA010000245.1:0-6353 GCA_964652765.1 uncultured Victivallales bacterium | reverse complement strand
ACCAGGGCGGCGTGTGCATGAGCATTGCGCGCCAGTTGCGGGGAAAGCGCTTGAGCCTCGGCTACGGTCAAAGTGGCATCAAACAGCTGCACATTACCTGCCGTCAGCGTATTGAGCATGCCCGGGAACTGGAGCACAAGTTTGCGGACGTCTTTCTGATCGAATCTTACCCGGCCCTGTGCGATCGGATAGACCAGCAGGTCGCCCCTCTTGTCGGGCGACATGCGCGGGATCACGGCCAGGAGCTGGGCCAGCTTGCGCTCGCCATCGACCTCAAAACGTTTCTGACAGTTGCCGGATTGGTGGTGATCGTATTCAAAACCCCATCCGTTGGCGACCAGGAAAGCGCCCTTGTCCGGCGCGACCGTAAGGAGCTTCTCCGCCGCTGCCAGCGCTGCGTCGGTGTGCTTCTTGGCTATATTGTCTGCTTTTTTTTCGCGGAACTTATCCAGCTTGCGGTTATACGGCACTACCGTCGCGGCCCATTCCATCCGGGCCTTGTACTCATCCGGCACCCTCGGGACCGCCGCCAGTTTTTGGGCCGCCTCGTACCAACTCGCGTCCTCCGGTCTGAACGACTCCAGCTTCCCGCAGATCCACTCCAGGTCCGCGGTGTCCGGCGCGCCCTGGGTCGGATCGGCGTTGAATATTGCCTCCATACGGCCGCATACGGCAGGCAGGTCGTTGCGGCGCTTGGCCTCGTCAAGGAACCAGCCGTCAAACTGGCGCGCACGGCCATACCGGTGCAAGCGATTGCCATCCTCGCGCATGAACAGATATGCTGCGTTCACATCGCCGAGGTTGTTGATCAGCAAACGATACATGGCCGGAACGACATCCGCCGCCAGTTGGTCATTAAGCGCCTGAATCTTCAGAAGCTTGCGGTAGAAGCTGGCGGCATCCGTCCATTCCCCCGCGTATTGCGCCGCTCGACCGGCGTATACCAGCAGCGCCTGCGAATCCGTAGGGTTGGCGGCCAGCCAGGCTTTCATCGCCGCATAGGCCTCAGCCGAGCGCTTTTCGGCCAGACCCGTCTTGAGCACCTCCGCGACCGCCTCGGCCGTCTGGGTCGTCGCCTCGCCAAAGGCCTTGATCTTGTCGTCCAGCGGACTGGCGACAGCGGGGGCAGGGGCGAATGCAACGAACCCGCACCACACCAGCAGCACCACGGCCATTGATCGGACCGATCGGACTGATCGGTCCGATCCGACTGATCTGATTTTTCCTGGAACATATCTCATTGCTGCTCCTCCAAACGTTTGATTTCCAGGTCGGTTTCGAGCGTCAGCATCCGATCCTGCGAGAGCTGCCCACGGGCGTAGGCCGCCCATTTGCTCTCCGGGAAGTCATAGGTTAATCGTTTATAAATCGCATACGCTGCCATCGGTTCCTTGATTTTCTCGTAGCACATACCCGCCCAGTACATCGCCTGGGCCCGGATCTCCGGCCCATCATAACTTTCGTTTTCAACCACCGTCAGGAAGATCTTCACCGCCTGACGCGTGGACTCGGCCCGCATGTAAGCCTGCCCTGCCCGCAGGCCGCCCTGCCCCGCCAGCTCGTGACTCGGGAAACGCTGCTGCAGGCTTGCGAAAATACTGCCGGAATTCAGATACTCCTTCACCGCCATCTTCTGGATCGCGGTCCCTTCGAACTGAGCGTCCTTGTTGTCGGTTTTTTCCAGTAACGCGGCCGCTTGTTTCTCGTAAGCGCTGGCCTTGCGCAGGAAATGCGTGCCCAGCCGTGCCATCGACATGGCCAGGAACTCCGACTGCGGATACTTGTAGGCCAGCTTGACATACTCCTGGGCGGCGATATCCGGTTCATTGAGTTTCTCGTAGACCGTCGCGATCTTGAACTGGGCCTTGGAGGCGTGCACGGTATCGGGATACGATCCGGTGACATTCATGAACCGCGCCAGCGCCGCCCGGTAGCGCTCCTGCTGCAGCTCACCGACCGCGGTGGCATCGGCCTCTTCCTGCGTCAGGTTACCCAGCAGGTACTCCGCATGCGCCCGGGTTTCCGCCTCGCGGAACTGATCGACCACGGCAGCCAGCAGACGCCGGGCCTGGTCATATTCACGGACGGCCTCCTGCTCCTCGCCACGCTCCCGGTGATGCTTGGCCATCTCCAAAAAGCCTTCCGCCAGGGCAAACTGCGTCCGCATGGCGATATCGGGGTCATCGTACTTCTTCGAGAACGGCGTGACATCCCCATCCGCACCTTTACGGATCACCAAGGGCACCGGCGGTGATTTCTGGCCGGTGGCGTCCACATAAAGGCACCCCATCATATCGCCATAGACCACCGGGAACCCTTCGCGCACGACGTCATACGCCTCACTCAACGCAGCCTTTCCGGCATAGGTCAACGGAACCGTTGCCTTGAATACGCCCGAATGTGTATCGACTTCCAGCAGATCCACCGAGAGTTTCGCGCCGGACTTGGCCTGCATCAGGACGCTGACTTTATCACTGCCATCGGTCCGGTCGGCACCGAGATCCACCACACGCAGGTAGAGGTTCTCCCCGACGTAAGCCTCCGTCATCGCGGTGCGGTGATCTTCCTCGAGCACATCCAGCACCGGATGCGTGATCACCTTCGCCGATCCCGTCAGCCATTGCTCGCTACCATCCTTGGCCGTATAGCGGAACCCGGCATAAACCGTTTCATCCGGACGCACCACCAACCCGTGACCGTCGACAATACGTCGTGCATACTTTTTCTCGGCACTGATATTCAACACGCCGTCCTCCAGCAGCACCGCCGCGATCAACGGCACTTCGCACTGGAAAAGCGCCGTATTCTGTGTGATTCCCCGGACGGCATCCGGCGGAAGCGGCCGATCACCGCCTATATAGATCGGAATTTGCGGTGTTGTCCCATAACTGCCACCCCTTGCAAACATCGCCAACTGCGCAGTCAATTGCATCGTGCCCGGAACGGTGATGTCGAACGGTCCCGTTGCCACGTCAGCGCTGTTTGTGGAAACCGCGGCGGCATTCGTGGTTACGGCGGCCCGCCCGGCTTGCGTCTGCACAAAGACCTCGGCCACCGACCCCATCCGTAACGCGAGATGAGGGGCCTCGATCTCGAAGTATATCATCTGCCCATGCACAGCGGCAAAGCCACCGGCGGGCGGCTTCCCAGCCTCATGCATTGTATTTTGAACCGTCCAGCGCGGGAGCACCGTACCCGCCGCCGACGGAAGTTTTTTAATGACATCCCTACCGCCAAGTCCGAGCGGGGTATCCTTGGTCGCATCGAGCATATCCAACCGGTCAAAACCAGGTCGGAGGTCCTTCGCCTTTAGTGGATATTCCAGGGTCTTGAAGTCAATCGGGGTTACCGTCGAATGCGAGAGGCGCAGGACCGGTGACTCGTATGCCGCGTGCCGAATGGAAGCCAGGCGATCGGTCGGAATACCCGGGTCGGTGTTCTCGGCATCACGGTAGATAGCAGTCAGTGAGCCGCCCTCCTTGACCTGGATCTCATTGTCTGCCGCCGGCGCGCCAGTCACGGGCTTGACCCGCACCCTGAAGATCCCCGGCTTACGCGGATCCTCAGCAGCCTTGAAGTCACGTTTCACACCCTCGCTGTTCTGCACGGAGACCGTCACCGTGTCCACATCCGGCGAAATATCCATGTCGGGATCGACAACGGTCAGCATCACCGGCTCGCCATGCGCGAAGCGCAATTGCCGCTCATAGTACGGCTCGTCTTCATCGTTACGGCCCTTGCGCATCTCGAAGAACTGGAAGTTGATCTGGGCATTGCTGAACATCACGTCGAGAAACCGCTCGTGCGTTTCCTTGTTAAGGGTTACAAAGCGGTCATCCACATAACGCACCGTGACTTTATCCCCCGTCAGGATTTCAAGCGTGCTGTTCTTGTTGAGCTCTGCAAAATCCTCAGGGACCGGAAGGACCTGCTTGCCTCCCGCGTCAAGGAGGCTGATCCGATTCAGCACAGGCACAGGACCCTCCTGCCCCATGAACACCAGGCTCAGCATACGCGCCTTCGAACCAGGGGCAAACTTGACTTTGAACGACGTTCCGTCGCCATCCGCCGTCATGTCAGCCCGCGGACAACGGATTGCCAGAATACCCTTCGGGAACGTATCCGGATCAAAGAAGCCGTCCGGGCAGTCCGTCATTTTCCCGGGATCATCGAGATTCGCGAGCACATTAAGGCTACGCCCGAATCCAATCGTGCAGTCCCACCCCGTCGCCCAGATCTCGAATCGGTGAACCCCAGGCCGCAAGGCGATCTCGCCTTCAAGGATATCCGGCTTATCCTTGCTCGTGATCGGCTGGCCATCCACGGCCAGCAGGAACTGCGGGGGATTCGCCACACTCGGATGGGTATTCGCCGGAACCTCGTAAATACCAAGCACCACCTTGAAACGGCGCGTGACTTCCGCAGGCTCGTGGAAGTAGCCGCGGAAGCGGTACACCACATGCGCGTTGTGAGATTGATTATTGCGCAACCACTTGACCTTGCCCGGGATCGAGTTGGTCATCGCCATGGACGGACCGGTCACATTCTCCGCGATACCCGCGGCAAACTGCTGGCTCATCCAGCCGCGATCCAGTTGCTGTTCCAGCTCTCCGATATCATAAACCGAACGCAGGTTCTGGACATGGTGATAGTCCGTATCATTCATGATCGTGACGCTGGGGGCCCAGGGGTTCGCGACGGTGACCAGATTGGTGGGGTAGGCCGCCACCGTCGTCATATCGCCTGCGTTCATTCCCGTCTGCAGAACGAACTTCTTGAGATTGGCGCCCGGTTCCTTCGCCCTAATGGTCATCTCGCCCAGCGCCACGTTGTCGTTCAGGTCAACCCTGAATTCCGGGGCTTTCCCCGCCACAGAGACCGGCCGCCATGGCGGATAATCCGGATTCGAGCTGATCACCATGTTGGGGTTGCGTCCAGGTTCGGAATCCGCCGCATACGCCATCGCCTGCGCCCCCGCCGTGGGAATCCGGCCCTCGAACCAGCCGGTATGCGTGCCGGTTTCCTTCAAGACAATCCGTCCGATGGAGTCACCGCTGGACGCGGAGATGCTGACCTGGGCCTCATCAATCTGCGCGGTGCGGCTGCGGTCGTGGTCGATCACACGCACATGGATCGGCTTGCCCGGCTTCAAGAGGGTTTCCACCTCTATCTCCTGCAATCCCGGCACATCCGAATCCGCCTTGAAAACCTTGGCATCGGCCGCGTTCGCCTGGCGAACCTTGATCGCCGCCGCGCTGGCATTGAGCGCCTTCATCTGCGCCTGCATATCCGCCACGCGCTGCTCCGCCTCGGTCAACAACCGGCGCCCGGAGACCATCAGGAGTGCATCGGAAGCAACGGTAATGGGACCGCCGCGTTTCTCTTCCAGATTGTTCATCTTCTTGCGGAAACGCTCAGAGTAGGCATAGAAGATCTCATCATCACCGATCACCTGCAGCACACGATCATCCGGTTTCGGAGCACCGAGCGCCGTGACGACCTCGCCGCGGAACTTGGTTTTCTGGTCGCCAAATTGTCGCAGGAAAAACTGTTCCCGATCCCCCGAGGTCGCCCACACCACCACCTCGATTTCCGTACCGGCCCCCGAGACGGCCAAGGTCGGATCGCTCAGCGTCACCTTGAGTTTCTCGCCCGGCACAAGGGTCTGCTTGGTACTGACGTTGCCGAGCTCAACCTCGGTTGCCTCCATCAGTTTCTGGCGCTTGATCAGCAGCTTGCCCTGCATGATCTTGGCATCCGCATGGTCCGCCTGACGATTCAGGATCGCGCTGACCTGGTCGTTGGCAGCGTCGAAATCCTCCATGTCGTAATAGACCTCGGCCATCGCGTAACGGATCGGACTCCACATTTCGGGCACCTTCTCCATGGTCAGTTCATTGAGCGTATTCAATGCCCCGTCATAGTCCTTGGCCATCCGCTCGACCCGCGCCTTCCGCAAGGTCGCCTCGTACTTGACCATCAATCCGTCATAGGCCTTGTTCGCCGCGGTGCGTTGAAAAATCTCCTGCGCCTCCTTGAGCATGCCCCGCTGGACGGCTATATCGCCATAGGCCAGCTCGATCTCCACCTTGCGCACGTCACTGATGGGCGAAGCCGGCTCGGCCGCCCAGGTCTGCAGGGCCTTGATCAATTCCTCCTGACGTCCCTCGTCGCGACTGTAGATTATCCGCTGCAGCACCCACATGAGGTAGTCCACGGACAGCTCGCGGTGCACCGGCAGCAACTGGGTCCAATGCTCCTCGCACAGGCTCCAAGCACTGTCATCATTGCCCGCGAGCCAGTCCGCCTGGGACTTGTATATAGGATACGAGGGATCTGTAGGCGCCACCGGG
>CAZZBA010000244.1:5484-6362 GCA_964652765.1 uncultured Victivallales bacterium | reverse complement strand
GCGATCTGCTCGGCCTCGGCCAGTCTCGCCGCCGTAATCACGCCGTCTTCCAGCAGTGTGTCCTTCAGCGATGCCATTTACAGCTCGACTTTGCCAATCATGTAGAAATCGTCCTCGGAACGGTCATCGACCCGTCCATCCACGATCATTTCCACACTATCGAGCGTCTCGCCGATCCGCACGAACTGCCCCTTGCGGCCGGTGAACGCCTCCGCCACGAACATCGGCTGCGTCAGGAAATACTGTAGCTTGCGGGCACGCTCGTACAAGGTGCGATCAGCCTTGGAAAGCTCGTCGATACCGATAACCGCCACGATCCGACGCAATTCGTCGTATTTGGTGAAGATACGGAGGACCTCCTGCGAAAGGTCGAAATGCCGCTGTCCCACCACGCTCGCATCCAGGTTCG
The DNA here is from genome assembly GCA_964652765.1 of uncultured Victivallales bacterium. Lineage (GTDB taxonomy): Bacteria > Verrucomicrobiota > Kiritimatiellia > UBA8416 > UBA8416 > UBA8416. The sequence goes on along the minus strand of CAZZBA010000244.1, from coordinate 5,953 downwards.
AGCAGGACGACGCCAACGGATCAATACCCGGATACAGGCCAAGCTGCGTACGCTCACGCGAAAGCACCATGACCGCGTCAAGATAGCTGAAGATCGCGACCACCGCCGGATCCGTCAGGTCATCGGCCGGCACATAAACCGCCTCGAAGGCCGAGATGGATCCCTTGATACGCTCGTGCACATCCCCCACCTCGGACCCCAGCGTCGGCTGGTAGCCGGTTTCCGACGGCGTCCGCCCGAGCAGGGTCGAGATTTCCGCACCGGCCTGCACAAACCGGAACACATTGTCCATGAACAGCAGGACCTCCCGCCCGGTCGATTGGAGGTATTCCGCCAGCGTGATGCCCGTCTGCACGACGTTGAACCGGGCCCCCGGCGGCTCATCCATCTGGCCGAACGCCATCATCACCTTGTCGAGGATGCCCGCCTCCTTGAACTCGTGGTACAGCTCGTTACCCTCGCGGATACG
>CAZZBA010000244.1:3301-5474 GCA_964652765.1 uncultured Victivallales bacterium | reverse complement strand
AGAACACGCAGGCACCATCATGTTCCTCTACAATGTTATGGATCAGCTCCGAGATCAGCACGGTCTTTCCGCAGCCGGCACCCCCGATGACACCGGTCTTGCTGCCCTGCACCACCGGGAAGAGCAGATCAACCACCTTGATGCCGGTTTCCACGATCTCGGGCCTGGCTCCGGCCAGTTTACCGACGTTCATTTCCACCTTGGAGAGGTCGCGATGGATCGCCGCTGTCTTTTCCGTGCGAATCGGCCCCTTGCCGTCAAGCGGCTGCCCCATCACGTTGATGATGCGTCCGAAAAGCTCATCGCCGATCGGGATCCGCAGCGACTGGCCTGTCGCGGTGGCCGCCGCGTTGCGCTGCAGGTTGAGCGTGGCCGAGAGCGCCACGCAACGCGCCAGATTGCCCTCGAGATGCTCCGCCACCAGCATGGTCAGTTCACGCCCGTCGAAGGTCTTGGTGGTCACCATGTCGTGCATATCCGGCATGTCCTCGATCGCGTTGAACTTGACATCGACCACCGGCCCCTGGACGGCAACCACTTTGCCGACCGCCACCCGCACGTCCTCTTTCTGAAGCATCGCTGGATCACTCATTCGATTATCTCCCCTGTTCCGGCGGCATGCCGGCTAAACCACATCAACCCGTTCCTTCTTCTTGCGACGCCGCTTGGTGCTCTTGGCCGCAAAGGACTCACGCATGCCCTTGTCCACCAACTCATGCGACGCCTTGAAACACTTCTGGCGGGTCTTTGAATATTCCTTCTCGACCTTCTGCAGACTGCCTTCCAGGTGCATCGCCCGCGCCCCGAACTCGGCCAGTTTCCCGTCCTCGAAGATCTCGAAGAGCTTGGAGGTAACCCAAATGCCGGCCAGATACTTGACCATGTCATCGAACGACGATTCCACGATCACCTCGCGTGCCTCCGCCAGGAAGCGCTTCGGACCGGAAAGCGCCCTGATCGGCGGGGCCTCGCTGCGATCTAACAGGTTCCCGCAGGGCAGCAAATCAAGGACCTGGATGGTCTGCGCGCTGAACGAAAGCGCCTTTGGAGCCGCCACGATCACACGGCCCATCCGCCGCTCGGCCACTTCCCCCATCAGCCAGTCCTTGATCACCACCGCCTGCTCGTAGATCGTATCCTGATTGATGCCGGGGAAGAACTTGAACGGCAGCCGCTGATCCGATACCGCACCAGCCCCCTTATCGCCAATCACCACATAAGCCACCTGCGAGACTGGCAGCTGATCAACAGCCTCCTGGGCCGCCCTTAGCACTCCGGAATTGAGCCCGCCCATGAAGCCCGAGTCGGACGTCACGATCACCAGCCCCGTCACCTCGGATTCAGCCCTTACAAACGGATTGACCACGTCGACCAGGTCCACGACCTTGAAGAAGCCGGCAAACGCATCCATGAACGCATCAAATCGAGCCTTCTTCTTCTCCAGCAGATGGAACTGCGAGCCCGCCACGTTCTTCAGCGTCTCGACCAGGCTGAGAAGCTCCTTATTGAACTTAAGCTCTTTTCGAAGTTCATTCAACTGCATGGCGGATTACCGGCAGGGGTTAGGAGATTTCGTGGTGAGCCTCCTTCTTGACTTCACCCACGGCCTCCGTGTAACGGTTACGCAAGCTGCCGTCGATCTCAAGGCTGCCCATTTTCAGGATCAACCCGGCCAGCAGTGTCTCGTCAACAGTTTCCTCGATCACGGCGTCCTTGCGGAACTTCTCGCGCAAGACCGTTTCCAGCCGTGTCCTTTGCACATCACTCATGGGATGACTGACCGTGATCAAGGCCGTCCCGGACTCGACGGTGATCGCTCCCTGCTCGATCTCGTTCAACGCATCGATCAACTCGGTGTTGAACAACCCGTTGAGTTCACCCGTGAGCAGATCACTGAAGACCAGCTTGAAGATACGTCCACCGTACTCCACCGCCTTGTCCTCCATCTGCCTCGCGATCTGGTCACGGAGCTTCTGCTCGGTCTTGTGCGCCTGCTCGATGATCTTCTGGCTTTCCTTCTTCGCCTCCGAAACCGCCTTCTCCTTCAAATGCAACGCCTCGCGCCGGGCTTCGTCACGATGCGCCTGCAATTGCCGCTCGGCTTCCGCCTTCTTCTCTGCAAAATCGCGTTCATGCTCCTCGATCTCGCGGCGGATGTCCTCCTCCTTCTTGC
>CAZZBA010000244.1:2781-3291 GCA_964652765.1 uncultured Victivallales bacterium | reverse complement strand
GACCTGACGCACACGACGCACAGCCCGGTTCGCGGTTCCCGCCAACAGCAGGCGGATGCCAACCAACAGCACCGCCAGCACCACTGCATGAACCGCCATGATCGGAACCGCCACTCGTAATAATTCCTGCATATCGTAATCCCCTAGCTAAACCTGAACCCGTTTTCCCGCCTCACGTACAGTACCGACACAAAACACCATCTGCAACCACAAACATGCTTCTGCGCCTCTAGCCACGCCCGAAGATCTGGAACAGGATCAACAGGGCGATCACCGCGATCGCTTCCGAGAAAACCAAGGCGATGATCATCGCCTGGAGGATCTTGGGAGCCGCGGAGGGATTGCGTCCCAAGGCCCGGATGCTGGCGTAGCCAATCGCCGCGATCACAGCCGAAGGACCGACAATCGTGACAAACAATACCAGGACGATAATGAAATTTTCCATCTTGCAAGCCCCGCTTTACATCCCCGCCTTTACCCGCGCCATTTCCCGCGACGCCTCCTCCACCA
>CAZZBA010000244.1:571-2771 GCA_964652765.1 uncultured Victivallales bacterium | reverse complement strand
GATCAAAGGTCAGCATGCCCCGCTGTATCGGGATCCGATGCTCGCCGTCCACAACCACGTTGCCTGTGCGCAACAGACTGACAATCGGGGCATGGTACTCGAGGATCTCGAATTCGGCAAGATCACCCGCCACCAGGATCGACCGTGCCTCCCCTTGGAATATCGTCTGTTTCGGACTTAGAACCGTCAGTTGCATGAACCCGCCGCCTTTATGTGCTAGACCAGTGAATCCGCATCATGTTTCACCTTCGCGAAATAATCCTTGATGATCTGCTCCAGCCCGTCCTCGATCTCGGCAGTCAGTTCCTGCTGCTCCTCGATCCTGCGCAGGATACCCGCATGCCCGGAATGGGCGAAGTCGGCGATACCCGAGCAGAAGGCCTGGCGCGACTCTGTCCGCATATCGTCAAGCATGCCTTTTTTCAATGCATACAGCAGGAGTGCCTGCTCGACAAGTCCGCTCGACACATGATGCCCTTGCTGCAGCAGGTCCCGGATCGCCTCGCCCCGCTTCAGCGTGCGCGCGGCGGTTGGCGAAAGGGTCGAAAGCCGGCTGAGCCGTGCCACCTCGAAGTAAGACGCATAATCCGCCCGCAACGTTCCGGCCAGGGCCTTGAGCAACGGCGGCTGGGCACGCCCGCCGACAATCGAGAGCGACAACTGCGCGTCCACCGCCGGACGGATGCCCTCCGCATAGATCGCCGTGCTGAAAACCACCTGCCCGTCGCACATCGACACCAGGTTCGAGGGGATGTAGCCAGTCAGGTCGCCCTGGAGTGTTTCCGCCAGCCCGAGGAATGTCATCGTGCCGCCACCGTAGCTCTCGTCGAAGCACCCCGCCTGCTCCATCAATTGCGTGTGCAGATAGAAGATATCGCCCGGATACGCCTCGCGGCCCGGTGGGCGGTCAAGCAGCAGCGACACCTGCCGGTAGGCCCAGGCATGCTTGGTAAGATCATCAAAGACCACCAATACATCGCGCCCCTGGCGCGCAAAGTAGTCACCCACCGCCGATGCGGTGAACGGCACGATGAACTGCTCGGCAACCGGTGCATTATCCGGTGCCGCCACCACCACCGTGTAGTCCAGCGCCTTGCTTTCCAGCAGCAGTGACATTGCCTTCTCCAGACCGGAAACCGACTTGCCGACACAACAGTAGATACAAACCACATTCCGTCCCTGCTGGTGGACAATCGCATCCAGCGCCACCGAGGTCTTGCCGGACATGCGATCCCCAAGCAGCAACTGACGCTGCCCGCAGCCCAGCGGCGTCAACATGTCGATGACCTTTGTCCCGGTCGGCATGAAGGTGTCGATCTGCCGGCGCTGCATCAGCGAGGGCGACATCCGGAAAACGGGAACCTGTTCCGCGATCTCCATCTTGCCATGCTCGTCACACGGTTCGCCCATTGCATTGAGCATCCGCCCGATGCAGGCCGGGCCTACCCCGACGGTAAAGGGCTGGTTCAGAGCCTTTACCGATTTGCCCATGCGCAGCTTGCTGGTGGCCCCCAGGACCAGCGCACGCACCGCCTCCTCGTCGAACTCCATCACCAGCCCGCGCACGTCATCGCCCATATCCACGATCTCGCCGTTCAGGCAATGCGGCAACCCCTTGATCCGGACAACAAATTCCTTGATGTCCTGGATCACGCCCCGCTCCTCAACCGTCAGCTTAAAGAGCGGAATTCTTGAAGGTATTGAGCTCATCGAGCAATCCTTTGGATAGCGTTTCCGTCATTTTCTTCTCTTCCACCAGCTTGTCGATCAAATCGGGACGACGAATGCGGAGCTGCTCGATAAACCGGGCGAACACTCCCTGTACCTGGCGCGGCAGCGCACCCTCGAAAAGCTTGTTCTGGAGGGCAAAAAGCAGCAGCACCTGGTTTTCCATCGGCCAGGGTGCCCGCTCGTCCTGCTTGAGCACCTCCTCCAGGATCTTGCCCTTGGCCAGGCGGGCATCCAGGTCCGCCGAACTGCCAGCCTTGATCCGCGTCAGTTTCTCAAGCTCGCGGAACCGCACGTAATCGATCTTCAACATGCTAGTCGGCTTCTTCATCGCGGGCCACTGCACCTTGCTGCCGATACGCGAGACCGAAAGGCCCATGTCCACCGCCGGCTTGAACCCTTCCCCGAACAACGTGGAATTGAGGAACACCTGCCCGTCCGTCATCGAGATGATATTCGAGGGGATGTAGCC
>CAZZBA010000244.1:0-561 GCA_964652765.1 uncultured Victivallales bacterium | reverse complement strand
CCGCCCCCAAGCTCCGGCTTCATCTTGCCGGCCCGCTCCACGAGCTGGGAATGGATGTAGAAAATATCGCCCGGATACGCATCCCGCCCCGGTGCCCGCTCCAGCAGCAGCGAGATCTGGCGGTAAGCCCAGGCATGCTTGGTGAAGTCGTCGAATACCACCAGTACATCCATTCCCTTCTCATACATGAAATACTCGCCGATGCTGGTGGCCACATACGGGACCAGATACTGCTGGCCCATCGAATCGGAAGCCCCGGAGGTCACCATGATACCATAGTCCCAGACGTCCTCGTGACTGAACGTGTCCGATACGCGGTCGAGCGCGGCTTCCGCCTTGCCGATCGCGCAGTAGATGCAGATGACGTTCTTGCCGCGCTGGTTGATGATCGCGTCCAGGCACACCGAGGTCTTCCCCGTCATGCGGTCCCCCAGGATCAGCATGCGCTGCCCTTTGCCGATAGGGAGGGTCATGTCGATCGATTTCGTGCCGGTCTCCAGCACCGCGTTCAAGGGTTCACGCTCCATCACGGTCGGTGCCGTATTGAAGATAGGGTACAAA
>CAZZBA010000243.1:0-6366 GCA_964652765.1 uncultured Victivallales bacterium | reverse complement strand
CCATTGTCTGATTTTTCATTTCATCTCCTGTTGTGTTGGTTAAAGTGTGTGAGTAGCTTCGTATACATGCAGATACAATCGAAATTTACACCACCGATGCGCTGAGCAACTGATTCATTCTTCACGAGGCATATCCGCAGCGTCTCGACAGTGAAATCGGCATCGTAATTTGTTTCGACCCCGCGCCCCATGCCCTCGAGGACAAGAAGGTCGGCGTCCGCCGCAGCCGCGTTGAGCGCATCCGAGACAGCAGCTAGGTCTATCACCGGAACGTCAGTGCCTGTGGACACGATACTGAGCATACCTTTCTTCAAGGCATTGGCGAGGATTGGATCCTTCGAGCTAAGACTCGACACAACCTCACGCACTTCGGCGGCGGTGATGTCGTTGAGGGACGGGAGTTCATTTGCACCGAGCACCACCTTGACCCCGATCTTTACAAGTTCCCGGGCGAACGGAAGGACGCCAAGAACGAAGTCGCTGCCAGCGTTGTCCACGAGAATCACAGCTTTGCGCCATTTGGGTCCGGATTCCGACAGCACACGATCCGCAAACGCGTCGAAGTCGTCCTTAAACCACGGCCGTGGCTTGGTGTTCTCGATGCAGGCCATGAAATCCTGGGACTCATGCCCCAGATGCAGGGTGGCCGGCGCCCCGAGATCAAAGGTGTTCCCGGCGATCACGCCTTCAACGAGATGCAGCCATCTGTTTCTCCCCTCAAGGGCATCGTGGGCGTTGACGACTTGAGAATACAGCGCCATGGCCGCGCGGTTCTCGCGTGTCTTGATCGCACTGAATGCGTCCGGCATACCGTTGGACCGCAGAACGCGATCACGAATTCTGTCGAGCTCCAACAGATTGAACTGCTTCCCGGTGGCGGCCTGAAACGAGGCGGGGTTCGATCGCAGGGCGCTGATCTCAGCGGCAAACTCACGTCGTGCCGTCTCGATCCGCGCCTCCGCTGCTGCGCCATAAACCGTTTTGGCGTGGCCCAGTATCGCCGCAAAGACTTTCTCGAAGACGACAAGCCATTCGGCGCAGCCCTGGGTGTCACCAACAAGGTCCCAGTCGAGAGCTTTGTAAGTATTGGGGTCGTTTAACAGGCAGAATGGCGTCATTAGAAATAGAGCTCCACCAATGACTTGTATTCGCCTGGCGCGCCGAACATCGGGTCATTGCGCTCCTTCATGACATTGTCCAGTCCTTCAATGGCCTCACGCGTCAATTCCTTGAGCTTGCGCCCTGTCGTCATTGCTTTCAGAATTGAGTACGCAGACATCTCAAGCAGATCAATATTCATCATCGTGTAATCGATCGACTTCACGCTCATGGTGACAAGCCCATGGTTTTCCATCAGGAAGCTGTTGTACTTGCGGATGAACGGTTCGAAGTTGTCGGCCAGCTTCTGGGTCAGCGGCTCACCGTATGGCACGACCGGAACCGGCCCGACTTCATGAGACGTTTCCGGATAGAACGGGCGCATCAACAGATTGGGCCCATCCATGATCGCGAATATGCCTACATTTGGCGGATGGCAGTGGATGACAGACTGGACATCGGGGCGGTCGTTGAAGAACTTGACGTACATGGGCCGCTCACCGGTAGGACGGCGCTTCCCTTCTACTACGGCGCCGGCCATATTGATAAATACCACGTCATCTTTGGTGATGTCCCCTTTGTTCATTTTTGTCGGCGTTATGAGGATGAGATCCTTCTCCAGCTTCCAGGCTGCGTTGCCGCCGTAGCCTGTAACATACATCTTGTCGGCCAGGTGCTTCGTGACTTTCGTGAACGCTGTTACCTCTTTGGCATATTTCTCTACGTACATCATTGTGATTCCTTTATGGCTTGATAATTACTTTGAGCGCACCGTAGGCCGGATTGCCCTGGGTTTCAACCGCTTTGTTGAAGTCGTCAAGACTGAAGGTATGGGTCACGAGCGCTTTCGCATCGACCTTACCGCTTTCAATCAGATCCCGGGCCTCAAAATAGTCGCGCCGCACGGAGCTGTTGGCACCGTGAACGTGCAATTCCGGATAGTGAATCAGGTTCAGGTCGAGAGGTTCCACAGGTTCAGACTTCGGCATCCCGGCAAAGATGGAAAGATGCCCGTCGCGCGCCAGCATCTTCAGCCCGACCGGCACCAGCTGCTTTACGGAAGCCGCCACAACCACGGCATCAGCCCCTCTCCCGCTCGTAAAGGATTTGATCCACTTGACCGGATCGTTCTCACGGCTGTTGACGAATCCGTCGAACGGCAGGCCTAGTGATTTGAGAAGGTTAAGGCGATCCTGCGCCACGTCAAAGATCACCACCCGCTTTGCTCCGCGGGCTTTGGCGACGAGTCCGTTGAGAACACCGATTATGCCGCCACCGAACACCGCAACTGTATCCATGCCTTCCAGCGGAATGCAGCGCATGCCATTGACGCAGCAGCTCAACGGTTCGATCAGCGTTCCCGCCTCGGCGCTCATGTTGTCTGGCAATGGAATAAGACACCCTTGCTTGACGCCCACGGCGGGCATCACCATCTGCTCGGCAAAGCCCCCGCTCCACTGGTAACCAATCGCTTTGAATCCGTTCTCGCACAGGTTCTGCCTGTCGATAGCACACATGGGGCACTTGTTGCATCCAATAACCGTCTGGACTGTATAACGCTCACCGACTTTGATGCCATCAACGCCCTTGCCTATCGCGGTGACGGTGCCTGATATTTCGTGGCCGACAATCGGGACATCGACGTGTTTCTCGCCCTTCAGCACGCGTTGGTCCGTGCCGCACAGTGCGCAGGCATCGATCTTCAGCAGCACGTCACCAACGTTCGGCTTGGGATCGGCGACCTCCTCAACGACGATCTTACCTGGTTCTTTAATTACAGCAGCCTTCATGGTATCTCCTTTTATACCGACCACGCACCAGCGCGGACGGCGTCGTTTATCTTTTTGAATGCGGTCCCCGGGCCAGCCATGCGCAGTGCATCGGCAACCCGCGTTGTCAGCGGCGGCAGCATACCGACCGCAGCAAAGAACGCATTGCGTTTTTTCATGTTATGAAAATCCTGTTCCGCCGCTTCGCTCAGATAGCCGAACTCCGCAAAGCGTCCACAGAGTGTATGACCGACAAGAACCATCGCACCTCGATGGAAAATTTTGGCGAACTCCTTCAATACGGGTCCTGACAGGTCGTCAACGAACGGCAGGCCCGCCTTGTTCATTTCTGTGCCAATATTGATCGGCAGGTCCCTGGCATCGGCGAGCGCCACGATTTTTCGAAGACTGGCAACCTTCAGCGCCTTGCTATCCGGACATTTGATATTCCAGTTGCGGTCAGGGACGATATTGAGTGCACGGCATCCCTTGGCAACAGAGGTATCGATCAGCAGCTCTGCATTTGACTCGCCCGCGCTTGTACCATCAAGCCACGACTCCATGGGTATGGCTCCGCACGATTTGACCCATGCCGTAAACGACCCCATTGACGGAAAGCTCATGGACGTGGGTTGAACGTAACCGAAACCTCCACGCTTCGCAAACCGGGAACGGACGACCTCGGCCATTTTCGGGCGGTCTGCCAGCAATCCGGTCACGTCCTCTTTGGTGCGCTGTAGCGTTTCCGACCAGAACGCGACAAGTTTTGCTCCGGCAAACACCCCATCAGCCCGTGCGATATACGCAGCAATAATGTGCCGTTCGGTCGGGCATCCACCCGGTGAGAGCGGCACAACCTGTTTCTGGTAGTCAAGCGCAATGGCCCGCACGTGCGGGTTGATGCGTTCAATCAACTCTGCATTGCGCCGCTGAGCATTATCACGCCATTGCTGCAGGGATTTCGCCTGCTGAGTTCCCGGCTCCGGTATCGCGCAAAAGCCAATACCATCCATGTAATGAACCCCCGGCTCGCCCGGCGAGTCTATCTCAACGGCAGCAAACTCATCATAGAACACCCGTGTTTCGAGCCCAACAACGGTGCGCAGCCCCAACCGCTCTCCAGCGGAAAAGAATTCGTCCATGCCATCCAGCACGTCGAAGTCAATCAGTCCGGCCGCATCCAGTTCGGGTGCGCATGCTTCGGCAATACGGGAGGGGGACCAGTTCTCTGCATTGAAAGAGAAATGACTGTGGATGTGCATATTGACATTAAGCATTTTTCACCCTTAGGTTTGGCGCACTCATACTTTCTCCCTCATCTTTCTGTAAACTGAATAGATCAAACAGGGTCTGACCCTGATCTGAACATCAAAGCGCACACACTTTGCGTTTAAGCACATCGTCCTGCTCAATCCTTACCGTGCGGCGGACACGGTAAAGCCTGGATTCCAGTACGCCGTCTCCGCTTCCGCCAGATCTGGAGTCATCGCGACGAGTCATACCGGTCATTTCCTTTTCCAGAAAATCTACTTTGCGCATTAGCTGCAGCACGGAACGCCTGGCGGCTTTTCCACGGCTTGCAAACGCGTCAGCCGCGGCCTGCCGGCAGGACTGCGACTGGATCCACTTGTCGTAGAAATCCAGATAGCTCGCACAGCGTCTTATCCGGACGCACGTCTCCTTCTTAACAGCCAGCTCCATTGCCTGCTTCAAGGCTTTTCTGCCTGCCTGCACCGCAGTCCTGAAAACAGCCTGCTCCTTCCGGTCCACACCGCCCCAAACCGTATTCTTGCTGACAAGTAGCGCCTCTTGCTTTCGAATGACATCGAAGAAGCGCCTCATTGGCTGCGCAGCTTCATTGTAATATGAAGTTATATAGTCGCTGAGCCATTCGTCCGACTCATCTTTACTGGCCCAGGCAGCCCGTGCGAAGAAGAAATTATTAAACCCTGACGCCCACCAGTTGTGCGGCGGAATCAAAAGTACGACGATTCCTCTTGCGCCCATTCTCGCCATTTCAAGCGTGGTAGCGGTTACGCCGGCAGGGCAAAGAACAATCTTTCCCTGCCTGTTACAATTATCCGCCCATTCATATTCAAAAAGAAACGCGCCTTGTGCGCCGGCTCTGGCGCTGTGCTGAATCCACTCCTTCATCCTGTCTCTCTGACACACCAGCACGCTCACGTTTTCCGCAGGCAGGGTGTCCTTTACGACTTCATAGGTTTGCGGGGTATAGGCCAGGTATTCGACAATCATTTCAGGCGCTGCTGCGCGCACCTTCAGCGCCACCCGGTTTACAGCCTTCAGGATAACATCTTTAGGTTTGCACCCTTCGCATTGGCAGTAATTACCTCCGTCCCGTGGCCAGGTCCCGGCGATATGAGCCTCCTGCGGATTGTTCTTTATATACTCAACAAGCCGCTTTGCATACCAGTCCACCGCTTTGCTGTTGGAGTAGCATATCTGCCGGGGAACCCTTGTGCCATCTATGAGGGTGAACCACTCAGGATGTTCATGAAAGAGCTCCGTAGGGAAAAGCCCTTCAACATTATGTTCGCCCATATCCAGAAGGATGCCTCTCTTTCGAATCTCCGGCAGGAGGCGCCTCCTGACCTGACTCCATTTAAGGTTGTCGCAAATGCCGTGGGTGTCAGGGTCTTCGTAATCAAACTGCGATGTGAGCAGCAGATTCATCTTGCTCTTCGCCATCCAGTCGATGAGCTGAAGCAGCAGCGGCAGACTCTCTTTATTGAACGGTGTAGGGAAAAGGCCCCTGTAGGCGAGAGACGGACTCTTCCGTACCGCAAGCGCGCCTGTCTCAATTGTCCTGCGCCGCGGGATGATTTCCTCCTTTTGCATCGGATAGAACCAGCGACACCCCAGTATCTCCAGAAACTCATAAACGGCGTAAAGAACCGCTCGCGGACAATTACCTGCGAGAAGTACGCCTGCCCGGCAAGATTCGACGGCAAACGCTTCCTTCTCCGTTCTGCCGCTGTCTCTTCCGCGAGTTATCTTAAGACGGATTACAGCATTTTGTGTGCTTTGCTTTCGCCTGACAGGAAGGCGCGCTCCCGACATCATCCTCAGATACCGCTGAAGTTCTCTGGCCGCAAAAAGCACAGCCTCGTCAGCCGATGCAGGTATGCAGATTGATGCCAGAGGTTTACCGTCTTTAACAAGTTGCATCTTGAAATACCACCCTCCGCGCCCCGGTAAAGTCCAGCAGCGCACCTACCGCTCTGCGACCTGTGGAAAAGCCGAGTGCCTGTACATTTATATTGCGGAGTGCATGCATCAAGGGCGTTTCTTCTGCTCCATCATGGCAAGATTGGCTTCTGCGAAACCCTTGCCCATCAATGCAAATGTCTTCGCGCAGCCCAGATAATGATAGCCCGCGTTTGAAGCGCCGCGTGCCCAGAGCGCCTTGTCTTCCGTCGAAATGAGTTTGGGAACCCCGTGGGCTCCCTGGGGATACTTGTCCCACTCTTCCTGGATC
>CAZZBA010000242.1:0-6373 GCA_964652765.1 uncultured Victivallales bacterium | reverse complement strand
TCCCATGGGGTCATCTCGATAATCTATAATTGTTTCTGCATTGCTCATATAATGCCCGCCATGTGGAATATGATCTCGTCGTTTCTTCATATATTCAACCTATAAAATCATTACTCGATTATCGAGATGACCCCATATTTTTTTGTTCGCAGTTATCATGGAACTACTTCGTCGGATCGTCATCGCTCCCAGAAATGCCTCCCACTGGCAGTCCAGAGGTGGCGTCTTCAAGCCAAAAGCGAACCCGGAAGCCACCACCATCGGCCTTTAAGGCTTCGTCTTTTAGGACATAGTCTTTGGCGGGGTCCGCCTTGAGCCACAGCCACATGTGTGGTGGCGGCATTTGATAGCCACTGGCAACTACATGAATGCGGTGGTTTCCCGGCGCAAGAACAACCACCTCATTTGGATAAGCGCCGGGTTTGGTAAGTCGCAAGAACGACATGACTTGCTTATCGCCAATGCTCTCCACCCCAGAAGAACCAGATGTCTTGATCCGTGCCAATTCAGAGGGCATCCCCGTGGGTGGTTCATATCGGACTCTTGAGGATGCGCATCCGAAAACGAGTCCGAGCAAGAGCCCACAGGCCAGCAAACGTATCGCGTTTCTCATTGTGTTCCTTCCCTTGTTGTGTTGTGCCGTCACTCCTTTTCAACCAGGATTGACATGTCGTATCCGATCGTGCGACGAGTAACTTTATAGAGCTCTCCCGCTGAGACGGTCATATTGGTGGCTATTTGGGTCAGGGCACCAGACATCCCGAGCCCGAACATGACTTCATGTGTGCCGGGCAACAGACGCGCCTCCTTGGGCATAGGTCCTTTAAGGCCATCGATGTTGTAGTTCGCCCGATCAAGTGGAATGCACCCGTCCACAAGATAGATGCCTATCCCGCTTCCTGCGGTCACGATGGTTGCCACTTCGGTACCAGGCAACATGGGGTCCTCGTAGCGCGGCGGTGTCCCGTGCGGAACCATTGCGCATCCGGCCATGATCGCAAACGCGGCTACTGCACATCCTACACGGTTTGCTAATCGAAAAGAACTGATAATCATGTCATGCTCCCCATATCCCCACGCAGCGTGCTCATGTCCGCATTGTTCCACGACACGCGATGGGCGTCTCTCCTGACAGATGAAGGTAAGAAACAACCCTTACGACGTGCAGAAATGGCAGAAGCAGTATTGGAAGCCAGAGAAAACAACTGAGTACGATACAGGCTCCAATTAGCATGAGGCTGAACACCTGCCCGCCATGTCCCTTCACGAGCGCCTTCGACCTAGTTGCTGCATCTGCTGGGGATACACCCTTGTCAAGTATCAGCATGAACATCTGCGATAAACTGATGAAGAACATGATATGGTAGCCACCGACCAAAAACACCTTAAAGACACGAAAGAAACGCGATCCGCCTGACCATAGAAGCGGGTAATGTGGCCTATCTGTCCGACAGATGTTAAGTATAAAGAGATTGAGGCCATTTAGTAGAAACACAAGAAGTGCGATGAAGGGAATAAGGAGAAGCACGGCGAGCACGGCGTCAAAAGGACCTCCTTTCGGCGGTGGCAAGATAAGGTTCTGCATCCAAAAATACAGAACGATGACGCCGTAAACAGCGGTCACTGCCCCAATCAATGGAAATAGCTGCGCCTTGCACACTATCCAGGACTCTCTCATGACTCGTGAAACGGCGAACTGATTGGCAGCGGGCGTTGTTGGTGTTTCACTCGCCGACTCGATTGTTGTTGTCATGCTTCTTTCCTTTCATTGCGAACGGTGAGGGTCAGGCGCGAGCTATTGCGAGTCGCCTGCGCCCTCTGGTTGGCAATCCTGAGTTTCCTCGACTGCATCGTCAACATTAATCGTGAAGTGGGTCTTCTCGATGGCCTTGCGAATCGGCTCCACCTCGCTCCGCTGCGGGTAAATACTGACCCCCATCTCAACCTCATGAGGGTTTAGGAATCGCCGGGCGGTGAAGTATGTCGAGTCCGATGTCAGCATGGCTGTGCGACTGTGTAGCCACGGAGTGATGTTGAGAAGCTGTCGCGACGGCACAACGAACACGTGTACGGTGGTTGCCAGGCTGCCCTTCGGGTGAGTTAGTACGATGTACTTCCCGTCGGGACTCTGGATCAGAGAGTAGTATCCACCGATATTGCGATAGAACCGCACCCATTCCCCCTCGACCTCGACATAGAGATCGCAAATGTAACCTTGCCCGGTGCGCTCATATTTCGTCCGGCGGGGCTGCTGGTCCGGAACGGTAGCGCAGCCTATCGCGAGGAGCAGACAAAGGATTGGAAGGAGTCGTTTCATCCGTGCATCGCCAACATCCTATTATGCGTCATAATAGCGGGGGCACTTTTGCGGATTGCGTCAGTGCGCCTGCTAGTTATCAAGGGTTTACGGGAAACATCTGACGCATATCAGGGAATAGCGGGGTCTTGATATGCGTCAAAGAACAATTTGCTTCGGTGTCTACACAGGAGACGGTACTACAACGGGAGAATGCCTTGCAAGCGGATTGCTGATAGATTGGTGACCGTGACTCCTCCACAGCCTCCACGGCAATTCTCTGTAACTCCCGCAAACTTGATTCATTCACTTTCGATAGGGGGGTGCCGCGTTTTATACGTTACCGCCCATCATCCTCATGCAGGAAGGCCCCGCGCGGCTTGTACCGCCACGCGCCCCACCGAAGCCGCCAAGTCCTATACCCTCATACGCATCCACACGCTGGTGCAGGTCGATAACGTTCAGGTGCCGCAAGACAAGCGACTAACCATTCATACCCATCCGCGTCCTACACCAATATCCCTCTCCCTGTTTCATGCAAATTGAGACGCAGTCAAGAGGTCGGCCATCGCAATCAAATGACAGAAGGCGTCTGAGCGTTTGATACTCGGGGCCAGTTGGCCGTCATAGATCAACACCGGTCTCACCGAGTATCTGGCGCTGCCGGGTAGGGCCTTGATCTTTCGCTCGACGTCCTCGATCACGCTGGCGTCGATCTGCTTGCGGAATTTGACCTCGCACACATAGAGCGTCTTCTTTGTCTGAATCAGGAGGTCGATCTGGCATGCCGCGTGCCGCCGGGTTTTGCGCTGGAAGTAGGGGGCCGCGCTGAGAATGCTCTCGGGCGCAATGCCGAGACGACGAATCACGGCGTCTAGGTTATTGATCACCAGATTCTCGAACTGATACCCCATGAGGGCGTCCCAGTGGGCGAGCTGCTCCAGATGGATGTCGCGGAAAAGTCCTTGTTCGATCTTCTCCTTTTGGGGGTCGATGTAGCGCAGGTAGAAGCGCAGGTAGTTGTCCCTAATCCGGTACTTGCTCAACGCCGTTCGCCGTCCTGATGTGTCCCATGCATAGTCACGGGAAAGCATACCGGCAGCAACGAGAACCCTGAGCTGTTCAGAAAGGCCACCTGTTGGATCGACGCCCAAGGCACGACAGAGCTCGCCGGGCTCCATGGGGGCACCGGACAGGGCTTCCACGATGCGCTTGAACGTCTCCGAGCGCAAGGCGAAGATATCGTGGAAGATTTTGTCGAACTCCGTAAAGAGGAGACCTTCCGGCGAGAAGCACATCCGCTTGATGTTCTGTTCGGCTGTCTGGTTGGGCTGGATTTCCTCCAGGTAGCGGGGCACGCCGCCGGTCACGCAAAGCAGGCGCAGTTTCTCTGTCGCTGAGATATGCTTCGTTCCACCCCAGAAAGCATTGGCGGCATGAATCGGGATTTCATCGAGCGTCAAGGTGAGCGACACCCTACCCATAAAGCCCTTGTCGTTGAGAATGTTGGTGTCGATCCATGATGTTACGGAGCCGCAAAGGACAAGGATCAGTCCATCGTTCTTCTTGAAGCGGGTATCCCAGACGCCCTTGAGCTTTCCAGCGAAATCTTTGTCCTTGGAGGCCATCCAGGAGATTTCGTCCAGCAATATGATCGTTTCCTCGTTCGCGGTGAGACCGGCCAGTGTCGAGAGGGCATCGTGCCAGTTCTCGAAATGCATCGCCGGCACACCAAACGTGGTGCCCATCAGTTCCCCAAAATGCTTGAGTTGGTGTGCGTTGTCGATCCCTTCACGCGGTGCCAGCCCGTAGAACTCGCAGAACCGTCGGCCTTTGCCGAACTGCTCGATCAGCGTGCTCTTGCCGATACGCCGCCGTCCCCGGCATACCACCAGTCCGGCAGTACTTCGCCCAGCGAAGTCCCGCAGAATCTGCATTTCGCGATCTCTGCCCACAAACATATCCGACCTCCCATGTCGTTCCTCAGTCCTAGAAGAAATGCTATAGATTAGACGCTACAGTGACATCATGTCGATCTTCAGTCAACCATTAATAATTGGTATACTGACTTGAAATCGACATTACAGCAGCTGATCGACCAGAAACGTAGGCACGTTCATGACTGCCGCCTCCCGCCAAACCCACCTGCAAACCACATGATACGCCACCCCGCCGCCATCCCGGCGCTGGATCTTGTGGTATGAAGCCCCTGCACCGAAGGATTGGCTTCGCGACCCGATGGATGAACATGGCGCTAGTCGCCATACCGATCCCACAGCGACAGCCTGCCGTGCGCCTGACAAACCAGCCTCAGACTGACATCCGACTCTAGGTCACTAATAATTCTTGTGTCATTTTGTGGCATCAACTCGGGGTACCACAGTACTAACTTTAACAGCCAGTTAAAAACAGAAAGGAAACGGCTACACAAAAAAGGCCATATTCCCTAGGAAATACGGCCTTTTTGCTTGGTTTTTAATGGAGCCAGTTGACGGGCTCGAACCGACGACCTGCTGATTACAAATCAGCTGCTCTACCAACTGAGCTAAACTGGCGTTGAAAGCGGAGGGGACTCTACCGCATCTACATGCCATATTCAAACAGAATCGGTGTAGAATTCGCCAGTTACCCTCTCATGCGCAACCGCTCGCGAGGACGCTCGCCCCCCAGATTTGCAGGCAGCCGCGGTTCACCCTCCAGATTTGCTGGCAATGATTGATTGCCGGATGGGGGGCGAGCGTCATCGCGAGCCTGCGGAGCAACGGCATGCGATGATACGCCGGTTGCCAAGGCGGCTTCAACCTATTTTTTCACGGCTGGCACGGGGCGGCCGAGGAAACCGAGCACGGTTTTCAGGTCGTCCCAGACGGGACGTTTCATCGCCGGATTGCGCAGCAGGTAGGCGGGGTGGTAGGTGGGCATCAGCGGGATGCCTTCGAACTGTAGCCACTGGCCGCGCACCTTGCTGATGGTCTCGCCTTCCGGCAGCGTTACCAGCCCTTCGACGGCGGTCGCCCCCATGGCAATGATGACCTTCGGCTTTAGAACCGCGATCTGGCGCTTCAGGTACGGCAGGCAGGTATCCATCTCCTCGCGGGTAGGCTTGCGGTTGTCCGGCGGACGGCATTTGTTGATGTTGGCAATGAAGACATCCTCACGGGCAAACCCCATGGCCTCGATCATCTTGGTGAGCAACTGGCCGGCACGGCCGACGAAGGCCAGGCCCTGCTCGTCCTCATCCTTGCCCGGGGCTTCACCGACAAACAGGATTTCCGGCTGCGGGTTACCCTGCCCCGGCACGGTGTTCGTGCGTCCTGCATGCAGGCCGCAGCGCGTGCAGGCGGCGACTTCGGCGGCGAGCGTTGACAGGGCGGGCGAGGTGGACGGGGACGGCAAATGGGTGGAACGCGATGGTTCTGGCTTGGGCACTGCGGACGCGGTGGAACGCGTCCCTCCAGGCGACGACGGGTTGGCACCCGCCACGCCAAGGGAGGGGGTGGACAGGGCGGCGAGGATGTCGGGCGAGGCCTCTGCCGTCACCGTGCCTTCCTCAAGCTCCCAGGCGATATAGTCGCTCACATCCTTGAGAATCTCATTCAGCACTGGGCCGTCCCCCCCTGCGCCGTGGACGACGCCGGCGGCGCCGCGATGGATTCGGAGACTCCTGCTCACTCCCGAGCCTTTCCTTGCGCGCCTGATGGATGGCCACCCCCTTCACATACATCGGCCCGAACACGGCATAGGCCAGCCCCAGCATCAGCATGGTCACAGCCACCCAGATGGAATACTTCGGAGGCAGCAGCACGAAGAGGAACACCAGGATCACGCAGGGAATGAACAGGGCGGCCTTCTTGGTCGGTTTCGGGTACCGCACATTCGACACCTGCAGACTGATGAACGTCAGGATGCCGATCAGGAAGACCGTCGCAAACCAGCCGCTCTTGAGCGAGAATATGTCGTCAGAAACATGCTCAGAACCTGCTGGGCGGAACTGGATGATAAAAACGAACAAGGCCACCCAGCCAGCATTCGCCGTAATCGGCAATCCGCCATAGCCGCACTGCCCGCGCAGCGGAT
>CAZZBA010000241.1:0-6409 GCA_964652765.1 uncultured Victivallales bacterium | reverse complement strand
TGGATTTCTCCCTGGAGGAGCGCGCTCGTAATGCGACGAATGAGTATATGAAGGTCATGCGTGCCGAGTGGGTGGGTGATGCACTTGGCGAGACAAAGGTCAGCAAGAGTCAATATGGTATCGGCGGCGGATTGTGGAATGCACTGGCTTTTTACAAGAAGCTGGCGATCGTCGAAGCCGCCAGGATAGCGGAGATGGAGCTCACGGGTTCCGAGCTTGCGGAATCCAATGAGCCCGCTGAGTCTCCCAACTCGGATTGGGTGGCTGGAAAGAGTGTGGTCCCGGACGCCCCCCCCGTGCCAAGCATCAGGCTGGACGAAAAGGACAAGACGATAGCGTTCGGTGCGGATGGTGTGATTACGATCCCGCCAGGGGCGGCCCACTCGGTAACGAATACGGCGAAGATTCTCTTCATGCGGACCATTGATGATGACGGCGTGCAGGTGCATTACAGCCTTGGCGGTGGACAGCCGGAGCTCTTCAAGTATGATCTGGAGGTGCCCAAGGCGGGCAAGTACGCGCTTACGGCAAGCGTATGCACGTTGACCGTTGACCGGGATTTCATGCTGCGGCTGAACCGGCGAACGCTGGTCGACATTCCGCTGCCCTATACCAAGGGGATGTGGGAGGATACCAAACCAGTCGAGGTCGACCTACAGGAGGGCAGGAATTCCCTCCAGTTCACGGCTAAATCCCCAAACAAGGGGTTCAGCATCAAAGCGTTTAAGCTCACGCCAGTGAACTAGGTAAACGAACGATCGCGGGAATCAAGCCATCCGGAATCACAACGAATGCAAACACGAGATGACGAAACAAGACATCCACCTGCAATTTATCCGGCAGCTTACGGCTGAGCTGGAGACGATCACATCCGCGGCGAGATCGTCAATAGCCACGGCCACCAGCGAGGCGCACCATGCCGAAGGAAAATACGACACCTTCAGCCTGGAAACCTCCTACCTTGCCCGCGGCCAGGCCCGTCGCGTTGAGGAACTGCGCCAGGCGCTTGAGCGCCTGCACCTGATGCCGGTGAAGGCGCTGGACGCTAACGATCCCGTGCAGCTCAGCGCACTGGTGCGCCTACAAGCCGCGAACGGCGAGAAGCGGGCACTGTACTTCGGCACTGCCGGCGGCGGCGAGCGCATCCAGGTGGATAGCGAGGACATCGTCATCGTTACATCCCAGTCCCCTCTCGGACGCGCCGTCCTGGGCAGAACCACAGGCGAGCACTTCACCATCAACCTTGCCGGCAATAAGCAGACCTTCACGGTCCTGTCGGTGGAGTAACCATGATGCGTCTTGTCACTTTGCTCTTATTCACTATCATGATCGCAATTCAAGGAAAGGTTAACGCCATGCAGGAATCGTCCCAGACCAACATGCTAAAAATACTCAATCCGGTTCACCCGCGGCTGCTGGCCGATGCGGCGCGGTTCGAACAGATCAGGGAGCTTGTCCAGTCCGACCCGCTGGCGAGTGCGTGGTTCGCCAGCGTCGTCAAGCAGGCCGACAAGATCATGGGCGAACCGGTGGTCGCGTATGACATTCCCGATGGCAAGCGGCTGCTCGCGGTGAGTCGCCGGTTGGTCGACCGGGTATATGCGCTGGGGATGGTCTGGCAGGTAACCAGCGAACCGAAGGTGCTTGAACGCGCGTGGCTGGAACTCAGCGCCGCTGCCGCCTTCCCGGATTGGAATCCGTCGCACTTCCTGGATACGGCCGAGATGACGGCTGGAATGGCGATTGGTTATGACTGGCTCTACCACGGACTGAGTGCCGAACAGCGACAGACCCTTCGCGTTGCCATTATCAAACATGGTCTTGAACCAGGGATGCTGAGCTACGACGGAAAAGAACCTTACGGCTGGTGGGTCCGCGCGCATAACAACTGGAACCAGGTCTGCAACGGCGGCATGATCGCCGGGGCACTGGCCATCGCTGAGGAAGAACCGGAGCTGGCGGCGACGGTTGTCCGCAATGCCGTCGAATCCCTGCCTTTGGCCATGCGCAACTTCGGCCCCGACGGCGGCTGGTTCGAGGGCCCCGGCTACTGGGGATACGCAATGATGTATAACGCCCTAGCCATCGCCTGTCTCGATTCAGCGCTCGGCACCGACTACGGACTTTCGCGCATCGAGGGGTTTGATCGTGCCGCCGACTTCTATATCCAGATGGCCGGGACCACTGGCAAAAGCTTCAATTATGCTGACGCCAAGGTTTCCGATGTTCAACATCCGTCCCTGCTCTGGCTGGCCAGGAAGTTCAACCGATCCGACTGGGCAAGCTACCAGGCGCGCCACGGCAAACCGAATGCCGAATCGCTGCTGTGGTACGAACCGTCGCTCATCACCAACGAGGTTGTCAAACTTCCCAACCTCGCCCATTTCCGCGGGGTGGAAGTAGCCAGCGCCCGTACACGCTGGTATGACAATCAGGCGCTGTTCATCGGGGTCAAGGCTGGTCGCAACGGCGTCAACCACGACAACCTTGACCTTGGCTCCTTTATTCTCGAAGCACTGGGCGAACGCTGGATCATCGACCTCGGCCCCGATGATTACAACCTGCCAGCGTACTTCGGCAAGAATCGCTATAGCTATTACCGCATGAGAGCCGAGGGGCACAACACGCTGGTCGTCAATCCGGGCAGGAGCCAGCCCGACCAGGATCCCAAGGCGATGTGTACCATTATTACACAGGTAGGAACAAAGGATGGGGAATCGATCATCGCGACCGACCTTACCCCCGCCTATGCCGGTCACGGGGCCAAGCGCGTGCAGCGGACCTTTGTACTTGCCGATAATGCCCTGTCATTGACCGATGCGGTTGAACTCGACGGCACGGGAGAAGCCTGGTGGTTTTTCCATACACCGGCAGGCGTGACGGTGGCTGAGGATGGATGCAGCGCGGTACTTTCGATCGGTGACAAACAGTTGCGAATGCGGTTGGAATCCCCCGCCGGTGCCAGGCTGGTGGTCATGGACGCCCGCCCCCTGCCCGGTTCTCCGGATCCCGATGGCCAGAACCCGAACAACGGGGCCAAACTCATGAATGCGTCGCGCGAGTTTCACATCGTCAAGATGGGCGATACGCCCCGCTGGGGCGAGCCTGATCCCGACAAAACCATCCGTAAACTCGCCATCCACCTGACTGGCGTGACGAATGCGACCGTGCGCGTCGTTTTCAGTCCGCTTTAGGCCAAACTGACGCAAACGCTATAGGAACAGCCGGGGGCCGTGTCGAAGACAATTACTCCGTCAACCCCTGCAACGCTAACCACAGCCTCACCCTGCATAACCTTGACTGCAGTACCGGGCCAAGGTGAATATAGCCGGCAGGTGGCGCCCTTCTCGCTTTGGATCACGATGGAACGGATCTCCCCTGCCCTGCGTTCGCAGGAAACCAGGAAGGCTCCGACCGCCCGCAGGGTCGTGAACTGCGCGTCGTAGGCGGCGGGCCAGTTCGGGAAAAGGCGGATAATGCCGGTATAACTCTGCATCAGGCATTCGTTGATCACGACTGGCAGGGCGAAGTTCTCGAACCAGACCCCATGCACACCCATCCAGTCGAACTTGGTTGTATCACCGTAGCGCCCACCGGTCTGCAGCACCTTGTCCGTGCATGCCCCATTAGGCAGGCAGCAGTAGGCCACCTGACGCTTGAACCGCTCCAGATCCAGCACACCGAGGCGGGCTGCCTGGAGATTGAGGAAGACCAGTTCGTTGCCGCCTTCATTCTGCTGATGCCGGTAGGAGTTCAACGCCAGCGCGTAATCGTCGCTGCCGGAGTGCAGTCCGTGCTCATCGCCGGGGAAGACGGTGACAGTATTGGCGGGGCAGTTGTAAACGACGCCCGGCTCCTCGTCCCGTACGCTGACAAAGGTGCGTCCGAGTTCGGTCTCTGCAGTGGGATAGTCCGGATAATGCTCCAGGATCGCCTGGATCGTTTTCAACGCCTCCTCTTCATCCGCTTGCCGCCCCAGCACCTGGCAGGCTTCTGTAAAGGCACTGAAGAGGAATTTCGTCAGCGTCAGATCGCTTAATCCGTCCGCGTTGCGCTTGAACCCCGGCATCAGTCCATATAGCTCCGGCGGTACCGTGGGGAAGATGTGATAGCGGTCATCCCCCCACGTCGGGCCATGCGCATCGGGACGAGTCATGTAGTCGATCATGAACAGCGTCGCCTGCCGGATTGGTTCAAACGCCTGCTGCTCCAGGAACTCGCGATCAAGGGTGTAGGTGTAATGCCACCACAAGCTCTGCACGGTCCAGGGCGTCTCAAAGACCTCCCAGCCCCAGGTTGGCACCGGATAGGAATTCATCGTCATCTCTACCGGATAGGCACTATGCGGGAAGAACGCCCCGCGCATCTGGTAATAATCCTTCGCCCATGCCATGCTCGACGGCAACAGGTGATGCACCATCGCGACGTAGGGCAGATGCTTTTCAACATGATTGGACGAGAATGTCGCCCAGAATGGCTGCTGGGTGTTGTAGTTCATGTGGTAATCGCCGTGCCACGGGGTCCCGATCTTTCCGTAGCTCCAGTTCGCGAAAAGCCCCGGACAGGTCACCCCTTCGCGCACCGAGCAGTTCAGGAAATAGAGGTTGCGGTACCAGGTGCGTTCCAGCTCCGCATCGCCCAGCGCCACGCCGGAATGCGACCAGAAGTCCTTCCAGCTTGCCACCGCCGTTGCCCGCGCTGCGGCAAACCCCGCCAGTGCCGGTTCAGAAACGTCTGCCGGAGTCCCCTCCGTGACCGCACTGGCCAACCCCTCATCAATCTGCACGACGGCCACGAAGGATTCTGTCGACTCGAGCCTTCGCTCCAAAGCGGCCATCTCTCCCCAGGTTCCGTTGACCTGCAGCCGACTGGCCATCGATAACTTAGCCGACAGCCGGACCTGTAGCCGGAAGGCCTTGTCGCCGGGGTGCACGGCACCGGGCTTTCCATCGACTGGTTCCAGGCGAGGCAATACCTGCCGGAACGACATGCGCCCCTCCGCTTCCGAAACCAGGCTTGAAAAGGGGGGAAGATCGGCCGGGGTCTCGGCATCCGGCACCAGCTTGACTCGGTTAAAGGGCGATTCCACCGGAGCACCCTGCGCATCCACGGCCCGCAACCAGAGCCGATCCGCCTTCATCTCGCAATAAATCTCCAGGGCCCGTGGCGCGCCATCGACCAGCAGGTTGACCCGGCAGAACCCATCGGCGATGTTCAGATGGTAGCCAAGGGCCTCCACCTTGCGGCGGTCGAACCCCAGTACCAGAGTCCCGCAGGGAAACGGCCGGGGATAGGGCTTGCGGTAGTTTTCCGCGGCGATCTTGAGATACTCGGCATACCAGGGATCGTCAGTAAGCAGTTTATGGGAGGCGGGGATCGCCTTGACCTTCTCGAAGATCTCCTTGAACGTGCCGATTTTCTCCTTGTTGTCCTCGGCCAGCCGGATATCCCAGACATTGTTGTGCCCGAAATGGATCATCACCGCATCGGGACGGACACAGACCACCGCCCCCACCCCCCCATTCCCAAGGATGGCACCCTCGAAGAAGTTCACTGACGGCGATTCACGGACCAGTGCATGACTGGCGGCACGCTCAAAACTTTTCATCAAACCCATCCTTTGATTGATACAGGTGTAGACTGGCATCACGGCAGCAGAATCTATCCGACACCATTTGCCCTGTCAACCAGCGGCAACCGTTCAAATTCGAATGGACGGCATATCGAGGTAGTGTTACATTGAAAAGCAGTAATACCATCGAAGTTGTAAACAAGGAAAACCACCCATGCCGGCACCTGACAGCATCCGCGCCCTCTGCGAAACCTTCGCCTTGCACCGCGCCCACTACACCTCCGGCGGCTATAACGAGACCGAGCTGCGCCGGGAGTTCCTCGACCCCTTCTTTACCGCCCTTGGCTGGGATGTCGACAACAAGGCGGGCTATGCCGACGCCTACAAGGACGTCATCCATGAGGACGCCATCCGCATCGGCGGCTATACCAAGGCTCCCGACTACTGCTTCCGCATCGGCGGCACCCGCAAGTTCTTCGTCGAGGCCAAGAAGCCGTCCGTCAATATCGACGGCGATATCGCCCCCGCCTACCAGGTCCGTCGCTACGGCTGGTCCGCCAAGCTCCCGCTCTGCATCCTCTCCGACTTCGAGGAATTCGCCGCCTACGACACCCGCGTCAAACCGGAAAAGATCGACCGTCCCGCCAAGGCCCGCACCCTCTACTACACCTTCGACCAGTATGTGGAAAAATGGGACGAGATCGCCGAAATATTTTCCCGCGATTCCATTCTGCGCGGATCCTTCGACAAATACGCCGAAACCTCCAAGGGCAAGCGCGGCACCGGTGCCGTCGACGACACCTTCCTTGCCGAGATCGAGCGCTGGCGCGAGCTGCT
>CAZZBA010000240.1:0-6459 GCA_964652765.1 uncultured Victivallales bacterium | reverse complement strand
AGGCATTAACGAGAGCAGTTCGGCCGCAAAGCGGCCGAACTGCTCTCTATAGGTTTACCTCTCTGCCATCCTCCTCGGTTTCCTGCTTTTTCCCGCCATCTATCCCAATTTGGTGAGTTGGATTGCGCAGGGATCAAGCGGTGTTGGTTTGGCCAAGAACATGGCCGTTCTCGAGATCAGTTTGGTGGTCGGTGGCCCATGGTTGATGGCTATCGGCGCGGCAGGCGCCGTCGCGGCGATCCTCTCCACCGCTGCGGGGCTAATGATCACCGTGGCATCCTCCATCAGCCACGACCTCTACAAGGTCTACATCAACCGCAATGCCACGGAGAAGCAGGAACTCGGGATTGCCAAAATTACAACCCTGGTGATGTCGGCGACGGCCTTTGCTCTTGCCGTTCTGTTGAAGGGCGAGAACATCGCCTGGTTGGTGATGCTGGCCTTCGGTATTGCTGCCAGTGCCATATTCCCGGCCATGCTGGCGACCCTGTGGTGGAAGCGCGCCACCAAGCAGGCCGTGATCTCCAGTATCCTTACAGGATTGGCGGTATCATCGCTCTTTATCGTGCTGCTGCTCGTCAAAGGGGCCAAATATAGATTTCTCGGGTTGCCCGTGGCGGGCGGACCGGGGCTCTTCGGCGTCAGCGCCTCCTTCCTGGTGCTCTTCGTTGTCAGTCTCATGACCAAGGATACTGGCAAGGAGCCTGAACAGTTTCTGGCATTGGCTCACAAGCCTGATGCGGACTGAACGGGACGTTGCTTGCCCGTCGCCAGCCGGACGCCATTGGGGACGCGTCTTTGACTTTGATGCGTCCCTAATGACCTCTTATCCCTTCCTGACCAACCTGTATCCGCGGTTTTTGCTGGAGAAGTAGGCGCTGAAATGAAATATTTTGCCGCTTCAGGCAAGAGCACTGGTTTTGTGCCAGGCAGGATCAGCATGTTGGATATATCCTTCGAGGGACTCGTTCCATCCCGTGCGAGTTCTTATGAAGAGGCTATGAATGAACACTAAACAAACCGTTTCTGCTGTCCTTGGGCGCACTACCCCAGCAACGGCCGGCACGCCACGAGAGCGGCTGCTGTCGGCACTGAGCCATCGCACGCCTGATCGCATCCCATTTACGTGGGGGTTTGGTACCACGCCGGAGATGGCTGCAACCCTGAGTGCGCATCTGGCGCCGCAAGGCATTGACTGGAACAAGTTGCAGGCGGCAACGGAAGACAAGATCCATGTTGCGCCGGCCTACTGCGGGCCCGTCTGCGGGAATCCCAGCCTGGGTATCTGGGGAATCAAAGTGCGGTCGGCCGACTATGGTGAAGGCCACTACGCAGAGTTCACCGATTTTCCGCTGGCCGGCGTGACAACGCCGGAAGCGCTGGATGCCTATCCATGGCCAAGTCCGGACTGGTTCGACTATGCCTGCGTAGCCGGATCCATCTCCGCCAACCGCACGCAGGCCACGCAGTTCGGCGCCGGCAATCCCTTTGAACTGTACTGTTGGATGACCGG
Organism: uncultured Victivallales bacterium; assembly: GCA_964652765.1. Lineage (GTDB taxonomy): Bacteria > Verrucomicrobiota > Kiritimatiellia > UBA8416 > UBA8416 > UBA8416. The sequence goes on along the minus strand of CAZZBA010000240.1, from coordinate 4,946 downwards.
AATCGAGGAAGCCCTGGTTAATGTCCTGGTGGAACCGGCGATTGTTCAGCGGGCGATGGATCACATAACCAACTTCCTGGACATCCGCCTGCAGCGCACGCTGGCCGCCGCCCCGGATGGGATTGACCTGGTCTTCTTCGCCGACGATCTCGGCACACAGCAGGGATTGCTCATGTCGCGGGACGCGTACCGCGAGGTTCTGCAACCGTTCCACCGGCGGCTGACGGATACCGTCCGCCGTCTTGCGCCGCGGGCGCATTGTCTTCTCCACAGCGACGGGGCGGTCTTTGATGTCATCCCCGACCTGCTCGATGCGGGGCTGGATACGCTGGAGGCCGTGCAGACTGATGCGGCCGGCATGGACCCGGAGAGGTTGAAACGCGCCTACGGCGACCGGCTTTCTTTCCAGGGCGCCATCAGCGTGCAGCATCTCCTGCCGCACGGCACCCCGGCGACGGTGCGGGCTGAGTGCCTGCGGCTGGTCGAGGTGCTCGGTGCCAATGGCGGCTACATCGCCGCACCGTCACACGCCATCCAGGTCGGAACTCCGCCGGAGAACGTGCTGACGATGCTGCGCACGGTGCTTGGCGATGACGCATACGAGAGCGCCTGGCAGCGGGCATGCGGATGAACCGAAGATTCCAATTGCGATGGATTGCCGATACTATGCCCAGTTCCGAATCATCATGATCGTCTGACAGCGAAACATAAGGTGAGCGTGACAACACAGAATGAAACCGGAGTATTGCGGGACCTCGCGAAGCAGGTGGGGGAAATTGCCGCGCTGCCCGCCCACGATGAGAAGCGTCGGGCCGTATGCGCGTTGAATCGGCTGGAGGCTGTGCCGCCTCGCATCTACTGCTTCCCGGAGGGGGTGTGGCTCGAAATCCTTCCTTGGGAGCGCCTTTCCTGCGCTGATCCGCTGCTGCGCGGCTGGGAAATGCAGTTGCGGCTGGCCATCGCCACGCACGAGTTCCTCAAGGACGATCAGCCGGTAGACGCAGTCTTCAATGTGCCGTGGGACGCCGAGATCACCGGCAACGGTCTCCTGGTCGGGCAGGCGATGACCGACTCGGCACTGCGCCAACCGTACTACATTCATCCCTTCTCCAACCTCATCTTGTCGAGCCATTCGGAATTGGGCGCGGTACATTACGAGCCGCCGCTGCAGGAGTACAGCGACATTGACAAGCTGCGGACGCCGGAGGTGCGGGTGAACCGGGAGAGGTCGGAGCAGTGGCTCGCGCGGGCGCACGAGATCTTTGACGGCATCCTTACCGTGCGGCGGCGCCACCACTGGTGGCATACCGTCGGCGGGGTTCCTCAGACCGCCGTGATGCTGCGCGGCATGGACACCCTGATGGTGGACATGCTCGACGAACCGCAATGGGTCCAGGAACTCGTCGGTCGGCTGGCGGCCAACCACCATGCTGTCCTGGATCAACTGGAGGCCGGCGGGCTTTTCTCGCTGAACAACGGATGCGAGTGGATCAACAACGGCGGCATCGGCCATACGGACATCCTGCCGTCGGCTGGGTTCGACCCTTCACGTGTGCGGTGCCGCGATCTCTGGGGCGGCATGGAGAGCCAGGACCTTCTGGGGATATCCCCGGCGATGTTCGAGGAGCTGTTCTTCCCGCACCTGCGGCCGATCGTCGAGCGGTTCGGCCTGGGTTGCTACGGTTGCTGCGAGCCGCTGCATGACTGGATTCCGGTGCTGAAGCGCATTTGCAACCTGCGCCGCGTGTCGATCTCCCCGTGGGCGGACATCGGGAAGAGCGCTGCGCAGCTAGGGCCCGGCTACGTGCTCTGCTGCAAGCCACATCCGGCCGCGGTGGCCACCTCGCGGATGGACGAGGCGGCGATTCGCCGCGGCCTCGAGGAGACTTTCACCCTTCTGAAGCGGCACGAATGCCGGGCGGAAGTGATGCTGAAGGATCTGCACACCGTGCAGCACGAGCCGCGTCGCCTGCAGCGGTGGGTGGAATTGGCCCGGGAGGTTCGGGCGCAAGTGTATGAATGATCGGGGGCAACTGCTCTGGAGTCTGAATTCAGGAGTCAGAATAGGAGAACGCAAAGAGAATAACCGTTAGTTGCCCCAGGTGACGCCGTGCGCCTCGAAGTGATGCGAAAACCTCGCGTAGATCACGGTGCCGGATTTGTGGTCGTTGGGCGTGTCGAAATGCACGTCCATGAACTTCACGAACGCCAACCCGGGCCAGGTCTTTGGGTCGGTGTCGAGCCGGCAGTCGAAAACGTGTCCGTAGTCCCCACGGCCAGAAACACCGTGGAGCGTCCCGCGCCCTTGATCCCGACATTTGACTGCCGGATGCGAATCGTGGAGGTCAGCCCGTACGTGCCGCTCTTGAGCAGCAAGGTTCCGCCGCCGGCCGCCTCCATGGTCGCGATGTCCGCCTGAATCGCGGCCGTGTCGTCGGTCTTCCCGTCGCCCTTCGCCGAGGTGACATAATACAGGGCATCCGTCCGGTTGCTCTCCGCACTCCGTCCGGCGGACGGGGTGTTCGAAGGATTCGCATCGTTTGTCTTTATCGGTTCGCCTGCTCCTGTCGTGTTGCTGCACCACAGAATCCCTCCTGCCATTACTGCTGCGCTCAGCACTCGTTTCGTTCCGGCTGTCTTGCCCGTCTGGTGCATTGTTCTTCCCTTTAGTTTTCAGTGGTGCGTGTCAACTCCTTATCAACGAAACAAGACGGGCCGGCTTGAGCCTTCTCATCGAAACCTGTAACGCCCGGACGGTACTGGCGTATCCGCAACCGGCACAACCCCTTGGCAGCGGCACCGCACAACCGGTTTTCATCCTCTCGAATTAGGCCAACTTCCGCCTCTGAGTTAAAGAAGAGAGTTCAAGTACGGAGGAAGCGCATCCCGGATTCACTGACCGCGAGCCGGTCTCATGCATCTCATCTCCCTGACCTGGCATTCCAGATCGCCTTCACCGCCAGGGCCGCCGGCTTGGGGTTGCCGTGGAAATCGATGATACTGGTGTTGGCCGGGCACGGATAACAATCGTGGCCGCACCATAGCAGAATGCCGCCGATGCGGGGGAAGCGGGCTTTGCTGCTTCGCACCGCAGCCGCCAGCGCCTCCGCCTGCCGCGTCTGGCTCCAGGCGACGTATTCCTCCAGATTCTGCGGTTCCCTCCCGTGCTCAGTCTTGAAGGCGTCGACCTCGACCCACCACGTGAGCGGGCGACGCCAGACCGGACTGTTCTCCGAGACCGGGAACGGTTCAAAACCACCGGCATACTGACGGATGATGTCTGCCGGCGCGGCGCCCGGCGCCCCCGTCTCCGCGCGAAAGAGGGAATCGTCCTTCTGCCAGTAATCCTTCCATTCCGCCATGGTTCCCCACAGCTTCCACGGCCCATGGACATTGCCGAGTATCCCCTTGCCAAGATCCTGCGGATGCGCATAGAAGCGCGGCCCCGTGGCCGTTGTGGGAATGAAGCGCCGTCCGGGATCGCACTCCCTCACGATCGCGTCCAGATGACCGAGTAGCGGATGCGCCACCGTCATGGGCCGTCCGTACCCTTCCACCTGCTCGTGCAGTTCGTTCCCGCCGCACCAGAGCAGCAGCGCGGCGTGATGCTGACGCCTGGCAATAAACGAACGCAGGATCTCGCCCATCTCCGAAATCGAAACCGGATCGGATGGCGGGACATTGTCAATGCCCGACGAACTCAGCATGAGATCCTGCCAGACCAGCATTCCGTGCTCGTCGCACAGATCGTAGAATACCTCTTTCTCGAGGTAACTGCCGCCCCAGACGCGCAGGGTATTGGCTCCCAGCTCATGGTAGAGCGAGATCCTGTGCCGGTACGTCGCATCAGGAACATCAGCGAAATTCGGGGCAAGCGGAATCCAGTCCACCCCCTGCAGAAAGACCGGCCGGCCATTGACAACGCAGAGCCAGGGGTCGGCACCGGCCGGCGCGCCCTCGCACTGCTGCCACACGATATTCCGGAACCCGACTTGCCGAACCTGGCGATCCTGCACCGAGCCGTCCGCCCACAGGACCGTGACGGTAACCGTGTACAAGGGTTGCGCTCCCTGCCCGTTCGGCCACCAGAGCGCCACCGCCAGATCCTTCCAATTTACGCCCGCAGCCAGTTCCGCCGCGGAAACGGTTGCCTCGCGAACCACCGCGCCGCCACGCTCCAGCGAGATCTTCACGCGCGCCGCAGCGTCACCGGACACGTTGCCACGAACTTGCAGCAGGCCGGTATTGTTCCGCGGGTCGGCGTCGGCCAGGCAGCGGAGATCGGTGATCTCGATCCCGTCGGCGACCTCCAGAACGATCTGCTCCCAAATCCCGGTTTGGACCAGGCGATGCGTCCAGTCCCACAGGTAGTTGAAGCGCGGCTTCCACTCGCGGATCTGCGAAGTGTAGCCAAACTGGCCCAGCCAGCGCGGTGGCAGGTCGAACACGATCTGCAGACGATTGCCTTTGGGTTCGGCATACGGGGTCAGGTCAAAAACATGCGGAACATGTGTGCCGCGAAACGTTCCGACATCCTTGCCGTTCAGCAAGACCCAACCGCTGTAGTCGAGGCCATCGCAGCGCAGACGCCGGGTGCCCCCCGATGCAAACCAGTCGTCCGGCAGCATCGTCTCAAAGGCCCAATGCCGGTTTTCCACCCATTCGCAGAGGCGATCATTGCCCGGCAACTTCCAGTCCGGCAGCAGATTGGCGTTACGAAGCGCCTGCTGCACCGAACCGGGCACCACGGCGCGAATCCCGCGCAGTTCCGCCTGGGGCGATTCGCCCAGTTCCAGGGTCTTCAGCAATCGCCACAGGTACGGCGTCCATCCAGCCAGGGTCCAGGATAACGTAGAGAGGTCGTGTGTGACTTTCATTTCAATCTTCCAAAGCATACAGGGAGATGTTTTCAAACTCGGCGTTCCCGCGGTCGCAGAAGAGCCCGG
>CAZZBA010000239.1:1717-6470 GCA_964652765.1 uncultured Victivallales bacterium | reverse complement strand
TGCTCCACAATTCTCCCATCCTGCACCACACAGATCAAGTCCGCGCCGCGAATGGTGCTCAAACGGTGGGCGATCACCACGGCGGTCCGGCCATGCAGCAGCGTCCGCAGCGCATCCTGGATCAGGCTCTCTGTCATGCTGTCCACATTCGAAGTGGCCTCGTCCAGCACCAGAATGCGCGGGTCGGTCAATATGGCGCGCGCGATGCACACCAGCTGGCGCTGCCCCACCGAAAGGTTGGATGCGCCCTCCTGAATACGCGTCGCGTACCCGTCCGGCTTGGCCATGATGAACTCGTGCGCGTTGGCCAGCTTTGCCGCGCGCTCCACCTCCTCCTGCGCGGCCTCCGGGCGGCCGAAACGGATGTTATCGGCGAGCGTCCCGGAAAACAGAAAGGAATCCTGCGGCACCAGGCCGATCTGCCGGTGCAGCTGGCGCTGCTTCAAGCTGCGCACATCCATGCCGTCAATCCGTACCGTGCCCTGCGAGGCATCGTAAAAGCGGGCGATCAGGTTGCCGATCGAGGTCTTGCCGGCGCCCGTCGGACCCACCAGCGCCACCGTCTGGCCGGGCTGGATATCCAGGCAGACATCGTGCAGCACCTCGGGCAGTTCGGGGCGGTAGCGAAAGGACACATGCTCAAACTGCACATGCCCTGCCACAGTCGGCAGATCAACCGCATCCGGCGGGTCGAGTACATCGGGCACGGTATCCAGCAGCTTGACCACCTGCTCACCGCCGGCCATGGCCGACTGCAGTGTGGTGAACATGCGGCTCAATTCCTGCACCGGCTGAAAGAAGCGGGTGACATAGGAAAGAAAGGCCACCAGCACCCCCAGGGTGACCGTGCCGCCGGTCACCGCCCGCCCGCCAAACCACAAGACAATGGCGGTCGCCAGGATGCCCAGGAACTCAATGGCGGGCAGAAAGATGAATGAGAGTGTCATGGCGCTGATATTGGCCTGACGGTTGACCTCGTTGACCGCGGTGAAATTCTCCTGGGTGGTATCCTCCTGCCCGAAAGCCTGAATGACCCGCACCCCGGCGATATCCTCCGCCAGCCCGCCCACCACCCTGGCCACGCTGTTGCGCGTTTCGCGGAAGGCGACCCGCGCGCGCCTGGAAAACCAGGCCGTCACCAGCAGCATCAACGGCAGCACCGTGAAGGTCAGCAGCGCGAGGCGCAGGTTCATGCCCAGCATGACCACAACGATGCCGACCAGCACGAACAGGTCGCCGATCAGGGTGATGATGCCCTGCGAGAGCAGGTCATTGATCGTCGCCACATCGTTCATGACGCGCGAGACGGTCACACCCACGATATGCGTATCATGGTAGCTGAGCGACAATTCCTGCAGGTGGTGAAACAGGTCCCGCCGGATATTGGCCAGCATGCGCTGCCCGACCAGCGAGAGCAAATACTGCTCGGCCCAGGTGGCGCCATACAGCGCGATATAAGCCGCGGCGGTCCAGAGCGAAATGCGGATCAGGCCGGCCTGATCACCGCGGGAAATGTAGGTATCCACGGTGACCTTCAACAAGTAGGGGACCGACAGGGTCAACCCTGAAACCACCAGCATGGCTACAAAAGCCAGCGCCATCATTTTCATAAAAGGACGCAGGTAGATCAGCATGCGCGTGACCACCCGCTGATTAAAGACCTGCCCGCGCACACCATCGCCTTCCGCGAAGGTCTCCATCGCATTGCGCGGACCCATGCCCGAACCCGATACCCCGATCCCAAAACTCATTGAATCATCCTTTTAGTGTTCCTGCGTTTTCGGGCCCGTCCGGCCCGCTTTCAACTGCTGATGGTAAATGCCGGCATACAACAGCGAAGACCGCAGCAGGTCCTCATGCCTGCCGCGCGCCGCGATGCGTCCCTTGTCGAGCACCAGGATCAGGTCGGCGGAATGCACGGTGCTCAGACGGTGCGCGATCACAAAGGTCGTGCGGCCGTGCATCACCCGCTCGAGCGCTGCCTGGATCAAATGCTCGGTCTCGCTGTCCACACTAGAGGTGGCATCGTCGAGGATCAGGATGCGGGGATCGGTCAACAGGGCGCGGGCGATGGCAATGCGTTGTTTTTGTCCGCCGGAAAGCGTCCTGCCGCTTTCGCCCACCTTCATGTCATAGCCCCCCGGCATCTGCATGATGAACTCGTGCGCCTGCGCGTCCCTGGCCGCGGCCTCGATCTCAGCCTGTGTGGCCCCGGGTTTGCCAAAGGCGATATTCTCGCGGATCGACGCGGCGAAGAGGGTGGTCTCCTGCAGCACCATGCCGATCTGGCCGCGCAGCGAGTTTAAACTCACCTTTTGAATGTCGATCCCATCGATGGTGATGCGCCCCGCGGTCGGGTCATAGAAACGCGGGATCAGATTGACCACACTGGTCTTGCCTGAACCCGTCGCCCCCAGCAGCGCGATGATCTGGCGCGGTTTAGCGGTGAAGCTGATATCCTTCAAGACCCCGGTCTGACGCCCGTAGGAAAAGGAAACATTTTCAAAGGTCACTTCTCCCTGCCCCGGCAGCAGGTCCGGCGCCCCTGATTCTTCGGCCACCAGCGGCACGGTATCGAGGATCTCAAATACACGTTCGGCTGAAGCGCCCGAGATGGTAATGGCCGGCAGGACCATGCCGAGGTAGCGCACGGGGGTCACGATCTGCGCCACGTAGGTGGTAAAGGCCACAAGCTCACCCAGCGTGAGGGTGCGGCTGATGACCAGCGTGCCGCCGTACAAAAGGATCAGCACGCTGCTAATATCGGCGATCAGGTTAAGCAGCGGCATATTGTTGGCCTGCATGCGGGCCGAGCGCGCAGACAGCTCATACCAGGCCTGGTTCTCAACGGCGAAGCGCCCGATCTCGGCCTGCTCCTGGGCAAAGGTCTTGACCACCCGCACCCCACGCAGGTTTTGCTCGACACGGGTCGTCAGGACGGATAATTGTTTTTGGATCTGCAGCGACAGGGGGCGGAAGATCCGTCCGAAGCTGATCGACCGGATGACCAGCAGAGGCATGCAAAGCACAGCCAGCAGGCCGAGCCGCGGGTTCATCCAGATCATCATCCCCGCGGTAAGCAGCATCAGGAAGCTGCTCTCAATGATGCGGAAAACGGCCCGCCCGGTCAGGAAGCGGATGCGCTCCACATCCTGAATGGAACGCGAAAGCAGATCACCGGTTTCGGCCTTATCATGAAAGGAAAAGGACAACTCGGTGATCTTGCGCTGCAGGGCGTTGCGCAGGTCATAGGCCACGTTCTGCGAAGCCACCTCGGTCCAAAGGCCCTCGTAATAGGTGAGCACACCTTTGACCAGCACCAGCACAAGCAGCCCGCCGACCGAAAGGGCCAGCATGCGTGTGCTGCCTGTCCCGATCCCCTTGTCGATTGTCCAGCGCAGCACCTGCGGGTTGACCATCGCGATCAGGTCGATGAACAGCATGGTGACATACACGCCCGTGACAAGCTTCCAATGCGGGCGCAAATAGCCAAAGCAGCGCAGCAGCACTGCGGACTGGGAGGGTTTTTGAGGTTGATCCTCAATGGGGGGATTCAATGTCTTATCCAACGACAGGTCCAATTCATCCTATGGTAATTTTTGCACTTCCGGGGTTCTCATCAAAACAATGCGCGAGAGGACCAGTGAACAGATCGCGAACAGGGTCATCGCGAGGCCCAGTCCTATTTTTTCGCCGAGGAAGCCGATCAATAAATTCCCGAACGGCGCAAAGCCAAAGAAGGTGATGGTGTACAGCCCCATCACCCGTCCGCGGAACTCATCCTGCACCCGGGTTTGCAAAAGGGTATTGAGTGTAGTGAACTGCAGCATAAAACCCATGCCCAATCCGTAGGCCAGCGCCAGCGAAAGCGGAAGCAGGGTCGTGAAGGAAAAAACGATCAGGATCAGCGGGAAGGCGATGTTGGTCCACACCAGCACACGGCCCCGCCTGCCGTTGCTCACGCGGTGCGCCAACAGGAAGGCCCCGGTGACCGCGCCCAAGCCCGAGGCGGCATTTACCCAGCCGTATGCCAGGGCTCCCTGGTGTAGCACCTTTTCAACGAATGCCGGCAGCACCGTGAAATAGGATATGCCAAATATGCTGAATACCAGGGAGAGCAGGATCAAGGCCGAGATCTCGCGGCTGCCCGCCGCGTACTGCACGCCACTGACCAGCTGCCGCCAGGGGGAGGCGGGGTTGTGAACGGACTGGTGCAGCGGCAGTTTCATCAGCCACAGCCCGATGATCACCGCAAAAAAAGACAGCCCGTTGATCGTGAAGCACCAGGCGGCGCCGAACGCCGCCAGCATGATCCCGGCAATGGCCGGGCCGACCACGCGCGCGCTGTTAAACATGATCGAGTTCAAGGCGATGGCGTTGGGCAGGTCCTGCTTCCCGACCATTTCGGGCACAAAGGCCTGGCGCGCGGGGGCGTCAAAGGCATTGACCACGCCCAGCAGGGCGGCCAGCACGATCACATGCCATTCGCGGACCACGCCGGTAAAGCTGAGGACAGCCAGCGCAAAGGCCAGCAGCATGGACCCGGTTTGGGTCAACATCAGCAGGCCGCGGCGCGATACGCGGTCCACGAGCACACCACCCCACGGCGAGATCAACAGGGTGGGGATGGCCGAGGCAAAGGCCACCAGTCCCAGCGTTAACTCGGAATGGCCGATCTGATAGACCACCCAGCCTTGCGCGATGATCTGCATCCATGTGCCGATATTGGAAATTAACTGCCCGCCAAAATACA
>CAZZBA010000239.1:0-1617 GCA_964652765.1 uncultured Victivallales bacterium | reverse complement strand
AGGGATGAATCCGGGTTGCGTTGAATGAATCTCAAAGCCCGAAACTGGGGGATCGAAATATCAGACCCGCGCCCCCGGCGCATTTCCACCCGAATGGCCTGGACGATCTGCGGGGCGGTATCCATTAATTCGTGCGCGCAGGTGTCGATCAGTTTTATCATAATTAGTTAGCCTTTCTAATGATTAGAAGATAACATTATATACCCTTATTTCAGGGAACGGAATAACACACGCCGCCCGCTGTGTGGGAATCACAAAAAGACGCGCCCGGCCGGGCGCGTCTTTTTGTCTGCGTTTTAATTGGCGGGAACCGCGTTACCTACCCCGCCAGCCCTGACAGATATTCGATCGTCTTTTCAAAGAGCAGGGTCTTGGCGGCCTGGCCCGAACCAGTGGTCTCACCTAATGCGGCGGCTGTGGCCTGGGCGGCGGCTTTTTCTTCTTCTGTCTTGCCGCTGCCTGAACCCGGAACTTTTGTCACGCCGGGAATCGGGGTCGGCAGGGAGACGCCATATTCCGCATAGAATACCCCCAGCCCGGCATTGGTGATCTGCATGGCTGCGATCGCCTGCAATTGCCCGCTGGTCATCGCGGCAGTGATCTGGTCCTGAACGGCGGTGAGTTCTTCAGTGGCCGTGGTAGTGTCTCCGCTCAAGCTGATGACCGCCTGCCAGAGCGGGATCAGGGTCTTTGCCTGTTCAGCGGTGACCGCGTTGGGTGTATCAGCCAGTTTGATCGAGCCATACGCCAGCTGACTGCGGAGGTTCGCCGCATCACTGTAGTCGATGCTCAGGTAGGTCGATGCAAGGGATGTTGGGACGACCGCAACTTCCGCTTTCGGGGCGCAGGCAGCCATCAGGCTGACAGCCAGTAGGACGAAAAGTACAATTCGAAAAAAGCTTTTTTTCATGAGTTCTCCGGTTATTTAATTTGTGCCTGCAGTAAAACGATAACAGCGTCCATCAATGCGGTGGGCAGTTTGCTGCCGCTGCCGCCGGTGCTGGAAGTAACACCTTCGGCAGCCTGTTTGGTGGCGCGTGCTTCAGGTGACATGCCGCTGCCCTGGCCGGGCGTGCCGCCGCCGCTGCCCATCGTAATGCCGTTGGCGGTTGCCCATTCCTGCATATTGGTAAAGGTCAGCTTCATGCCCGCGATCGATTTCAACTGTTCTGGGCTCATCGCGGCTTCGATCTGCGTCAACAGGGCGTTGACTTCTGCCTGGGCTGTCCCGCCCGCCTGCTGGGTGCTGCGAAGCGCCTGCCACAGTGGAAGAAGGGTTTGCGCCTGTTCGGCAGCGATCGGAGTCTCTGATTGGTTCAACTCGAGGGTGCCAAGGGCGAGCTGGTTTCGGACAGCCAACGCGCCTTCATAATCAACGGGCAGGTTTTGGCTGACGTACAGATCGGTTGAAGCCGGTGTGGCGGCCGCCCCGGAACAGGCGGTGAGTAAAAGAGCTAGGAGAAAAACAAGCGGGAGAATTATCTTTTTCATAATTAATTTATTCCTATTTGATGGGTATATTTTTTTGAAATTATTCGCGGCGCAAGGCTTCGATGGGGTCAAGTTTCGCGGCTTGTGTGGCGGGATAGTAGCCGAAGAAAATGCCGACGATGGTTG
>CAZZBA010000238.1:4151-6513 GCA_964652765.1 uncultured Victivallales bacterium | reverse complement strand
AAGGCATGGCGAAGGAGTGCAATCACGGTATCGACTGGAAGGGCAATGATTGGACTCCTGACAAGAAGGACGCCGATGGCAAGCCTGTATTGGGTGCCCATCCAAACGCCCGTTTCACCGCGCCGGCGCGGCAGTGCCCGGTCATCTGCCCGGACTGGGAAGATCCCGCCGGCGTGCCGATCGATATCTTCATCTTCGGCGGCCGGCGCTCCAGGCTGGTGCCGCTGGTCAGCCAGGCCTTCGACTGGGATCACGGCGTCTATATGGGTGCCACGGCCGCTTCCGAGGCGACCGCCGCCGCGCTGGATGCCAAGAAGGCTATCCGCCGCGACCCGATGGCCATGCTGCCGTTCTGCGGCTATCACATCGGCGACTACTGGCAGCACTGGTTCAACATGGGGGAGAAGCTGGGAGCCAAGGCGCCCAAGATCTTTTATGCGAACTGGTTCCGCAAGTCTGCCGACGGCAAGTGGCTGTGGCCGGGCTTCGGCGAGAACGTCCGCGTCCTGAAATGGATGTGCGAGCGTGTCGAGGGCAAAGTCGGCGCGGTCGAGACGCCCGTTGGGTACGTGCCGCATGCGGCTGACCTGGATATCGGCGGCCTGGCGATCAGCGCGGCCGAGGTCAAGGAACTGCTGCGCATTGACGTCGAGGGCTGGAAGGGCGAGGTGCCCGAGATCGAGGAGTACCTCAACGCGGCCGGATCCAGGCTGCCGGCACGGATGAAAGCGCAGCTTGCCGGACTGAAAAAACGCGTCGGCCTTTGACGGCCGGCGCAAGGCTGCTCACGACGGAGAAGGAGGTTTCAAGAGATATGCCAGCAACATTAGCCGCCGAGTTGAATCGCGTGATCCAGCAGGAGGCCCCTGACATCTTCGAGATGCTCTCGGACCTGGGGTGCGAGTTGTACTTCCCCAAAGGGATACTGACGCAGTCGGCTGAGGCGAAACAGAAGGCGAACCTCTACAACGCGACGATAGGCATTGCCAGGGAAGGTAACATGGCGATGCATCTGCCGAGCGTGATGCGGCGGTTCTCCTCGCTCTCGCCGGACGACGCGCTGCCCTATGCGCCCTCGTTCGGCCTTCCGGCACTGAGGGCGAAGTGGCGTGAACACATCCAGGCGGTTAACCCGTCACTAACCGGACAGGCGTTCAGCCTGCCGGTCGTGACCGGCGGGGTTACGCACGGTTTGAGCCTGGTGGCTGACCTGTTTGTCAACGCGGGCGACACCGTGCTGATCCCGGACCAGGTGTGGGGTAACTACAACATGGTCTTCAAGGTCCGTCGCGAGGCGCGCATGGTCAAGTACCCCTTCTTTGGCGCCTCCGGGGGACTGGATACCGCCGGGTTTGCAGCGGTGGTTGCCAGGGAGTCGAAACGCGGGAAACTCGTTGTCCTGCTCAACTTCCCGAACAACCCCAGCGGCTATGCCCCCACCGAAGCTGAAGCAAAGGCCATTTGCAGCGCCTTGGTTGCGGTGGCGGAGAGCGGATGCCATGTCGTGGTCGTGTGCGACGACGCCTACTTCGGGCTTTTCTACGAGCCCGGGGTGATGCGCGAATCCGTCTTCGCGCGGCTGGCTGGAAGGCACCCGCGACTGCTCCCGATCAAGCTGGATGGCGCGACCAAGGAAGACTTCGTCTGGGGTCTGCGCGTGGCGTTCATCACGTTTGCCGCGACCGGCGGGGCACCGGTGCACGACGCCCTGGAGAAGAAGACGGCTGGCTGTATTCGCGGAACAGTGTCCAACTGCTCGCTCGCCTCCCAGAGCATCCTGGTCCAGGCCATGAACGATCCGGCCTATGCCGGGGAGAAACAGGCCAAGTTCGAGGTGCTGCGCGCGAGGGCCGCCCGTGTGAAGCAGGTGTTGGCTGGCGACCGCTACGCGACGGCGTGGACGCCGTATCCCTTCAACTCAGGCTACTTCATGTGCCTGCGCCTGAAGACGCTCAACGCGGAGGCGTACCGCCTGCGTCTTCTGGATCGATACGGCATCGGCGTCATCGCCACCGCCCCCACCGACATCCGGGTGGCGTTCTCGTGTATCGAGGAGAAAGACATTGCGGATTTGTTCGAGCAGATGTTCGGGTGCGCGAGGGAAATGGCAGCGGAACCTGGCGGCGGGCCAACCGTGCCGGATTCGGCCTTCGAGGAATGATGCCCGCGGGCACCCCGACCACTTGCATTAGTGATGAGGTTTTGTCGAATAGGCGGACAAAGCGTACTCGGCGAGACGAGGAAACGAAAGGAGGCGGAGTCATATGTCGACCAGTACTGTAGTTAGAACATCCATCGAGAATCTCCCATTGCTGAGGCGAGGCAAGGTTCGTGACGTCTACGATATGGGGGATGCGCTGCT
>CAZZBA010000238.1:0-4141 GCA_964652765.1 uncultured Victivallales bacterium | reverse complement strand
CGACCGCATCTCCTGCTTCGACGTGGTGCTGCCCACGCCGATTCCCGGCAAGGGGGAGTTGCTCACGCAGATGTCCGAGATGTGGTTCGGCCTTGCCCGGGACATCGTCCGCAATCATTTCCGCTCCGCGGAAGTGCCCGCCGCGATCACGGACGAGAAGGTCCGGCGCGAATTGCAGGGGCGCGTGATGGTCGTGGACAAAGCGGAGGCATTGCCGGTGGAAGCCATTGTCCGGGGATACCTGAGCGGCTCGGCATGGGTGGAATACCAGCGCAGCGGCACGGTATGCGGAATCCGCCTCCCTGCCGGTCTCAGGGAATCCGAGAAACTTCCGGAGCCGGTCTACACGCCGTCCACCAAGGCCCCGGATGGCGCCCATGACGAGAACATCCCGTTCGAGAAGACCTGCGAACTCGTGGGCGCGCGGGTCGCCGACGATATTCGCCGCGCCAGCCTGCGGCTGTACGCGGCAGCGGCGGAGTATGCCCTGCGGCGCGGGATTATCATCGCGGACACCAAGTTCGAGTTCGGGCTTGTCAGCGGGGAACTCACGTTGATCGACGAGGTCCTGACGCCGGACTCCTCGCGCTTCTGGCCAGCCAGCCGGTATGCGGTCGGCCAGCCGCAGCCGAGCTTCGACAAGCAGTATGTACGGGACTATCTGAACAGCATCGGCTGAGATAAGAAGCCGCCGGCGCCGGGACTGCCGGCGGAAGTTGTGAAAGAAACAGCGGCCAAGTATCGCGAGGCGCTTCGCTTGCTGGCGACGAACGCGGCCAGATAAAAACACGAGGAAAAGGAGGAAGACATTATGGAAATCACACCGATAGTGGCCATTGTGATGGGAAGTCAGTCGGACCTCGATACCTTCCAGGAGACGGCGGCCGTTCTCAAGGCGTTCGGCATCCGCCATGAGATGCGCGTGATCTCGGCGCACCGATCCCCGGAAGTCGCGAGGGAGTTCGCCCTTTCGTCCGAAGATCGCGGCCTGAAGATCATCATTGCCGGTGCCGGCAAGGCGGCGCACCTGGCGGGTGTGCTAGCCTCGATGACGGTTCTGCCGGTCATCGGGGTGCCCATGACGACCAGCGATCTTGGCGGGCTTGATTCGCTTCTATCCACGGTGCAGATGCCCGGTGGCATCCCGGTGCCGACGATGGCCATCGGCAAGGCCGGAGCCAAGAACGCAGCGCTGTTTGCCATCGCGATTCTCGCGCTGGAAAACGATGATCTTCATGCTCGACTGATTGCCTACCGCGCGCGCATGACCCAGGAGGTTGTGAATGCCGATCGGGCACTCCAGGCAAGCACCAACGCCAGTTAAGCGCGGGGCTGCTCCCGCGAGCGATGGAGAGATTCGCGTGTTTCCGCCGACTGCGCACGGACACCCGGCGAAACGCATAGCCATCCTGCCGGCTGTCATGCTTATACAGACATGCCTGGGCGGTGTCTATGCGTGGAGCGCCTTTGTCCCGATCCTGACAACGGACTATGGATTGGCGATGAGCCGCGCGCAGTTGGTTTTCGGCCTTGCCATCTTGACGTTCACGGTCGCCATGGTGGCGGCCGGGCGACTCCTGACGCGCTGGGGGCCGCGCCGGGTGGCGCTGGTCGGCGCGTTGCTTGTTTCCAGCGGGCATATGATCACAGCCTGGTCCGGCGGGCGCTTCCCGTGGCTGATCGGCGGGTACGGCCTGACGGTTGGTGCCGGCATCGGCTTCGGCTATGTCGCGGCCCTCACCTCCGGCCTGAGGTGGTTTCCGCAACGCAAGGGCGCGGTGACGGGCGTGGCGGTCGCAGGATTCGGCCTAGGCGGGTTCTTGCTTGCCTCGCTGGCGGGAACGTGGACGCGCGCTGGCTGGTCGTTCCAGGAGATTTTCTTCACCATCGGATGGGCCTATGGTGCCGTGCTGGTCCTGGGCTCACTCCTTCTCTTCCGTCCGCCGGGCGGTGCCGCGGACGGGCTGCCGAATGACATTGCGGGAATGCGGTTTGTGAAGAGCCAGGGGTTCCGTGTCCTGGCCCCCGGCATGTTCTGCGGGACATTTGCCGGACTGCTGGTCATCGGTCTTCTCAAACCGATGGGGTTGGCCGCTGGATTGTCTCCGGAAGGCACCACGCGGGCGATCGGCGGATTGGCGGCTGGCAACGTCGCGGGAAGACTCGTCTGGGGCTGGCTGTATGATCGGATCGGGTACCGGACTATTCCGGCGGCGCTTTTGCTCTTGAGTCTCGCTATCGGGGGTATGATGGTGTCACGGTTCTCGTCCGCCGCGTTCTTTGCGGCGGGGAGTCTTGTCGGGTTCGGCTTCGGCGCATGCTTCGTGCTCTATGCGGCCCAAGTGGCGGCAACCCATGGCGTTGATCAAGTGGGACGCCTCTACCCGTTTCTCTTCTTGAGCTACGGGATAGCCGGCATCGCCGGACCCCTGCTGGGCGGCCTTCTCCATGACTGGACAGGCCATTATTCGGCCCCGCTTGCCATGGCCGCACTGGTGGCGGCACTGGGTGTCTGGCTGACATGGCGACCGACCGATCGCGGCTCGGAAACAGGTGCACCGCCACGCTGAATCCGCCACGCGACAGGACCGACGGACTGCCGGCGCCCGGCGATTCTCCGGTGCCCGATTCTTCTGGCGTTTGCAGGCAATCCGAACTACACTTTCCCGCATGAAAACCAAAGGCCAGATAGAGTCTGAGATCAGCGCCGCCGCAACCAAGTTCGAACGCGAGTACATGGGGCGCGGCCCGGAATCGGCGTGCACGTACCTGGTGGATGATCTTATCATCGTGCGGCTGCGCGGCGTCCTGACGCCTGCCGAAAGCCAGTTGGCGCGAAGCGACCCGGAGGGGCGCGGGCGGGCGCTCATCAAGCAGATCCGAACCGAGCTGGTTGAAAAGGCCAGGCCGCTCTTGGATACGATCGTCCGGGACATTATCGGTCAGTCCATCAAGAGCCTCCACACCGATATCAGCACCCTCACCGGCGAACGGATCATCGTGTTTTCGCTTGCCGCCCCAGTCAATTTTTCCGATACAAACACGTGAGACAGGAGCGCTATCGCTCCAGTTGCTGCCGCAGGCCGACGGGATCCATGACCGGGAGCTGGCAGGTGTGGTTCTGGCAGACGTAGGCCGTGGTGATCCCGTCGACAGGCTTGATGGACCCCAGAAACGCGAAATGGTTTTGCAGCATTGCCTGCCCCGCACCGCCATCCGCCAGCATCAGGATCTTGTTGGGTAGAAAGTGGCGATGGATCTCCGTCAGCATCGCCTGCGTTGCCGCGGACGTCCGCTCGCCGGCCAGCAGGATCTGCTTCGGCTGGGACAGGCGGAAATCCAGCGCACTGAGCATGGCGGGCATGGTCTGCGACAACCGCTGGGGATCCGCGCTGAAGGCACGCAGGAGTTTTTCCGCTTTTTCGGCATACCCCGCCTGGTCCATCATCTGCGCGAGCCGCAGCAGGTTCATTACACCGATCGAGTTGGGCGACGGCTCCGCGCCGTCATACTCCTCCTTCATGCGCAGGAGCACGCTTTCATCCTCACCCATGGTACTGAAATAGCCACCATGCTCGCGGTCCCAGAACCATTCGTCCTGCCGGGCCTGTAGCACAATCGCCCACTTCAGGTGGCTGGCATCGAAGCCAGCTTCATAGAGGTCGATCAAACCCTGGATCAGAAAGGCATAGTCATCCGCATACCCTGCGATCGCCGCATCCCCGTCGCGGTGCCGCCGCCACAATCCCCCTGTCTTCTCGTCCACCAGGTTCTGACGGATGAACGCGGCGGCCCGCTGGGCTGCCGCGAGGCAGGCCGCATCCCCGAGCACCTGATAGGCGCGGGCGAAGGCCTAGATCATCAGTCCGTTCCAGGCGACAATCGACTTGTCGTCACGGTGCGGCCGTGGCCTCCCGTTGCGCGCCTCGCGCAATGTCCGGCGGGCCGACGCCAGCAAATCCTCCGCCTCGGCGGCGTCCAGCGAGAATCGGGCGGCGGTCGCCTCCACCGTATGCGCCACATATAAAACGTTCTTGCCCGGGAATTCGCCATGCGGATCGTCCTGCACGTTGCCGTCTGGCAGCACCCCGTAGTGATAGGCGAACAGCTCGCCCTCCCTGCCCGGCAGCAACGCCTGGAT
>CAZZBA010000237.1:0-6596 GCA_964652765.1 uncultured Victivallales bacterium | reverse complement strand
CCGTTCGGCAAGATCGGTGCCGAGAAGAATATCGCGTTCACCTCGCGCTGGGACATCAGCGGCTACAAGGTCGATGAAGTCGATGGTTATGACCATTGGCTGTGGCCGGACCACGCCACGTTTCCGTCCGGAATCTCCGGCGAGACCATGCGCCAGTCCTACGGCCTGCTCATGCAGAACGTTCTCTACAAGGAGCTGTTCAAGAAGAATAATCAGCGCACTTACGGCAACGTCCGTGCCAGCAATGGTGCCGCATCGGCCTACCCATTTGCAATCTATAGTGATTCCTACAGCCACGCCCAGTACATAACCGGAATCTCTGCCGCCAGTTTGTGCGGTATCCTCTGGACGCCGGAAGCGCGCTCCGCGAATAACGATCGGGAATGGCTCAACCGCATGCAGACCGTTTGCTTCTCGTCCATGGCCAAGCTCAACGCCTGGGATTCCGGTAAAAAACCGTGGAGCTATCCATCGGTCACCGATGCCGTGCGTGACACCATCGAGTTGCGAATGCGCCTGCTGCCCTATCTTTACAGTGCATTTGCCGACTACCATTTCAAGGGTGTACCCCCCATGCGTGCGATGATTCTCGAAGACGGGTTCAGCGGCCATGATGAAAAAGTTATCAAAGGCAGGCTGGACAGCGAGAAAGATCCCTATGCCATGGATAAAATCATCGAGACCACCGACCAATTCATGTTCGGTCCGTCCATCATGGTCGCCCCGTTCTACGAGAATCAGGCGATCACGCGTAACGTTCAACTGCCTGCCGGCAACTGGTATGACTTTTACACCGGCAAGGCGGTCGGGTGTGGGAAGACCATCACCGTTTGCGCCAAAGACCTGGGGGATCAGATTCCGTTGTTTGTCAAAGACGGTGCCGTTATTCCCATGCTCGCCGCAGCCGTTGCGAATACGGAAGCGGCCTACGGCAAAGATCTTGAAGTTCGCATCTACGGCAATCCCCACGGCAACTTTGCCCTTTACGAGGACGATGGCAAGAGCTTCGCGTACGACCAAGGCAAGTTCCGCGTCCGCCAGTTGACCGTTACACAGGGTAGACTGACTGAAACGGTCACCAAGAACGACGCCCCAGCCATGTTCGGCAAAACCACTTTGAAAATGATGACAAGATAATCCGGACGGGAGTAAGCTCCTGCCGGCCGGGTGCAAGGCGATGGAAAACAGTCAAGAGGGGTCTTTGATGAACGGTAAGGTGATGGAGGATGAGACGGTTTTCTTCAGTAACGACGTGGATGACCGATCCGGGCGGCTGCTCTTCAAGCCCGAACGCATCCTCTCGGTCCGGGCGGCCAACAGCGATACCGTGTATGTCCAGGGCAAGGACTACGAGGTAGACTTGGCTGATGGCGTCATCCGCCTGCTGCCCGGCTCGGCGATCCAGAGCTACAACCTGCTGACGGATGTGCTCGGGACACGCAAGTTCCCGAACCGCTATCGCGACGGGCAGTTCTTTTTCCATGGCGAAGGCTCTTTTGTACACGACAAGCAGGTCAGGGTTACCTATACCCACAGCGGTATGGCACATGAATCCGATCCATTCCGGCCCCGTTCCCAGCCTGGCAAATTGTCCAACTTCACCGCCCGCCTGCAGCGCAAGGAAGCCAGCAGAATCCTGCTGGTGGGGGACAGCATTTCCGTCGGTTACAATGCCTCGGGATTTGTCGATGCCTACCCGCACCAGCCGCCGTTCGGGGAACTGGTCGTCAACCGGCTCCGGCAGGAGACGGGCATGGAGTTGACCTTCCACAACATCTCCCAGGCAGGCGCGGGCGCGGGCTGGGGACTGGGGCAGATGGCGGCGCTGACCGCGACCAATCCCCATCTGGCGATCATCGCCTTCGGCATGAATGACGCCGGGCACGAGAACCACGTGCAGCGTGGCGACCGCTACGAGCAGAGCGTGCGCGGCATCATCGAGGGCCTGCGCGCGCACAACCCCGGGGTCGATATCATCCTGGTGGCCAATATGCTTTCGAATCCTGAATTCAGGCCCCAATCCGGGCATTTCGAGAATCGCAAACGTCTGGTCAAGCTGGGTGGCGAGTTCGACCGCGTGGCCATTGCCGATGTGATGGCCGTCACCGAGGCGATGCTCCAGCGCAAGAAGTTCGCCGATATCAGCGGCAACAATCTCAACCACCCCAATGACTTCCTGCACCGTGTCTATGCCGACGTGATTCTCAGCCTGATCCGCTAGAATCGCCATCCTTGCACAAGCCATTCCATATGCTATATTCGCCGCATTGGCGATAGAACCGATGGATTGCGAGATTGATGAATAAGAAACAGCTTACGGAACGTGATATCTGCACCAAGTTCATCACGCCTGCGCTAGAACAGGCGGGCTGGGATGGCACGGCCCAGGTGCGCGAGGAATATTCTCTCACCAAGGGACGTGTCATTGTCCGCGGCAAGCTCCATACCCGGGCCAAGCACAAGCGTGCCGATTACGTCTTGTTCTATAGACCGAACATCCCCATCGCAATTATCGAAGCCAAGGACAACCACCACAGCGTTGGCGACGGTATGCAACAGGCACTCGGTTATGCCGATATGCTGCAAGTCCCTTTTGTGTTCAGCTCGAATGGTGACGGCTTCCTGTTTCATAACAAGATCGCCCCGGACGGCATCCTCGAACGCGAGCTTGCGCTCCATGAGTTCCCCTCCGCCGAGACACTGTGGCAATGGTGGACGGCATTCCGTGGCCTGAACGACCGGCAAACGGCTCTTGTCACCCAGGACTACTACAGCGACGGCAGCGATAAGAGTCCGCGTTATTACCAACTGCTGGCCATCAACAAGACCATCGAGGCGATTGCCCGCGGCCAGAACCGCATCCTGCTGGTCATGGCTACCGGCACCGGCAAGACGCTCACGGCCTTCCAGATTATATGGCGGCTCTGGAAGTCGAAGGCCAGGAAGCGTATCCTGTTTCTTGCCGACCGCAACATCCTGGTCGATCAGACCATGACCAACGACTTCAAGCCGTTCGGTTCGGCCATGACCAAGATCCAGAAACGGCAGGCCAATAAGTCCTACGAGATCTATCTCTCGCTCTATCAGGCGGTCACCGGTACCGAGGAAGATCGCAACATCTACAAGCAGTTCAGTCCAGACTTCTTTGATCTCATTATCATCGACGAATGCCACCGGGGCAGCGCGGCGGCCGACTCCGCCTGGCGTGAGATTCTCGAATACTTCACCTCTGCCACGCAGATCGGCCTGACCGCCACGCCTAGGGAAACCAAGGCGATCTCCAATATCGACTACTTCGGCGACCCCATCTACACCTACTCGCTGCGACAGGGGATTGACGACGGCTTCCTGGCGCCCTACAAGGTGGTGCGTATCGATATCGATAAGGATTTGACCGGCTGGCGCCCAGACAAGGGCATGCTCGACAAATTAGGCAACGAGATCGAGGATCGCATCTACAACCAGAAGGATTTCGACAAGACGCTGGTGCTGGAGCAGCGTACCCAGCTGGTGGCACGGAAGATCACCGAGTTTCTCAAACAAACCAACCGGTTCGATAAGACGATCGTCTTCTGTGATAACATCGACCATGCCGAACGCATGCGCCAGGCGCTGGTCAACGAGAACGCCGACCTGGTCGCCCAGAATAGCAAGTACGTCATGCGCATCACCGGCGACAACGAGGAAGGCAAGGCCGAACTTGACAATTTCATTTTCCCCGAGAGCAAATACCCGGTCATCGCCACCACCTCCAAGCTGATGACCACCGGCGTTGACGCCCAGACCTGCAAATTGATCGTGCTCGACCAACGCATCCAGTCCATGACCGAGTTCAAGCAGATCATCGGGCGCGGTACCCGTATCAACGAGGATTACGGAAAATACTACTTCACCATCATTGACTTCAAGAAGGCCACTGAACTGTTCGCCGATCCCGACTTCGATGGCGACCCCGTGCAGATCTACGAGCCCAAGGGCGATGATTCGCCAGTGCCACCGGATGTCCCCGCCGAAGAAGAAGACGTCGATGGCATCACCTACCCGGAACGCGACGAGGGGGAACAGGCGCGCAACGGGGTCGCCGAGTCCGGCCTGGATGAAGGCGGTTCCGCCATTCGCCGTTATGTGGTGGCCAATGTGGCTGTCAAGGTGGCCGCCGAGCGGGTCCAGTACTTTGATGCCAATGGCAAGCTGATTACCGAGTCCCTGAAGGATTACACCCGCAAGGCCCTGACCAGGGAATACGCCACCCTCGACGATTTCCTGCGCCGCTGGAGCAGTGCCGGCAAGAAGCAGGTCATCATTGACGAGCTATCCGACCAGGGCGTCTTCTTCGATGCCCTTGCCGACGAGATCGGCCAGAAATCCGGCAAGGTGTTCGATCCCTTTGACCTGGTCTGCCATATCGCCTGGGATATGCCGCCCTTATCCCGCAAGGAACGCGCCGAACAGGTGAAGAAGCGCAACTATTTCACCCGGTACGGGGAACAGGCCCGCCGGGTGCTGGAGGCCCTGCTGGAGAAATATGCCGACGAAGGCGTCACCCATATCGAGGAAACGCAAATCCTGATCATTGCCCCGTTCAGCGAATTCGGAACCCCGCTGGAAATCATCCGCGCTTTTGGCGGGCTTGATCAATACCAGCAGGCGGTACGAGAGTTGGAGGAGGTGCTCTATGCAGGGTAATAATATGGACTCACACGAAGGCACGAAGACACGAAGGGACAAGGAAGAGTTGTCCAAGATCGTTGTGGATTGTGCTTACCGTATGCATATTGAGATCGGGCCGGGGTTGCTTGAATCTGTTTATGAGGCGGTGTTGGCGAAACTGCTGTCGGAACAATGCCTTAAGGTAAGCCGACAGCAGGCCATTCCGATTGAGGTCATGGGGCTTTCCATCAACGAGGGATTCCGGGCTGATCTGATCATCGAGGATATTCTGCTGATTGAGTTGAAATCAGTTGAAAACCTCGCCCCTGTGCATTCCAAGCAGGTCTTGACCTACCTTCGTCTTCTCAATTTGCCACTCGGTCTGCTTATCAATTTCGGTGCAGCCACTTTCAAAGAAGGCTGCAAGCGTATCGTCAGCGGCAAACAAGACTTTGTGTCTTCGTGCCTTCGTGTGAACCAAAATCAGGAGACATCCCATGCGTGACCAGAACCCCTTCGTGCCTTCGTGTGAGCTCTCGCCTTCGTGTGAACCAATAAAGGAAAAACCATGTCAATGACCACCCTGATTAAAGCCATCCAGGACATCATGCGCAAGGATGTCGGCGTCGATGGCGACGCCCAGCGCATCAGCCAGATGGTCTGGCTGCTGTTCCTGAAGATCTTCGACGACAAGGAACAGGAGTGGCAGCTCACGATCGTCAATTACAAATCGCCGCTTCCCAGCCGTTTCCGCTGGTGCAACTGGGCCAGGAACCCCGAAGGGATGACCGGTGAGGAGCTGATCGACTTCGTCAACAA
Source organism: uncultured Victivallales bacterium (assembly GCA_964652765.1). GTDB lineage: Bacteria > Verrucomicrobiota > Kiritimatiellia > UBA8416 > UBA8416 > UBA8416. The sequence continues at coordinate 1,127 of CAZZBA010000237.1, read as the reverse complement.
TGACCTTTTCCCCGCCCTGAAGAAGCTGGCCACCGCCGCGGGCATCTCGCCGCATGGCAGGGTGGTCGGCTCGGTGTTCGAGGATGCCTATAACTACATGAAATCCGGCACCCTGCTGCGCCAGGTGATCAACACCATCGAGGCGGACGTCGACTTCAACGCCTCCAGCGACCGCCACCTGTTCAACGACATCTACGAAAAGATCCTGGCCGACCTGCAATCGGCCGGAAACGCGGGCGAATACTATACCCCCCGCGCCGTTACCCAGTTCATGGTCGATACCCTCAACCCGCAACTCGGGGAACAGATCCTCGATCCCGCCTGCGGCACCGGCGGCTTTCTCACCTGCGCCATCGAACACTTGGGCAAACAGGTCAGAAACAATGACGACCGCCAGCGACTCCAGGAGAGCATCCACGGCGTGGAGAAGAAACCGCTGCCGCACATGCTGGCCCTGACCAATATGATGCTGCACGGCATCGACGTACCTACCAACATCCGCCACGACAACACCCTGAGCCGCCCGCTCAAGGACTATGGCCCCCGCGACCGGGTCGATATCATCATCACCAACCCGCCTTTCGGCGGCATGGAAGAAGACGGCATCGAGAACAACTTCCCGCGCAAATACCAGACCCGCGAGACCGCCGACCTCTTCATGGCACTGATCATGCACCTGCTCAGGCTCGACACCGGGCGCGCCGCCGTGGTCCTGCCGGATGGCTTCCTGTTTGGCGAAGGCACCAAGACCACACTCAAACGCGAACTGCTGGAGGAGTTCAACCTCCACACCATCGTGCGACTGCCCAAAGGCGTATTTGCCCCCTACACCAGCATCTCCACCAACATCCTGTTTTTCGAGAAAGGCGGTCCGACCAAGGAGGTCTGGTTCTTCGAGCACCCGTACCCGGAGGGCTACAAATCCTACTCCCGTTCCAAGCCCCTGACCATCGAGGAGTTCGACATCGAGAAACGCTGGTGGGGCGGTGCCACCCGCAAGGGCCGCAAGGCGACCGAGCAGGCCTGGAAGATCCCGGCCAGCGACCTGGCCGCACGCAACTACAACCTCGACTGCAAGAACCCGCACGAGGTAGCGGTCAACCACCGCGATCCGGAAGAGCTGATGG
>CAZZBA010000236.1:0-6597 GCA_964652765.1 uncultured Victivallales bacterium | reverse complement strand
GCAGGTCCCAACTCATGGCACGGTTGCCGATGCAACTCTTGAGGATCATGACGGGTGCCTCAATGGCATTGCCGAGCGGGTGCCCGAGGCCGAGCTCCGGCCCGATGGTTTTCCCGCTGACCGTCATCCATTCGTTATTGTATAGCTTCCAGGGTCCGTTACCGGAGCACATGACGCGCACGTTGCGCACATCCTGGCGAACGGTCCAGTTGCCCGCCTCATCCAGCAGGTAGGGGTATTTCTTGTTCTGCTTCACCGCCGTCTCCAGGCTAGCCGTCTTGCCCGCGCCGACCATGTTCGATTGCCCCAGCAGGATGAATACCTGGACCGGTTTGCTCATGTTCGCCGGCTTTCCATCGTTTGGCTTCAAAAGGTTCTTTGGATCGGCATCGATCTTGCCTGCTGACGACTTCACCGCGGACGTGGCAGTCTTCTCTGCGGGAGAAGCGCCTACCTTGCCTTGCTCCTTGAGGAAGGCGATGTCCGCTGCGCAGACTTTGTCACGGTGAAACTTCATCGTCCTGTTGCCGCCTAATGAAACGGCAACCGCGCCGGTGGCCGGGTCATACGATTGCAATTCGCCTTCGAAAGTCCTGGTGCCGTCGGCACTGTTCCATGTCCTGGCGTGGGCCCCGGTGAGGAGCAGGCACGTGATGGCTGCAATGAGCAGGCGGTTCAAGTGGATCGTCTTGAGTGTTTTCATTTTTGTAATTCTTCCTCCAGTCGTTATTTTGCCCATACATTCCTCCGTAACCGAATCTAAACCGTTGTTCTATTATCACAGAATGCAACCGCCATGCAAAGAGTACAATTCAACCAAACGAGTGAACAATTCGGACATGCTTCGGGGGAAGACCGTAGGGTGCAGACTGAAGACCCGCTGCGGACGGCGTGGAATCCGTCCCCCCGGGAATACGGACCAATTTCGACTTTACCCCAGTCTCTTTTCCCCCAACGCTTTCGACGTTGCTTGCCAGCAATTAAATAATTGCCATTGACCATACTCCAGATTTGTCGTACACATATGGACCATGATCAATAGATATCTGAAACCGACTGATAACAGAAGCTTCTTCCTGTTTGGTGCCAGAGGAACGGGCAAATCCACGTTTCTCCGGAAACATTTTGCCGGGCAAGATGTACTCTGGATCGACCTTTTACTCCCGGAGGTGGAAGATCGTTTTGCCTCGCACCCTCAGCTTCTTGCGGAACAGATCGCGGCAAGGAAAGATCCAACGGGCTGGGTTATCATTGATGAAGTCCAGAAAGTACCCAGGCTGCTTGATATCGTTCACTCGCAGATTGAATCAACAGGGGCGCGATTTGCCCTGACCGGCTCAAGTGCACGCAAGCTGAAACGCGGCGGCGTCAACCTGCTCGCAGGCCGCGCATTCGTCTATCACCTTTTTCCGTTCACGAGCAGGGAGCTGGGCGTCTCGTTTGACCTGCAGGCAGCACTTTCCTTCGGAACGCTACCCGGCCTGCAGAAACTCGGGACGGACGAGGATAAGAATGATTTCCTTCGTGCTTATGCTCTCACCTACTTGAAGGAGGAAGTCTGGGGTGAACATCTTATTCGTTCACTCGATCCGTTCCGGGCATTCATTGAGATTGCCGCCCAGAGCAATGGGGAATTGATCAACTATTCGCGCATTGCCCGCGACGTGGGCGTCGACACCAAGACGGTGCAGTCCTATTTCCAGATCCTGGAGGACACATTGGTGGCATTCACGATTGAACCCTACCATCGGTCCGTGCGCAAACGCCAAAGCCAGGCACCCCGGTTCTTCCTCTTTGACACGGGCGTCTGCCGGGCATTGAGCCGCACACTCAACGTGCCGCTGAATACCGGCACATATGCCTTCGGCAGGGCGTTCGAGCATTTTGTGGTCACCGAGATGCTGCGGCGGAACGACTACCTGAAGAAAGACTATCGATTCTCGTACTTACGCACAAAGGATGGGGCCGAGGTCGATCTTGTGATTGAGCGTCCGGGACAGCCTACCGTCCTGGTGGAAATCAAATCCTCAGCCCAGGTGGATCAGACGGATCTCCGGCATCTGGCTGCATTCCGGGAAGACATGCGCGACAGCGAGGCCGTCTGCCTCTGCCGGGAATCCATACCACGACTTGTCAACAACATCCGCATCACCCCGTGGGAACAGGGAATAGACGAGATCGGACTGTCAATACCCGCCGTATGAAAGGACAATGGCGCGGAATGAGTCCCTCCAGGAAATGCGGAATGCGGACTTATTTCGACTTTCCCAATTTCAGATTTACCCAAAAAATCCTCCGTCTTCAGTCTCTATTTCGACTTTTTTCAACCCCTCCCCCCAACTACCGAACTATGACAAGTGTCCCGGAGGGAGGGATGATCAGGTTGAGGGTCTTGTTGTCACCGCTCCATGCCAGGCTACCGCCGCTGGTACCGCTCAACGGGGGCACAGCCAGCGCGGTGCCGTCACCTTTCACCAGCAGCGGGTAGGTTCCTACCGGGACAGCCGGCGCAACGATCTCGACCGTCGGCAAGCCCGTGAACGTCACGGCACCCGTGATCTTGAGCGGGGCCACGGTTGTGTTCGGCACGCCCGTGAACGCGAATTTCAGCTTGGCCGCCGTACCGGCGCTCACCGTCACGCTCTTGCACGTCCACTGATTGTTGGTGTTCGTGACCTTCACACCCAGCGTGCCGGTGGACGCCACCGTCACGGCGCTGTTGGTGCAGGAACCGCCGACCACGCCGTACAGTGTGCCGTTCGTGATGGTGGTCGCCCCGGAGTACGTGTTGGTGCCGCGCAGTTCCAGCGTGCCGGCACCGGCTTTGGTAAAGCCGCGACCCGGGGTAGCATCATCTGCAATCACCCCGCCGATGGCCAGGGTTGTGGCGGCATTCGAAACGGTCACCTGCGGACTGGCCGCTTTCAAGAAAACATTACCTGTTCCCAAGTACAGGTCGCTGTTCGTTCCGTTGCTGCCGAGGAAGGTCCAGTTGCCTTCCCAGGTCATGCTTGGATTGGTAGACGAGGTGTTGATGGCGTTACCTCTGGTTTGATCGAGGGTCCCGCCTGTTTGAAGCCGGAATCCGTTGTCGGAGCCAGCCGCCGCAGTGGCTGGGGTAGGTGAAACCGCGTTAGCTACGTTGTAGTTTATAACGCCCGTCCCACCTAGAGTCACAGAGCGATGACTAGCAGATATAGGGGCATTGAGGGTGAGCCTGCCTCCGGTGATCGAGTGGCCATAGGCCGAGCCAGTGCCACCGCCATTCAGCGTCCATGTCCCCGAGGTAACCATCAACTTGGGGCCGGTCGTACCAGCGATCGTTCCACTGCTCCCTGCACCACCCTGAAGATTGAGTTTTTCTGACCCAGAGCCCCCGTCACCAGTGACCAACCCGATGCTCATGCTGCCGCTAGCGGCGGGATTGAGCGTGAACTGTTCATCACCATCCATAGCTTTTAAATTGATGGCGGGAGCACCGGTGATGTTGGACTGGATGATCGCAGCGGTGCCGCCGTTGCCGCTTAGGGGGACTGATGCAGTGATCGTCCCCGCTCTGAAGTTGAGCGTGCTGCCGGTTAGGGTGTAAGTACCAGCTGTATTACTGAAAGTCAGATTACTGATGCTGATCGCCCCGCCCAGCGTGACCGTACCTGCCGTGCCGCCGAAGACGGCAGAGTCTGCATCGTTGTGCCAGACCGCACGAACCGTGCCGTTGTCCCAGTTCGCGACAGACGTGCTCCATGTTGCGGTACCACCCTGGCTCACACCATCACCCGCCCCGCCTGTATTAGGGCCATCCCAGTACACGGTAATGGCCTGGCGGGGCTGAACCGTAGCAACCGCCACGGAGGAGACAACCGTCTCGTTCGACAGCGCGTCACGGGCCTTGACCGTGTAGCCGTAGGTCGTGCCCACTGTCAGCCCGGTATTGGTCCAGACCGTGCCCGTGATCCACCCCGAGTTTACGCTGTTGGTCTTGTTCTCGAAGAAGTACGCCACGGGCGAGCTTGGATCCGAGGCCGTCGTGGCCGTCATAACGATTGTGGTTTCATTAATCGACGCCGGCGCCACGGCAAAGGTCATCGGGTTCGGCGTCGGTGCCGTCGTATCTGGCGCAAGGGTGAAGGTGTTGGTCGAGGAGGTCGCATTCGAAGAGACGCTGTCGGTCACGGTCGCATAGTGGGTGTACGTTCCATCCGGCAACGCACCCAGGTTGATGTTGAACAGATTGGTTGAGGCACTGTTGGTGGACCAGGCGACAGCCGAGTTCGTGTAGAATGTCACGTCATAAGGCATTGTTCCGCTCTCAACCGAGACCGTGGCCGTGACCGAGGAACCCGTCAGGAACACATGCCCGTTCGTCGGGGCCGTGACTGCGACGGAAAGCATGGCGAGCGGCGGCTCGTTCTTGTACGGATGATTCTGCGGCAGGTTCGTCTGCAAGCTCCACTTGTGGGCGAGGTAACCTTCCATCTTCTCGCGGTTAGAGTCAGGCAGAATGCCTGTAATAACAATCTCCCGTATGCCTGCATTAACAAAGGTAGATCCATTCGTTGACGATAGGCGCGGACCAACGGCGCCAATTGCAAATCTATTGACAGTTACCGTGCCAGATCGCGTGTAGCTTACGGTCGTTGGACTGCCACCCGCCACCCGCCCAGCAAAGCTTGTCCCGCTGTCACGCCAGTGATACAGGTTATTGGTGTTTATGTTGAACGCACCGATCGCACTGAGTTGAGTGGTGTTCCAAAAAGTAGTTGCGTTAGTATCATTACGAACAAATGCCGACATGCATGATGTAACGGCACCCGTGCCTTGGCATGTCTGTGCGGGTGCGTATATCGTGCTGTTAGTAAATATCGACGTCTCGGAAACGATCCGCCTATCCGAGTCGGTATTGACTGCAGCGACCATGTACACATCAACGGACCCCATCGCATATACGAATGGCGAGCTGTTGAACAGAAAGTTAGTCGTGCCGTCGAATGTGATAATGCTTGAGGCGTAACTGGGCTGTTGCGTGCTATTGGTTTGAGCGACATGGCGATTGTTACCGCTCTTGTCCAGCCAGTTGGTCACCGCGGAACCGCTTGTCAATACGGTGCCTGCATCCGCCGCGTCATACCAGGCTGCAACCGTGATGTTCGACGGCGTCCACGACTGCGCCTCCGCTCTTCCGGCCAGCAGCCCCACAACCACCAGAACAAGACCTTCGATTATCGACTTCACAAACGCGTTTTTCATACTCCACCCTCTTTCACAATCAGGGAAACACATAATATCCCCCCCATCAGTTGCCGCCACATCCCCTTTCGTGCCGTTCGCGTGTTTCGTCGTGGCTCATATCCACGCTCTGGCGAGCGTGGCTACAAGATGGTTCGTAGCCACGGCCGCGCAGGCCGTGGATCTCTACTCATCTCCACGCTCTGATCGTAGCCTCGGCCGCGCAGGCCGTGGATCTCTACTCATCTCCACGCTCCGATCGTAGCCACGGCCGCGCAGGCCGTGGATCTCCACGCTCTGGCGAGCATGGCTACGAAGAGGTCAACTCTCATCATTCGCCATTCTCGTTCACCGGTTTCCATCCGAAAAGTCACCAACCCGATTATCCCTGATTATCGCCTTCCCAAAAAGACTGCTGTCTGTAGTCTGATTTCCTACCGGAAGCGGAAGACGGATGGCTGCCCTGTAAGCGCAACGTCAAGCTCGATGGCACCACCAGTGATCTGCAATGTAATCTTCTTCCCGTCCTCCACGGCGACTCGATCACTCGAATTGAGCGTGTCACCCGAATTGATGCCGCCGCTGGTGATCAGCGTGTAGGTGCCAACTCCGAACCCCGCAGCCTTCGTGAAGATGAAATCGCTCAGGCCGAGCACGCCGGACCCGATGGTGAGCGTGCTGGTGACGGCGATCTTGTCGCTGGCCGCCGTCGTGTCGAGGTCGAACTTGAGTTTGCCCGTGCCGCCGTTGGCCATGGCCGAGACGTTCAGGCCGCCGCCGATGGTGAGTGTGCCGACCGAGGAGGAGCCGGGGGCACTGGGGGCGATGCTGCCGGCAGCGCCGACCGTCACGGTACCGCCGATCGTTCCGTTGCCGCCGAGTGTGCCGCCGTTCACAGCCACGGCGCTGGATGCGTTCAGCGCCCCGCCGCTCTTGATCAGCAGCGTACCGGCGTTGATGGTTGTCGCCCCGGTGTACGTGCTGGCGCCGCGCAGTTCCAGTGTGCCGGCACCGGCTTTGGTCAGGCCGCGACCCGGGGTAGCATCATCTGCAATCACACCGCCAATGGTCAATGTTGTGGCAGCATTCGAAACGGTCACCTGCGGACTGGCAGCTTTCAAGAAAACATTACCTGTTCCCAAATACAGGTTGCCGCTAGCTCCGTTACTGCCGAGGAAGGTCCAGTTGCCTTCCCAGGTCATGCTTGGATTGGAAGACGAGGTGTTGATGGCGTTACCGCTGGTTTGATCGAGGGTTGCGCCTGTTTGAAGCCGGAATCCGTTGTCGGAGCCAGCCCCCGCAGTGGCTGCGGTAGGTGAAACCGCGTTAGCTACGTTGTAGTTTATAACGCCCGTCCCGGATAGAGTCACA
>CAZZBA010000235.1:0-6601 GCA_964652765.1 uncultured Victivallales bacterium | reverse complement strand
GCGCGAAAGTCCGGCAGACGATCAAGGAACTCGGGGGCACCATGCCCGAGGAACTTCCCACGGTGGAGAGCATCAAGAAACTGGAATCCAAAGCGAGAAAGGCCCTCAAGCGGCCCAGGGTTTGATAGGGGCAGGTCCGTAATTATCAAAAGACATGCAGACTGATGCTTTATTGTGTATTCTGTGTCTTTTGTGGCTATCAATCAGGGTGTTTAACTTATGAAAACAGGTTGTTTGAAGATCGCGATGATCATGGTGTTTGCGGTCGTGGCGGTGGCGGTCGTGGTTACGCTGGTGCGTCGCCGTGGCGATGATTCCACCGCTGCCAGGCGTCCGGGGGGTGCGCGGGTGATGCCGGTCGAGGTCGGGGCGGTGGGGATCGGGCGTATGGAATGGCGCCGCCTGTTCAGTGGTACGCTGGAAGCCTCGGCTGAATTGAAGGTGGCTCCGAAGATTTCGGGGCGTATTGCCCGGATACTGGTTGACCTGTCGGACCGGGTGAAGCGTGGCGACGAAGTGGCCTTGCTGGATGATGCCGAATACGCCCAGGCGGTTACCAGTGCCAAGGCGGAACTGGCGGTAGCGACGGCCCAGGCGTCGGAGGCGGCAAACCGGAAGGAACTATCGGAAGGGGAATTTACACGCATCGATACCCTTCAGAAGCGTGGCGTGGCCTCGGATGCCGCGCTGGATACGGCCAAGACCGAGGTCATCATGCGTCGTTCGGCATTGCAGGTCGCCCAAGCCAACGTCGAGGCGCGTCAGGCGGCGTTGGCGACTGCCGAGATCCGCCTGAGCTACACCCGCATCACGGCTGTCTGGTCGGATGGCGATGATACCCGCGTCGTGGCCGAGCGCTTCGCCAATGAAGGCGATACGGTTGCCGCCAACACGCCGTTGTTCTCGGTGGTCAGGCTCCAGCCGATCCGCGCGGTCTTCTTCGTGCCGGAACGCGACTATGCCTTGATCCAGCCTGGTCAGCGGGTGGATCTCTTTACCGATGCGTTTCCGGGTGAGGCGTTTCCCGGCGAGGTCTCCAGGATCTCGCCGGTGTTCCGGGAGGATTCGAGGCAGGCACGGGTGGAAATCGTCTCGGGAAACGCGGATGAGCGCCTCAAGCCAGGCATGTTTGTCCGTGCCAGGGCGGTGCTGCAGACGGTCGAGGATGCCGTGCATGTCCCGTTGGCCGCGCTTTCGAGTCGGGCGGGTGAAACCGGTGTTTTCCTGCTGGACGAGACGGCGAATACGGTTGGCTGGGTGCCGGTGCAGACGGGAATCGAGAGCGACGGGCGCGTGCAGATCGTGAGTCCGCCGATCAAGGGACGTGTGGTTACCCTCGGTCACCAGTTGCTTGCGGACGGTGTCCCCGTGCAGGTGATCACGGCAGATGAGGGCAACTGATGAAACTGCCTGAATTCTCCGTGCGCCACCCGATATTCACCACCATGGTCACGCTGATGGTGTTGGTGCTGGGCGCGACGTCGATGAGCCGGCTGCGTACCGACCTGCTGCCCGAGATCGAGACGACGACGCTGAGCCTGCGGACGGAGTATCCCGGCGCCAGCCCTGAAGTGGTCGAGCGCCTGATCACCCATTTTGTCGAGGAAATCGCGTCCTCGGTGCCGGGGATCGAGGACATCACCTCGGTATCGACCGAAGGCACCAGTCTGGTGACGGTGAATTTCGGGTGGGGGGCCAATGTCGACAGTGCCGCGATCGACATGCAGGGTGCGCTGGAGAACGGGCTCCGCAACCTGCCGGATGATGTCCGCCCGCGTATCTTCAAGTTCGATATCAACCAGTTCCCCGTGGTAATCCTGGGTGTTTCCAGCGAACTCGATCCGGTCGATCTGACCTCGCTGCTGGACGAGGAGCTGCTTGAGCGGTTCTCGCGCGTTCCCGGCGTGGCGCAGGTGGATGTATTCGGCGGCTATGATCGCGAAATCCGTATCGAGCTCAAGCCGGAGCGGGTCAAGGCGCTGGGGCTTTCCCTCGACCGGGTCCTGCAGTCCGTCGTCAACGCCAATCTGGATTTACCTGCCGGGCGAATCGAGCAAGGGCGTCATGAAGTCACACTGCGGGCACCCGCGCAGTTCACGAGCCTGGATGAGATCCGCAATACCGTGATCGAGCAGCGAGGTGGTGCACCGGTCACGATCGGCCAGGTCGCCGATGTGCTGGACACGTACCAGGATCTGCGCCGCCTCGTCCGCATCAACAATTCGAGCGGTATCCGCGTGGGCATTCGCAAGCAGCCGGACGCCAACACGGTTGATGTCGCGCAGGGTATCTTCGCGGAAATCGAGCGCGTCAACCGCGATTACCCGCAGGTGCGCGTGATCCCCGTGATCGACCAGGGGAACTTCATCGAGCGGTCCATTGCCAACGTGACCAGTTCCGTGCTCTATGGCGGCGGCTTGGCGGTGCTGGTGCTGCTATTCTTCCTGCGCAACATCCGCAGTACCGTGGTCATCGCGCTGGCGATCCCCATCTCGGTGGTGGCCACGTTCGCGCTGATCTATTTCGGCGGGTACACGCTCAATTTGATGACTCTCGGCGGACTGGCCCTGGGTGTCGGCATGATGGTGGATGGTTCCGTGGTCGTGCTGGAGAATATCTTCCGCCGCCAGGACGAGGAGGGCGAGACCCCGGAGCAGGCGGCGATCGCCGGTACCAACGAGGTGGCCGACGCGATTATCGCCAGTACCCTTACGACACTCGTCATCTTTCTTCCGCTGGTGTTCGTGCGCGGCATTTCCGGGGTGCTGTTCAAGGAGCTGGCGCTGGTGGTTGTTTTCTCGCTGGTCTGCGCGCTCCTGGTCTCGCTGAGCCTGGTGCCGATGCTGGCCTCGCGCCTGCTGGTCTCGCCGGAGGCGCTCCACCGGAGGCGTGACACGGTTGCCGGCCGGCTGGCTGTCAAGGTCGACGGCTGGTTCAAGGCGTTCGATAACCAGTACCGCGATCTCTTGCGCCTGGTGTTGCGCCACCGCCTGCTTACCGTGGCGGTATCTGTCCTCCTACTGGTAGCAAGCCTTTTCCTTCTGCCGTTCATCGGCAGTGAGTTCCTGCCACCCAGTGACGAGGGCGAAGTGCGTATCGATGGCGAGATGGAGACCGGGACCCGCATCTCGCTGGTGGACGACCTTTCGCGGCGGGTCGAGGCGATTGTACAGGCGAACACCCCGGAGCTGGTCTCCTCGGTGACGTCGGTCGGCGCCAGCCGCAATGGTGGCAGTTTCTCGCGCATGGAGATGCGGCTGTCCTTGTCGCCTGCCGCTCAGCGCACCCGCAGCAACACGGAGATTGCCGGCGACTTGAGGCGGAGGCTGGATGGTGTCATTCCCGGCATGGTGATCCGCACGCGCGCCCCGCAGGGGCAGTTCCTGCTGGCCCGCCTGCTGGGTGATGATGAGGGGTTGATGGTTGAAGTCCGTGGTTTTGACCTCAAGGTTCTCGATACGCTCGCCCGCACCCTGGGCAAGAAGATCGAGGCGGTCCCGAATGTGACCGACGTGAAAGTGTCGTCCGAGACGGGATTGCCCCAGGAGGAGGTGGTCATTGATCGCGCCAAGGCTGCCGCGCTGGGCCTCAGTGTCAGCAACATCGCCCGTTTCCTGGAAACCGCGATGGCTGGCTCTCAGGCCGGTGATTACCAGGTGGATGGCAATTCGTACCGCATCCTGGTCCGGCTGAAAGAGGCCGACAAGATGGCTCTGGATGACATCCTGGACCTGGTCATAACCGGTGCGGATGGCCAGCAGGTGGCACTGCGGAACCTGATCACCACCCGCCGCAACGAAGGGCCCCTGTTGATCGAGCGCAAGGACCAGCAACGACTCGTCAAGGTCACCGCGAACATCGCCGGACGCGACATGGGGTCGGTGGCACAGGATGTGCAGGCGCTACTGGACAATACCGCCCGCCCGGAGGGGTACACGTTCCTCCTTGCCGGCAATTACGAGGAGCAGCAACGTGCCCGCGGCGAGATGCTGGTATCGCTGCTGCTGGCGCTGTTGTTTGTCTATATGGTAATGGCTTGCCAGTACGAATCGCTGATCAATCCGCTCGTGGTCATGGCGTCGGTGCCGATGGCGGTTATCGGGGTGCTGGTGACGCTGTTCCTGACCGGGACCACATTCAACCTGCAATCCTACATCGGTTGTATCATGCTGGCGGGTATCGTGGTCAACAACGCCATCCTGCTGGTGGATCAGTCCAGCCAGCTTCTCAGGAGCGGGATGCCCCTGGTGGATGCGGTGGCGGAGTCTGGGCGTCGGCGGTTGCGTCCGATCCTGATGACCACCCTGACCACGGTGCTGGCGCTGGTGCCGCTGGCTCTGGGTATCGGGGAAGGCGCGGACGCCCAGGCCCCGCTGGCGCGCGCCGTTGTCGGCGGGCTCACCGGTGCCACGTTGATCACCCTGCTGCTGATTCCCGTTGTCTTTGCGCTTTTCCATCGAGATCATCAACACAATCCAATTGAAGAGGTTAAATGAAGACGTTACTGATCCTACCCGTGCTCCTGCTGGCAGGTGCCTGCCGTTCCGCGATGCCCCCCGCCGGTGACGATCCCGTCACCGAGCCCCAGCAGCTTGTTGGACCCGGCGGCCAGACCGGGACGGTGGCAGCACCGGTGCCGCCGGATATGGAGACACTGACCCTCGAGCAGGCGGTGTCGCTGGCACTGCAGAACAACCGTGACCTGGATGTGCAGTCGTTCGAGCCCCTGATCGCCGGTACGTTCCTGTCCCGTGAACGCGCCCGGTTCGCGCCCGAGCTGTTTGCCGAGGTCTCGCGGCGTGAGGCCAGCAGCAGCGAGATTGCGCGTTCCACGGGCGAGCAGTTCGATTCCGATATCGAGGAGAACCGGCTGCAGGCCGGCGTGCGGCGGGAGTTCTCAACGGGGACGGACGTCGAACTCTCGCTGGAACAGGCGGGCGAAACCTCCAACCGGGCACCGGGCCAGGATGAGGCCCGTGTGAATCTTTCGCTCACCCAGGCGCTGCTACAGGGCAGGGGGCGCACGGTCAATCTTGTCGCGGTCCGTCAGGCGCAACTGGGGCTGGAGATCTCGCAGGCGGAGCTGCACGGCTATACCGAGGCGGTGGTGGCGGAGGTCGAGACGGTCTACTGGCGCTTCTGGCTGGCGGGCGAATCCATCGCCATTACCCGTCAGGCGCTTGAGGTGGCGGAAAAGCAGCTTGCCGATATCCGCCAGCGTATCGAGGTCGGCCAGTTGGCCCGCAACGAGGAGGCGGTGGCGCAGGCGGAAGTCGCCCGTCGCCGGCAGGTGCTGATCGATGCCCGTGCCGCCCATGTCCGCAGTCGTCTTGAATTGCTGGCCCTGATCGCGCCGGGTGTGATGACCGAAAGCGTGATCCCGCAGACCCCGCCCGAGCTACCCGAGGCGAATGCGGCGGACACGGCGGCGATGCGCATCGAACTGGCGGAAGCCTCGCGTGCCGACCTGACCGAGGCGAAGTTGCGGATGGAACAGCGGCGGCTTGAGACCGTCATGACCCGCGACGGACTGCTGCCGCGACTGGACTTCTTTGCGCGGCTGGCCAAGACCGGCTACGGGAGTGATGAGGGCGAGGCCTGGTCGGATATCAGCGGCGACAATTACGATGTGCAGGTCGGGGTAAGTCTCAGCCGGACGCTGGGAGCGCGGGTGGAAAACGCCCGTGACGCGGAGTCCCGTTTCCGGCACGACCAGGCGCAGGCGGCGGTCGAGAATCTGCGGCTCCAGGTCGGTAGCCGTGTCATGATCGCGCTGAACGAGCTGGAGCGTGCACAGCGGCAGATCGAGGCCAGTGCCGAGACCCGCCGCTTCCAGGAGCTGACGGTAGAGTCCGAGATCGAGCGCTTCCAGGTAGGCACGGGCACTGCGCTGATGGTGGCGCAAGCCCAGCGCGACCTGCTCGCCAGCATGATCGAGGAACAGCGGGCGCGCGTCCAGGCCCGGCTGGCCCTGCTGCAGCTTTACGTCGCCGAAGGCTCGCTGCTCTCCCGCCGCGGCATCGCGACCACTCAACCAGCGCGTTGAAGGCTGCGTTTCCAGCCAGCGCGCCGATGGCGTTGGCTTGCCAATAACTTGGTCATTTTGGCACACTACTTGTCAACTAGATTAGGGCGAAAGATTAGGGCGAAAGATAAAGGTTGCTTATGCTCCACCCCTAATCTTTTGCCTTAATCTTTCGCCTTAATCTTCCCCAGTTACCAACTCGTTTTCGTCCGGTGGCCCCGTGTGGTCAGCCTTGCCTACGGTGTCCTGATCTCGGCGAGGAGCTTGTCGATGCGGGCGGGATCGATCCGTCCTGGCAGGCGGTGCATGGCGTTGGAGACACCGCAGGCCAGTCCGAAGGCGAAGGCGTCCGGAAGGGTATCCCCGCGTTGCAGGGCGAACACGCAGCCCGCATTGACGGCATCCCCGCATCCCAGCGTACTGATCACGTCCACACGGGGAATCGCGAAACGCCTTGCGCTTGTGGCGGTGACCAGCCAGGCGTCTTGTTTCCCCTGTGTGATGCCGACCGCTGTGGCACCTTCCGCGATCAGGACGCGGGCGGCCTGTTCAATGGCCGTCTCTTCGGTTCCCGGT